>JBJEBP010000187.1:0-9541 GCA_051870135.1 Candidatus Cryptobacteroides sp. | reverse complement strand
ATCCTGCCGATGATGTGAGCCACATCTTTGAATACGGATTCTCCGGAGGACTGATGAGCGTGCAGAGGCAGGTCCAGAGTTCTGACATCCGGAACAGGCTTCTTGGACGTGGAGGAGAAACCAACCTCCCTGCCTACTACTTCAAGCAGGCCCCGGAAGACTCACTTTTTGAGAGTGACCCCGATTGGATTCCGGAACTGGCCAACATCTATTTCTCCAATCTCCGGGGAAAGACCTTCCGTGACTATGTGAAAGGTTGGAAAGCGAAACATTATGGCGGAGAGGTAATGGACGAGCCTACAGAGGCTTACATAGCCGGCTATACTGACGAAAAGTTCGACCCGATTGAGTATGTGGACGATGCGGACTCCATTGCAAAGTACGGAGTCATAATAGGCGGACTTGACAATAACGAGGACATATATCCGTCCATTCAGGGAGCTGAAGGCGGAGTTGACATCATAGTGGATGCGGAGCAGGTGACTGATGATGACACGGGAAAGGCCGCGGAAAGCGAGAGCCAGCCGATTACGGTCAAGGGAGACGATATTACCGTGAAAGACGTCAAGAAGAATACCGAGGTCACGGTCAGCATGAGCGACAGAGTAAGGCACAAGTTTACCATTCCTGAAGGTTATGTTGGCTATGTTCAGCTCGGTTCGGTATCATATCGTGGCGTGACTTACAAGAAGCCGCAGGGTACGGAAAGCGGTTATATCAACCTTGCATTTATATTGCAGTCCGAGAGTACCAGGATATTCAACGATGATACCGGAGAGGAATTGCCGCAGAACAAGTTTTCCAACCTCGACCCGGGCACGTACTACTTCCGTCAGGAAGCGACCTTCCTCAATGCGAGCGACTACGATGCGATGTGGCTTTATGTCACTTTCAATGGGCTGAACGTGACCTACGGGACAGGAGAAGTGGGTGGATGGAAGCCTACGTTCGATATATGGGTGAAGAACATATGGGGAACTACCAAGGGAGCATCAGAATCCGACAAGGACTATGCCGATAGGGTTTGGATTCCTATCCTCGGAGACCGTATGGGGAACGAGGCTAAAGTCGTATTCAGCTCCGGATGGCTCTCCTTCAGCAGTGACTGGGAGTTCACCATTGTTGGCTATGCCTACGATACATCCAAAGAAGGCTCTGAATGGCGGCTGACCCTTCAGAAATCCGATGCGGAGCAGGAGGCCACGGGCAAGTTCATCCCGAACGAGGGAACGAATGCAGCGGCAGGAGACTCGTTCTTCTTCATAGGCATAGATATGCCTTACAAGTACGTCCTTTGGGCGGAGCAGAGATTGGATGACTACAAGAAAGACCAACTTGCGGAGCTTGCTCAAATCAACCCTACTTGGGTGGTAGAAACCGATAAGGTGCGTCTCAATCAGGCAGAGTCCGAAGGCGGCACATTGGCAGACAGTCTTTCAGCAGGATGCAGTCTGCGGCTGACTGACAAGAGATTCATCGACTCGGCATATCTCAATCTGTACGTGCAGAGCATAAGCTACGAATGGAGCGAGAGCACGGTGATAAACCCTGACATAGAGATAGTCCTGTCCGACAAGCCGTCACCTGTAATCAATACTGTTTCGCAGATTCAGGGGAACATAGAGGAACTTAACAAAAATGTTACATCGCTCTCGTCAATCAAGTCCGAGATACTTGCTGCCGTTGACCGGATGTATCTGCGCAAGGACGGACTGAACGACCTCTCCCTATCGCAGACCGAGTTCAGGAACCTCATAAACGGACTCGGATTCAGGCCGGGACGGATAGGAGGCTCGGGTTGGGGCATATACAGGGATTCGGTAGGCAAGGCCGTGGGCGAGTTCGACCGCATAGTTGTGCGTGATTCGATAGATGTCAGCAGCATAAGCGTGGAACAGGTGAAACAGACCTCCGGCACTAAGATATTCTCCGAGGCGAGCATCGTCTGTACGGAGGTGGTGGAGATGAGCACCGTTTACAGATGCTACTTCGACACGAAGGGAGGAGAACTGTCCAACATGTTCAAGACGGGCGACATCGCATGGTGTCTCAAATATAACCCTGATTCATCGCAGCTCAAATACTATAAGCGCAGGGTTACATCTGTGGGAACGGACTACATAAACCTGTCCAAGACGGATAAGGACGGTGACGGAGTGCCGGAGTATGGAGATTCAATAGTACAGTTCGGTAGCTTCACCGATACCTCAAGGCAATCCGCAATCATACTCAATCCGCATGACGGTGGTTCGATTGTGGTTTACGCCGGGCTGAATGCATACGAAATTACTGGTCGTAATATGGTCGGTCTTGGATTTAGCAAGGAGACCGGAAAGGCTTTCCTCTATGGCTACGGTGAGTTTTTCATCGGAGACAGGACATTGCAGGGGAATTTTATAACGTTCCAGCAGAAGGAAGGAGAGACCGAGCCGAACCTCTACGTAAATGGCAACATCATAATCGGAGCTGGGTCGTCGGGGCTGACTAACCTCTCCGAATGGCCCGACAAACAGGCGCAGATAGACTCCGCCCTCGCGGATTCCGCAGCGGCCAAGCTCGCGGCGGACAACGCACTTTCAACTGCGGAAGGAGCACGGAGCTACATAGACAGCACCATAAGCCCGGAAATCGAGGAAATCAACCGCCACCTCGACGGGGTCGTTTCGAGCTGGTTCTACCCTTATTCCCCGTCGGCTGACAACCTTCCTGCGAGCACGTGGACCACCGATGCGGAAAAGCTCAACCATGTGGGGGATACGTTCACGAACAACCAGGAATACAGGAGCGACGAGGAGACCCCTGATGCCGGGAAGTCCTGGCGATGGGTGCAGGACGACGACGGGTCGTTCTTGTGGGAGCAGATTTCGGACTCCGAGGCGGTGAAGGCGCTCCAGAACGCGGCGAAGGCGCAGACCACCGCCGACGGGAAGGCGCAGGTGTTCTTCGGGACACCGTCGGGGCCTTATGATGTCGGTGACCTCTGGTCGCAGGGAAGCACCGGCGACCTGATGATATGCATAAAGGCGAGGACGACCTCGGGATATTCCGCATCCGACTGGGCGAAGGCCGCGAAATACACTGACGACACCGCCCTGAGGACATTCATAGAAGGCGACTATGCCGACGCCATAGCGGAGCTCGGCTCGCAGATTGACGGGAAGGCCCAGACATGGTACCAGTCCACGAACCCGAGCAACTCGTGGGACACCTCCGAGGACGCATCTCACACGGGAGACCTGTGGTACGACACGGGCACGGGCAAGACCTACCGATGGGACGGAACGCAGTGGCAGGAGCAGAGCATCCCAGACGAGGTGTTCGACAAGATTGACGGCAAGGCGCAGATATTCGTAACGCAGCCCGCACCGCCGTACTACGTGGGTGACCTGTGGGTGCAGGGTCCGGGCGGAGACATCCTGAGGTGCATCACGTCGCGCACATACGGGAGCTATTCATCCTCCGACTGGAGCCTCGCGGGCAAGTACACGGACGACACGGCAGCGAACGCCGCCAAGGAACTCGCGGAACAGGCCAAGTCAGCCGCCGATGATGCCGCGGATGCCGCAGCAAGCGCGAAGACAGAAGCGGCCACCGCCATATCGAGGCTCGACGACATGGCCTCGGATTCAATCATATCGGCTGTCGAGAAGCCCGCGCTCGTGCAGCAGTCCGCAGACATCGTGTCGGAATACAACCAGATTGTAGCCGACTGCACCAAATACTCGATTTCATACACGGCGTTCAAGACGGCCTACGACGCAGCCATCGCCGCGCTTGACAAATATACTGCGGACCTTACCGTGGATACCGCGAAGGAATCCGACTATGACGACATAGCGGCCTATTACGCGGCACGGCAGACGGTCCTCGATGCCATCGCGACCGAGACGAAGAGGATAGCAGACGATGCCATGGTGAAGGCGGAGGCGGCGGCAAGCGATGCTGCCTCGGCCATTGCAAGCGCGGAGACTGCGGAGAAGAGCGTCGAGGAGCTGAACGGGGACAAGTATTTCTCCATCCCGGAAAAGCGCATCATCCGCAACACCATGCAGGCCATCACCCAGCAGAAGGAGACGGCTCTGATACATTCGGGAACGATTGGCCGCTCGATGGTCAACGGCGACGCATGGGTTAAGGTGACTCAGGCCGATGCGGATTCCAATGCGGACCTCGCGCCTTTCGTGGGCTTCTACCGTTCGCAGAACCATGACAACTCGACATACAGCACCACCAAGCTGACGTTCACCATGCAGACCGACGGCATCGCCACCGTGCAGGTGGTGTCCGACGGGGAGAGTTCCTTCGACTATCTCGTGGTGTCGAAGATTGACCCTCCTAAGGACCTTACCTCCGACACCCTCTACGATTCCACCGTAGTCGGCCTGTCCACTTCCGGAAAGCGCGGCACGGTGTACACGATGGACTACGGCCTCACGGCTGGGACGCATACCCTTCAGATAATGTACCGCAAGGATTCGAGCGCGAGCAACTACACCGACAGCGGCTACTACCGCGTAACGACCGAACTTTCGGAAGGGTACAACTATGGACTTTCCGGCTCGTTCCATGAGACCTACGATTCCCTGACTGACGAGATTGACCCGGACAGCTCGATACGTGACGACTTCTACGATTCCTATTTCGTTCCCCTTGTTGAGTACCTGTCAGGTGATACATGCTACCTGTGGGAAGATACGGTCACGGAGTTCCCGGACGGGTCGTTCCGCGACACCATCTCGAAGCTGCTCAGGAACTACTACGCGAAGGAGACGGAGCTGCGCAAGCTCGTCACGGAGAAAACCGTCATGAGCGACTACGAGTACCTGAAACAGGTGTTCGGCAAGGGAGAGGTTGACCTTCTCGGCGGAGCTGTACTCGCGGAGGCGGTGGGTGTCAAGAACTCCGACGGCGAGGTGGAGGGACTGCTGAACGGCTCCGACACGTTCTCCGACTCCACGCACGGCAAGATCATCCTTGCGGGCGGCATACCTTCGGGCGATTCAACGCTTGACGAAAGGGTGGCCTCGGCTGAGACGGTAATCTACGAGGATGGAACGATAAGCACGAAGAAGCTCGAAGCGGAGGACGGAAGTTTCTCGGGTAAACTCGATGCGAAATCCGGAAAGATTGGAGGATTCACTATACAGACTTCAAGCCTCTACGGAAAGTCAGGGGCGGAATCCTCATACTCGACCCTGACGTTGGGACCCGGCCAGTGCCTCTTCACGAACAGCAGGACTGGCACGTCATCGGGCACGGTTGACATAAAGAGCGCACTGGGCATGAGCGTTCTGCCTGCAACGTCGGGAATCGACAAGGTGGGCCTCGGAGTAAGTACGAGCGTGACAACGAACGTGGCAGGAGATGTCGTCATTGCCGGATATTTCAGTGCATCGGGCAAGAACCAGGACAATGTGGACCCGACTTGGGGAAGCCATGCGCTCTATCTGGAGAAGGGTACGGTCGCAGGGTTCAGGCCCGTCACGAGGGTTGTGACTTCCGGGCAGACCCTATCGCACATGGACAGCATCATCATCGCGAGGAACACGTCGTCGATAACGCTGACACTACCCTCTTCACCACAGTACGGCCAGACGTACCTGATTGTCCATGCGACCTCCACCAGCCTGACTATAACGGGCAGCAGCTCGCACCAGATAACCAAGCTGTCGGAGAACAGCACGACCACAAGCCGGTCATCGACGAACCGCGAAGGACTTCTGCTCGTCTTCGACGGCTCAAACTGGATACTGATGTACTTGATGGATTAATTATGGGAGACGTAAAAATCAAGGTACAGGTCGATACGACCAATACGAAGACCCCTCCGAAAGCAAGGCGGAGGGGTAGGCTTATGACTGATTCAAGCAAGATTTCGTTCCGGCTTGACACGACAAAGAACAAGCCTATATACAGGCCGAAGGTCAAGCTGAATGTGCATATAAGACCATTCTGGAGGAAGGATTATGACCCAAAGAAAGAATATTGACATAGGCCCTGTAATAGCGATGACAAGGAGCGCATACCGCATGGTCAAGATTGCGCCCTTCATATATGCCATGATATATATATCCGGCCTGTTCTGCTATCTGTTCTTCAATGACACGGTATCTGCAATAATAGATGTGCTTTGTTATATCTCTCCTGTCCCGGTCATATACAACCTGCTTCTGTCAAGGGCTTTCCATCTGTGCGTATGGCACAGGACGGAGTGCTGCCTGCCTCTTGTGGCTGTTCTCGTCATTTGCGTGGATTCCTTTGTGGTCAGCCTCGCTGACGTATCCGCTTTCGTGAACTGGTGCATAGCCCTGTTCTGCTTCGGAGTCTCTCTTCTGAATGCATATCATATTTTCATAAACCCTAAATGCAACAATCCACTTTACGACCATGAACATCAAGAAGGTAATACTTAACATACTCGACTACCTGCGCTATCAGGTGGAAAATGACAAATGCACGTCCGAGGAGCTGAAGTCCATTCTCGAAATGGTCAGCGAGTCCATGGAGATTTCCGCCACGATAAAGGACATGGCCGAGTTCTACGGACAGTCCGAGAGTAATGTCAGCAACGTGATTTCCCGGAGGCCGATACCGAAATCACAGAAGCCGAAGCGCAGGGTGTACTACAACCTTGCGTTCTTCAGCAAGCTCATCCCGAAATCATGGATTGAGAAGAAAGAACAATGAAAAACCGCAGCCGGTCCTCTCGGATGGGCTGCGGAAACCAACTGCTGTTAACCTTATGAAAGTAAACCTGTACCATTATCCGATACAAATATAGCCATTTTCCTCCAAACTCCAACACGGAACTCCATGGCAATCACTGACATAGAATTATTATGTTGGTGATTTACAAGGAGTTAACTTATTTATAAACTTTGCATTGCGGTTAATATTGACCGTGATGCAAATTTCTTTTATTATGGAAGGAGTTAATTATCTTACCTCTGGGGACCTCGCTCTCCACAGTCAGGAAATGAGAAGCATGGGTTATGATGGCTACGGCTATGGTTGTCATCGTTCCGGAAAGGGCATGGCAGCTACCGGAATCGGCCTCGCAGCCGGACTTGGCGGAGCCGCCCTTATTGGCGTATTCCTCGCGGCTTGGGGAATCAACAACGCATCGCAGGCACGTGCGAAAGCGGCTGAAAACCTCGCAGCAGGCAACACGAAGGCGATAGACATCCTCGCCAACAACTACCTCATCGAGAGGCAGAGCAGGGAGACCTGGCAGAACCAGCATGCTCCAAGCATGACGCAGTATGTTGACGTTAGGACCGGAGCAGGTGCATTCTCCGGAGCAGGTGCAAACGCACTCGCATCAGCAAGCGCAGAAGCCCTCGCCCTTAACGCACTTCTCAACGGCAACGGTTTCGGTCACAACGGGCAGATCTGTCCTCAGCCTGTGGCCCTGTACCAGCCGGCCATGCCGTGCAGATGCAACACTTGCTGCGAAGGCTAACAATCTCTTGGAGAGGGAGGAAGGCCCTCCCTCTCTTTTCTTTTTAAATCCGCTGACTATGATATTCAAAAAGAAGATTGATATGGAGGCAATAGTACCTACATCCAAGATGTCACTCAAGATGAGCTGCATCCGCGCCTGCGGAAAGGACATCAAGGCCGCAGAGCAGTTGTATGATTTCTTTGTCAAGGATATGCCGGGATTGCCGGATTTCGATATTGTGCCTCCGTCACCGATGAAGCAGATTACAGATGGTGCAATGAAGGTTCTCGGTTGGATTGACAGCAATCAGGACAAGATAGCCGGATATTACAACCTGTTCCAACAGATAAGGGCAGGGAATCCGATAACGCCTCCTTTGCAGGATGTTCCGGGCGTTCCTCCACCTCCGGCTGAATAACCCTTAAAAGCAGATGATTATGGAAAATTACAGACCATACACGGCACAGTTCTATGTTTACGCAAGGAACGAAAAGGAAGTGCAGGAGCTGACAAAGGCGATAAACGATTTCGTCCGGGAGAGATACCATTCCGGCACTCTCGTCAGGGCTGACAGCCTTATGAAAGCCTTGGTGACTTTCAAGAACAATCCTTTCGTAATCAACTTCTTGCGGAAACCACCTCAAGAATAAATTTATATAAATATTTTAAATGATTGAGTATGAACGAGATATATAAACTCCTTGTGAATGTGCAGGAGATAGTCAAGGCGAATAATATGTTCCTCAATGCTATCGAGCAAAGGCTTGCAGAGATTGAGAAGAAACTTACGATAGAAACCTCCGGGCCTGACGTCCCCGGCACGGAGAACGTGGAAAATCAGTAGGGGACAAAACACCTGTCAATTATGGGTAAAATCACATCGGCCATCATTACTCCGGTTCTGGCCGCCGGGTCAACAACTTCACCTTATCAGTTTCAGGTGAACATCACGCAGAGGCTCTGCCATTCATCCTGCGTCGGATTGCAGCCATCGTTCTTCCCGATTTTCACTTTCAGGGAGATTTCGAAAGTCGCTGACAATCAGTACATGGTGAGGGTGCATCTTGAAGGCACAGTCGTCTATGTCCCTTGTGACGGAAACGAGTGCTGCACAAAGGCGCAGCTCATATCGCAGGACTTTTCCATTCCGGTCGCATCAGTGGCGGCTCCTACATCCGTAACGGTTGAAGGCGGAGCACCTGTAAACGCAATCGTTGGACAGCCTTGCCAGAGGTGCAGCAGGACTTTCGTCTCCGAGGCTCCTCTGACGCTGACGATAGCCTAAGCTCCGGCTATGTTCAGGACGGCCATAATAGCGATGATGGCGGCTACGCTAATCCAACACCTCGGATTGTCCGAGGCGGTTGCTGGCGTGGCCGGCAAAATCGCCAAGTGCGGAAAGTGCATGAGCTTCTGGGTTACTCTCCTTGTCCTGCTTATTACAGGCGCAGGGGTGTTCGAGTCCGTCATGCTCTCCGTGCTTATGGCCTACCTTTCATACTGGTTCGGGATTATCCTCGTATTGTTCAACCGATTATATGACGAGATATGGCGAAGACTGACAAAGTGAAAGGGCCGAAGAAGACCCCGGCCCCAAAGCCTCTGCCCCTGTCCGGATATAAGCCGATACCGCATTTCAGCAGCGGTTGCAGGAACTGCTGAGGCTGCGCCTCCCCGAATCAGCGGTCGGGGAGGCGTTTCAGCTATATCTTTCACTGTTAGGCATTCCGAGCGCATCGCACAACTGATTGAATGTCTTGCGGCATCCATGTCGATAGTGTATATCGTTCAGCCCTGCACGTATGCCCTGCATCACTGTAACATGGTCAAAACCCATTTCACGGCCTATCTTCTTGTAGCTGATTCCCAAGTCAGCGCAGAGTATCCAAGTGGCGTGCTTTGCAAGCATCATATCCATCTTGCGGGACCTGATGTCCTCCGGAGATACCCCGTAAACCTCACAGGATTTCAACCATATTCTTTCTATTATCTTATCCATATCAAAAGTCCTCTATATTGAATAAAAAATGTTCTTTGGTATAATTATGTATCCTTGGTACGAAAAGTCTTTCTATGACCTTTTTTGGGCGGTCTGCG
>JBJEBP010000186.1:0-2365 GCA_051870135.1 Candidatus Cryptobacteroides sp. | reverse complement strand
TGGGAAAACCAGCATCTGCTTGTCCGACCGGAAGGCCTCATCGATGAGTTTCGGCAGATTCCTGCCCTGGCCGCCCATCTTGTTGACAGGGGTGCACATTGGGGCAATGGGCTTTATGAACATCAGGAAATCATTGACAAGCATCTTGACATCGCCGAAGTTTTCCCCGATGATGGACGCCAATGCCAGTCCGTCAATTCCTCCGAGGGGGTGGTTCGATGCGAAGGTGTATAGACTTCCGTCAGCCGGAATGTTCTCCAATCCGATGACTTCGAGCTCAATGTTGAATTCTTTCAGTACCTGGCCACAAAACTCCACGCCGTCACCGCTCCTTGCAATGATGGAGTTCATATAATCCTGACGTATGTATCTCTTGAAGAATGCGACCAGGATCCGGGGCACTTTCCTGCCCTTGAATTTCGTAGCCACGACTTCGTCAATGTCTATTAATCGACTTTTGTCAAGGCTTTGCATGGTTTTTGGTTTTGTACGGGCACAAATATAACAAAATATCCTACATTTCGAACATTTTTTGTGCGTTTGTGTAAGCGGTTGAGATCCCCGGTCAGGCCGGGGATGACGGAAGGGACCAGGCCGGGATACGGAAGCCCATGGCCGGGATGCGGAAGACGTGGATGACGGAAGGTGTTACAGCAGGGCGGCGAAGAGCCGTATGATTCTCTGGACAAGTTTCTTGTACCAAGGCCTGCTGAGCCATTCCTCGAGGGTAACCTCGGTGGAAGCCTCCATATCCTTCTCGAAGATTTCCTTGTTGATGCGGGCCTTCTCCTCATCGTAGAGATAGGCGTTCAGTTCGTAATCCAGGTTGAAACTGCGGAAATCCATATTGGCCGAGCCGATTTCGCTGAGATAGTCGTCGCTCACGAAAGTCTTGGAATGGATGAACCTGCCGGCGCGTTCATATATTCTCACACCCGCTTTCAGGCATTCCGTGAAATAGGACCTGTTGGCCGGGCCCATGAAGAAGAGATCCGCCTTTTTCGGGACCATCACCCTTACATCCACGCCGCTCAATGCTGCCGACTGGAGAGCCTGCATCATCGGCTCAGGCGGCACGAAGTAAGGTGTCTGTATGTAGATATATTTCCTGGCGTGCTGCACGGCCCAGACAGCCCCCATATGGATTATCGGCCAGGCTGATTCCGGCTCGTCAGGGACTATCTGCACAAGGACATTGGACTTTCCGGCCGTTGTCCCCTCATCGGCTTCCGCCTTGCCTGCTTCATTTCCGGTGCACATAGGGAAATACTTGCCGAAGTCCGGGTCAATCTCACCGTCGGCGGTAATCCAGGTATTGAGGAAACTGTATTGTAGGCCGGCCACGGCATTGCCCGTTATTCGGAGGTGGGTGTCACGCCATCTTATGAAATAGTCATCGCTGATGTTCATTCCGCCGGTGTAGCCGATTTTCCCGTCAATGACGACTATCTTCCTGTGGTCCCGGTAGTTGAGCTGGGTAAAGAGATTGACCAGAGGCCAGCGCGGCTTGGTGAACTTCTCCACCTGGACTCCGGCCTTCTTCATCTCGTTGTAATACTTCGGGCGGATGGCAATATTGGCAATGTTCTCGTGTATGAACCTGACCTTGACCCCCTCACGGGCCTTCTGCATCAGCATTTCCTTGATTTGCTGGCTTCCCGCATCCTGCCTGAAGTAGAAATACTCCATGTGGATATGGTCCTTCGCATTCCTCAAATCCTCCATCAGCAGGTCGAATTTCCGCTTTCCGGAAGTAATGATTTCCACATCATTGCCGTCGGTCACGCAGGTCGAGCCGTCAGTGGCGAGAAGATGTGCCAGGAATTTGTAATCATCCCGGACCAGGTCATCCTTGCAATGCCCGAAAAGCAGCTCCCGTACACTTCTGTCCGCCCTTTCCCCGAAAATCCTGATGAATCGCCGGTGCTTCATCGCAAAGAATCCTGATTGCCGGAAGTTGATTCCCACCATGAAGTACAGCAGGAGGCCGACAACCGGGAGAATGGTGATTACCAATATCCAGGCGATTTTCTTGGCCGAGTCCCCGTCATCGAAGATAATGACAATAACCGTCCCGAGGGTCACCAGGACGAGAAATGTGTAGAGTATGACGGAGAGCCATTGCATAGGCTATGCGTAAATAAGAAGGAAGAGTCCTGCTGCAAGTGCAGCTCCGGTGAGAGGTCCGAATACCGGAACCCAGCTGTAGCTCCAGCCGCTGTCTCTCTTTCCCTGAAGAGGTAGGATGCTGTGGACAATCCTCGGCCCCAGGTCTCTCGCCGGGTTCATTGCATAGCCTGTGGTGCCTCCCAGGGACATGCCGAGGGCCATGATCAACCCGGTAACAGGGAAGGCTCCGAGGCTT
>JBJEBP010000185.1:0-9630 GCA_051870135.1 Candidatus Cryptobacteroides sp. | reverse complement strand
GAACTGCCGGGTGCCGCCGGTGTGGAATTCGAGGCTGCTTCGGACATTACTCTTACAATGCCTGATACCGCTACCGAAGGTGATGCGACCCTCAATATGGCGAACGGCAAGTCTGTAACAGTTGCTTTCTCTCTTGTGAAACCAGTATTCGCCTCATTCAGCGAAAACCCTGCAGCGGCAGGATCCAACATTGTCATCGGCGGAACCAACCTTGACCTTGTCAAGAGCGTTACATTCGGCGGCAACCTGACTGTCGAGGTGGAGGCAACTGAGACCGAAATCAATGTGGCTGTTCCTACCACTGCCGAGACCGGTATGGTCAAGCTCAATCTTGCCAATGGTACAAGCATTGACTGTGAGTCACTTACCGTGAACAAGCCTACTGCCTGCTTCATTACCGAACTGCCTTCTGCCGAGACTGAGATTTACGGTGGAACAGTCCTCGTAGTCCCTGTGGAGAATGAGGACAAGCTCGAAAGCGTAGAGGTGAACGGCGAGAGCGTGAAGTTCCTGCTCAATGGCAAGACTCTGTATATCAGCCTTCCTGATATGGCCGGCAAGGGCACTGTAGTGAGACTTGTCTCATCCAATGGCGCCGTTGAATATACCATTGACTGTATTCCTAACAATATCCAGAAGAAAGTCATCTGGAGCGGCTCATGGGACTGCGGTTCCTGGAGCGGACTTCAGGATTTGTCTTGGGGCGGCTATGACTGGTCGAGCGTTGACCTCTCTGCAGGAACCGTCACGATGATATTCGACTTCACCCAGGACAGCTCGCAGGGATGGTGGCAGATTGCTCTCCGCCACGGTAACGGATGGGCGGATCTTCCTGAGAATTCGTTCTTCGAACTTGCGGCAGGACAGACCCAGCTTGAGGTTCCTCTGACCCAGCTTATGCTTGATGACCTCATTGCCAACGGAGGACTCATCCTCACCGGCTGCAACTATACATTGACGAAGATTACTCTCAAGACTGAGATTCCGATGGATGTGACCATTTGGGAAGGCGAGGCAATCGCTGACAACTGGGGAAATCAGCCAAGTCTCTTGAGTGATGGCGGAGCTGAACTGGCAGCCAACGGAGCAAAGGTCGGCAGTACAGTTTACTTCTACATTACTCCTCTCGACCCGGCTTGGAAACTTCAGATTGTGGAAGGCCATTGGGGACCTACTTATGCCAGCATTTGCTCTATCGGCAATGACACGGAAGGTGGCAAGTTCACAGAATATGACCTGGATGCCAATGGAGGATGCTATGCCCTCAAACTGACCCAGGAGATTTATGACAAGGCAATGACCCAGCAGTTGTGGGGCGGAGTCTTCCTGCTTAACGGAGACAAAGTCAAAGTCACCAAGGTTACTCTACTTCCTTAGTATATTTTTCCGGAGAGGCCTGACCGCCTCTCCGGGAACAAATGAGATCTCTCCACGCGGCCTTCGGCCTTGGTCGAGATGACAGAAAGGGCATTTCGGGCGACCGACGATGTCTTTACGAATGACGCCCGTTGTCATTTCGAGCGACCGAAGGGAGTCGAGAAATCTAAATTAATAACAATGAAAAAGTACATTTTATCAATACTGAGCCTGATCCTCTGCCTGACAGTCTCCTGCCAGAAGCCGGATGAACCGGCCGACGAGCCTGCAGCTGCTCCAAAACTGGTTTCGTCATTGCCGGCTGACGGCCAGCAAGATGCCGAATACCTGAATGTCAAGGCGAAATTGACCTTCGATGTCAATGTAATGTGCCCGACATCCAGGCGTGGGGAAATATCCTTGTCACCTGCAGGCGGAATCACTTCCATTGACGCATACGGAAAGGAAGTGACCATAGTCCTGGGAGAACTTCAGCCTGCCACAGAATATTCTCTCTGCCTGCCGGAGGGGACCGTAACCGGGTACAATGACAATCCTGCCAAGGCCATCAGCATCAAGTTCAGGACCAAGGACAAGCCCCAGTCCTCAATTGCTGAAAGTCTTGTCACTGCCAATCCGAGCACGAATGCCAGGAAGTTGTATGACTATTTCAGAAGCATATACGGTGTGAAGACCATATCCGGAGCAATCGCCAAGGTCAACTGGAACACGGTAGAGGCGGACTGGGTCAACAAATGGACCGGGAAATACCCGGCCATGGCCACATTCGACTACATTCACCTTTTCGCCTCTCCTGCCAACTGGATTGATTATTCCGATATTACCCCGGTCAAGACCTGGTTCGGCAAAGGCGGCATTGTCAGCGCCTGCTGGCATTGGAATGTCCCTTTATCGGAAGGCTCGTCAGATTACACCTGCACTCCGGGAAACGGTAGTGATGGTACCACTTTCCGTCCGGCCAACATTTTCAAGGACGGAACCTGGGAAAAAAGGACGGCTGATGCGGACCTTGCGAAGATTGCCGGGTATCTGAAACTCCTTCAGGATGAAGGTATTCCGGTGGTCTGGAGACCTCTTCACGAGGCTGCCGGGAACACTTATACTTACAAGACCGGAGCCTGGTTCTGGTGGGGAACCGACGGTGCGGATACCTACGTGAAACTGTGGCGGTATATGTTCGACTATTTCAAGTCAGCCGGCCTTAACAACCTGATATGGGTATGGACCAGCCAGACATCCTCACAGGATGACATTGACTCCCCGTTCTATCCTGGAGACGAGTATGTTGACATTGTCGGCCGCGACATCTACAATGTGTCTTCCGCCTCGAAGGTAGCTGACAATTTCAGCCTGCTTCAGGAACTTTACCCGAACAAGATGGTCACATTGTCCGAGCACGGAGGAGTACCTTCCATGTCGGACCAATGGTCTGCCGGTGCGCATTGGCTCTATTTCATGCCTTGGTATGACTATGACAATGACCTGACGGAGGGTTACAAGCACCAGCATGCTGACATCGCCTGGTGGAAGGCCAGTTGGGGATGCAAGGATGTCATTGGCCTGGATGATTTGCCTGATAATTTGTATAAATAGTTAGATATGAAAAAGTTATCATTGTTGCTTGTTGCATTGACAACTGCCTTTTCCTGCCAGAGCAAGGACAATCCGACAGCTCCGGAGAAGGTGGATTTGTCCATCAGCCCGGAAACGGTCGAGGCTCCTGCTTCGGAAGGTGTTTACACAGTCATTGCAAAATGCAGTGTGAAGCCTTATATTGTCGGCCAGAGTGACTGGTGCGAGGTTTCAGCCTCCGCGGTGAAGGACAATTCATCAGAATTGACGGTGAAAGTTTCTGCCAATGACAGTTATCAGCCAAGGTCGGTCCAGTTCTCGATTGTCTGCGATGAGCAGAAGAAATATCTGAAGGTCAACCAGGCGGCAGCGGTGGAGGATTTGTCATTCCTTGACACTCCTTCATTGAAAGACAACAATGCTGTGGCTGTATCACGTAGTCTGGGCTATGGCTGGAATCTCGGCAACCAGATGGATGCGGTCAACAACGGAGTTTCCGGTGAGACTTTCTGGGGCAATCCCAAATGCACCCAGGTAACGATTGAAGGCTTGAAGGCCAAGGGATTCTCCACTGTAAGAATTCCTGTGACGTGGATGGGACATATCGGGGAGGCTCCTGACTATGCGGTTGAAGCGGCCTGGCTTGACAGGGTGGCGGAGATTGCGGGCTATGCAAAGTCTGCCGGCCTCAATGCCATAGTGAACATCCATCACGACGGCAGCCCTACCGACGGATGGCTCTGCGTGCACAAGGCCGCAAAGGATGCCGCCTACAAGGATGAGATGCTGGCAAGATACAAGTCCCTCTGGAAACAAATAGCCCGGAAGTTTGCCGATGAAGGCAACTGGCTCATCTTCGAGGCATACAACGAACTTCAGGACGGAAACTGGGGCTGGGGAGACAACCGCACCGACGGAGGCAAGCAATATGCTGTAATCAATGAACTTGCCCAGGCATTTGTTACGACTGTACGTTCGACGGGCGGAAACAATGCGGACAGATACCTCGCCGTACTCGGTTATACTGCCGACCCTACCCTCACTGTCAATAACCTGACGCTCCCGGAAGATTCGGCGAAGGACAGGCTGATTGTATCATTGCATTTCTATGACCCTTCAGAATATGCCCTGGGCCAGAATTCCGCCTATACTGAATGGGGCCA
Source organism: Candidatus Cryptobacteroides sp. (assembly GCA_051870135.1). GTDB lineage: Bacteria > Bacteroidota > Bacteroidia > Bacteroidales > UBA932 > Cryptobacteroides. The sequence continues at coordinate 5,518 of JBJEBP010000185.1, read as the reverse complement.
TACCGGAACTGACGGCAAGAAAGATCCTAATCACAGCGAAAAGAATGTCATTGATACATTCAAGATGCTGAAAGAGAAATACCTGGACAACAATATTCCTGTATATGTGGGAGAGTGCGGTGCTGTCAACAGGCCTGATGACCGGGCGAAGTCATTCCAGCAGTACTGGTTCGAGTTTGTGTTCAAGGCTGCGAAGGAATATGGTCTCTGCCCGGTAGTATGGGACAATGGGGCCAAGAGCACGGGGAACGAGTCTTTCGGATTCATTGACCATTCCAATGGTAATTATATCAATGATTCCAAGCCTGTAATTGACATGATGGAAAAGGCGTTTGACACTGCTGACCAGGCCTATACGCTCAGGTCGGTCTATGACAATGCGCCACGTTAAGATCTCTCCATTACGGCACGCTGTGCCTCCAGTCGAGATGACACTGCTCGCTGGCACGCTGTGCCTCCGGTCGAGATGACACTGCTCGCTGGCACGCTGTGCCTCCAGTCGAGATGACACTGCTCGCTGGCACGCTGTGCCTCCGGTCGAGATGACACTGCTCGCTGGCACGCTGTGCCTCCGGTCGCATTTCCCTCTGTCATCCCGAGCGAAGTCGAGGGATCTAAATAAAAGATTAAACAAATGATTTACGGACATTTCGATGACAGCTCTAGGGAGTTTGTCATCACGAATCCCGCAACCCCGTGGCCGTGGATAAACTATCTTGGGACGGAGGATTTCTTTTCCCTGATATCGGCGACTGCCGGAGGATACTGCTTCTGCAAGGATGCAAAATTCCGCCGTATCACCCGCTACAGATACAACAGCGTTCCTGCGGATGACGGAGGAAGATATTTCTATATCAATGATGGCGGCACGGTCTGGAGTCCGGGCTGGAAACCCTGCAAGACCCCTCTCGATTTTTACGAATGCCGTCACGGAATGGGTTACACCCGCATAACCGGAAGCAAGAACGGCTTGAAAGTCAGTGAGTTGTTCTTCGTTCCCCAAGGCTTCAGATGCGAGGTCCAGAAACTGACGTTCACGAACGAGTCCGCATCCAGGAAGGACTTTACATTGTTCTCATTCGTGGAATGGTGCCTGTGGAATGCAAGCACGGATATGGAGAATTTCCAGAGGAACCTGTCCACTGGCGAGGTCGAAATCGAGGGCAGCGTGATATATCACAAGACCGAGTACAGGGAAAGGCGCAATCATTTTGCATTCTATGGTGTGAACGTCCCTGTTGACGGCTACGACACAGACAGGGAGAGCTTCATCGGAATGTACAACGGCTTCGATGCCCCGGAGGTAGTCCTGGAAGGCCGCCCGCGCCAGAGCGTCGCCCACGGCTGGAGTCCTGTAGCCTCGCATTGTCTCAAGCTTAGCCTTGCACCGGGGGAGACCCGCGAACTGGTCTTCGTCCTCGGTTACGTGGAGAATCCGCAGGAGGAAAAATTCATTGAACCGAAGGGTACGGAGATTAATTCCTGCTCCGCAATTATCAATAAGACAAGGGCTTACGAAATGCTGGAACGCTTCAATACGCCTCAGAAGGCTGATGCCGCATTCGATGCCCTCAGAGAGTATTGGGACGGCATTCTCGGGAAGTTCAATGTCACTTCGCCTGTTCCGGAACTGGACAGGATGGTTAACATCTGGAACCAGTACCAGTGCATGGTCACCTTCAACATGTCCCGCTCCGCATCATTCTTCGAAAGCGGAATCGGCCGCGGAATGGGCTTCAGGGATTCCAACCAGGATCTAGTCGGCTTCGTGCACCAGATACCTGAAAGAGCCCGTGAACGTATCCTTGACATTGCCGCCACACAGTTCCCCGACGGGGGCTGCTACCATCAGTACCAGCCATTGACAAAGAGAGGCAACAACGGCATTGGCGGAGGCTTCAATGATGACCCGCTCTGGCTTCTTTTCGGCACATTCTCCTACCTCAAGGAGACCGGTGACTTCTCAATCCTGGACGAGATGGTGCCTTTTGACAATGTGCCGGGAAGCGAGAAGACCCTCCTGGAGCATCTCAGGATAAGTTTTGCATTTACCGGGAACAATCTCGGCCCGCACGGACTCCCGCTTATCGGCCGTGCAGACTGGAACGACTGCCTGAACCTGAACTGCTTCTCCGATGATCCTAACGAATCTTTCCAGACGACCGAGAACAAGACAGAAGGTTCCAAGGCCGAGTCCCTTATGATTGCCGGACTCTATGTGGTTGTGGGCAAGGACTTTGTACAGCTGCTGGACCGCATTGGACAGGATTCTTCGGAGGTTGCTGCCGGAGTTGCGGCAATGGAGAAGGCCGTGGAGGAATATGGCTGGGATGGGGAATGGTTCCTCAGGGCCTATGATTACTACGGTCGCAAGGTCGGCTCGAATGAGAATGAGGAAGCCAAAATCTTCATTGAGAGCCAGGGATGGTGCACGATGGCACGCATCGGGGCCGACAAGGGAATGTGCGACAAGGCACTTGACAGCGTCAAGGAAAGACTTGACAGTGAGCACGGTATTGTTCTGAACAATCCTGCGTTCACGAAGTATATAAAGGATTACGGTGAGATTTCCACCTATCCCCAGGGATATAAGGAGAATGCCGGCATTTTCTGCCACAACAACCCTTGGGTGATTGTGGGCGAGGTGCTTGCAGGCCGAAGGGATGATGCGTGGGAGCATTATTGCAAGATTTCCCCTGCCTTCATCAAGGACCAGGCATTGCACAAGGTAGAGCCTTATGTATATTGCCAGATGGTGGCCGGAAAGGATGCGTTCCGTCCTGGAGAGGGAAAGAACAGCTGGCTGACCGGTACGGCGGCCTGGAACTGGCTCACGGCATCTGAATATCTTCTGGGCATAAGGCCTGAATATGACGGCATTACGGTGGCGCCTTGCCTGCCTGCTTCCATAGGGGAGTACAAGGTTCACAGGGTGTTCAGGGATGCGGTCTATGACATTACCGTTCGCAATACCTGCTCCGGAAAGACCGCCTTCCTGCCTTATGAGCCGGGGCGGCACGAGGTGGTACTGGAACTGTAGATCTCTCCACGCGGCCTTCGGCCTTGGTCGAGATGACAGAAGGGCCACCTATCGGGATGACAGAAGGGCCGCCTATCGGGATGACAGAAGGGCCGCCTATCGGGATGACACCCTTTCTGTCATTTCGAGCGGAGGTACGAAGTGCCGCAGTCGAGAAATCTAAACACGAAAGAATAGGATAAAAAGCAATAAAAACAATGAAAACGACGGCAATTTTGACAACAGCATTGATCCTCGCAGCCTCCTGCACCAGTCAGGAAGGTCGCTTTGACGAGGGTGCAGCTGACCTTATGGCTAATTTTCAGGAAAACATTGACAAAGGTGTCATTATGTACGGTCATCAGGACGACCTGATGTACGGACACGACTGGAAAATCGGGGATGGTGAGACTGAGTTCCTCCGCTCTGATGTCAAGGAAGTATGCGGCAAATATCCTGCAGTCTATGGCCTTGACCTCGGCGGCATTGAACTTGGCTCCGAACAGAACCTTGACAACAACTATTTCTCCGCAATGAGGGCCTCCGCCATTGCCCATCACCTTCGCGGCGGCGTGGTGACATTCTCCTGGCATCCGCGCAATCCTTTGACCGGAGGAGACGCCTGGGACGTTTCCTCAAAGGAAGTGGTCGCCTCAATCCTGGAAGGCGGAAGCCGTCACGAGGTTTTCATTGGATGGCTATGCAGGGTCGCAGATTATTTCGAGTCGTTCAAAACCCCTGAAGGACAGATGATTCCGATTGTTTTCAGGCCTTGGCACGAGCATACCGGCAGCTGGTTCTGGTGGGGTCGCGACCTGTGCAGCGTGGAGGAGTACAAAGCGTTGTGGAAGATGACATTTGATTATCTGTGCAATGAGAGAGGACTGCACAATCTCATCTGGTCCTATTCTCCTGGTGCCGGTGGAGTAACGGAGGAGATTTATATGGAAAGATGGCCGGGCGACGATATGGTGGATATGATAGGAGTGGACTGCTATCAGTACAGCACGTCTGAATCTTTCATTGCCGATCTGACCAATGCGCTCGACATTATGAAAAAGATTGGTGCGGAACACGGCAAGATGATGGCTGTGACGGAGGCCGGGTATGAGAGCATACCGCAGGCTGACTGGTGGACAGGGACGCTTTACAAGGCCCTCAGGGACTATCCGCTTGCCTACGTCCTGACCTGGAGGAATGCCTGCGACAAGCCGGAGCATTTCTATGCGCCGTTCCCGGGACAGGTTTCCGCCGATGACTTCACTGCCTTTGCCTCGCTGCCAGGTGTCGGAATGATTTAGATCTCTCCACGCGCTTCGCTTGGTCGAGATGACAGAAACCCGCTTGGTCGAGATGACAGAAACCCGCTTGGTCGAGATGACAGAAACCTGCTAGGTGACACGCTTCTTTGTCATTTCGAGCGGAGGCACAAAGTGCCGCAGTCGAGAAATCTTATAATAATACCACAAAACAATATGAACTTCAAAGAACGTCTTGAGTGGCTCAAAGCACAGCACGAGGCCCTCATTGCAAGAAAGAACGAGCCCATAGAAGGCAATGGTGTTTACGAACGCTACAAATATCCGATAATAACCGGCGAACACGCCCCGTTATTCTGGCGCTATGACCTGAATCCGGATACCAACCCGTACCTGATGGAGCGCTTCGGCATACACGCCACGATGAACAGCGGTGCCATCAAGTGGAACGGAAAATACGTTCTGGTGGTACGTGTCGAGGCCGCCGACCGCAAATCATTCTTCGCAGTGGCCGAGAGTTCGAACGGAGTGGACAATTTCCGTTTCTGGGACCATCCGATTACAATGCCGGAGTACGGTGAGCCTGCGACCAACATCTACGACATGCGTCTCACCGCCCACGAGGACGGCTGGATTTACGGCATTTTCTGTGTTGAGCGCAAGGACCCTTCCGCAGCCCCGGGAGACCTGTCCTCCGCCGTTGCCGCAGCCGGAATTGCCAGGACGAAGGACCTTGTGAACTGGGAGAGGCTCCCTGACCTGAAAAGCAAATCCCAGCAGCGCAATGTTGTACTTCATCCTGAATTTGTCAACGGCAAATATGCCCTCTACACACGCCCTCAGGACGGATTCATTGATGCCGGAAACGGCGGCGGAATCGGTTGGGCTCTTGTGGATTCGATGGAGAATGCGGAGGTAAAGGAGGAGAAAATCATCAACAGCCGCTTCTACCACACCATCAAGGAAGTGAAGAACGGTGAGGGTCCGCATCCTATAAAGACTCCGAAGGGCTGGCTACATCTTGCACACGGGGTACGCGGCTGCGCTTCAGGATTGCGTTATGTGCTCTATATGTACATGACATCATTGGAGGATCCGACCAGGGTTATTGCTGATCCTGCCGGCTTCTTCATGGTCCCGGAGGGGGAGGAATATATCGGCGACGTGATGAATGTGCTCTTTACCAACGGCTGGATTGCGGACGAGGACGGCAAGGTGTTCATCTACTATGCCTCTTCCG
>JBJEBP010000184.1:0-2380 GCA_051870135.1 Candidatus Cryptobacteroides sp. | reverse complement strand
CTGTTGTTGATTTCAAAGGCCTTGGCAGAGTACTGGCTGGATTCCTGGATATAAGTGTTGGCTGAAGTCTTGATGTCAGCGAGCTGATGGGCCTCCTTATACTGCCTCAATGACTCTTCCACAGACTGGAGGTCCTTCTCGATGATGACAAGGCGATCGTTTATGAATTCAGACGTATTGACGGAAGCCCTGTTCTGGTTGCTTATCCAAGTCTCATTGTAAACATCGATAAGGGAAGTCAGAATGGCATTGGCCCTTTCCGGGTATGCATCCTTCAGGGTAAAGGACACAACGGATGACTGCTTCTGGGAAAGGCTGATATTGAGCCTGCTGCAATACGACTTGGCTACGCTCATGCTGTTGCGCCAAGAAATTGTGAGATGATGTTTCAAGCCTTCTTCGGCATTGAAATGCTCCGTAGGATAGAAGACCATCTTGCCCACAGGAGTCTGGACAGTATCACCGAACGCAGCTTCAACCCTGTCTTTGAATTCATCTTTCTTGATCCTGAAATCGGACAGGACAAGTTTTTCGCTTGAACTGTGCACATGAAAGGAGAATGAAGAAGACGGATTGTCTCCTGCAAGTTTCATCTCCACGGGCTTGTTCTGATAAAGTTCCACCTTTCTGAACAGCTGGTCCTCCACATACGAAGTCTCCAGGCCAAGACGGCGTACAATGGCCTGCATAAGGTCAGGAGAAGAGAAAGCCTCCATCTCGTTGTTGACAGTATTGGTTCCCTTGAGCACTCCGCTCATTTCGAGACCGAGGCTGCTCAGGGCCGATTTCTGCTCACTTTCATCAACGAGCACCTTCATTGTGCGTTCATAGGTTTTCTGCGTCCTGTAGAGATAGAAGACTCCGAATATCAGGCATAAGCATACGGAGAGCACATACCACCACTTGTTTGCCCAAACCGATGCGACTATGTCAACAAACTGGACAGAATTTTCCTCTTCACCAACAGATCTGCTGGTACCCATCTGCAGAGGCTTCGGTCCCTCGAAACTGTTCGTATTTGTATTTTCCGACATGATGAATAAGTTGAATAGTTAAGCTTCTGTTTTACTTAAGAATATTTACAAGGAGCGACACGAGGGAGGCAACCACTGAGGTTCCGCTCAGGACAATGCTGGTCATACGGAGGGTCTTGTCGTCCGTTGTGGACTGACGGGCCTTGATGTCACTCGGCTGCACATATACAATGTCATTCTGCTGAAGGTAATAAGCCGGCGATTTGAAAAGGCTGACGTCACAAAGATTCACTTCATACATAACCCTTTCACCCTCCTTTTCACGGATTACGGTGACATTCTCGCGCTGTCCGAAGATGGTGAGGTCCCTGGCAAGGGAAATTGCCTGGAGGATAGTGACCTTGTCGCCCTGGATTGTGTAGGTACCCGGGGAGTTGACCTCTCCGAGCACTGAGACCTTGAAATTCATGAATTCAATGCTCACGACAGCATCTGAAATGTACCCACCCTCGTCAAGCAGCTTCCTGATATGCTCGGCGAGCTCCCAACGGGTCTGGCCAACTACACTGATCTTTCCGAGAACCGGGAAATTGATGCAGCCGTCATTGTCCACAACATATGCCTGGAGGCGGTACTGGCTGGTGGTCGTCGTTGCCTCGGAACCGGCCTGATAGCTTACAACCGGGAGGTTGAACATAGCCGAGAGCTCAGGATTGCGGGCATTGACGACAATGGAAAGCATATCCTTGGACTCGATTACGATACCGGCGTGCTTGTCAAGCTTTTCCGGCTCGTTTACTGCCTTGTTCTGGAAATATGCAATATTCTTGACCTGTGCACACCCTGCAAATATGAGCATAAGTGCAACGGAAACAATCAAATTGGAAAAATGCTTCATCTCTTGCTTGTCAAATTATAAAGACTAAACCTATTGTAAATGCCAAAATTAATACTTTTACATCTAAATAGCAAATAATGAAATGATATGCATTCGCAAATTGAGAATGGCTTTTGAGTTACATTTCACTGCAGGGTCCACATCCCCGGCCGGAGCGTAGCGGAACCCGGCGTCATCACGCGTCGCACCGTGTCAGCGAGATTTCTGGTAGAAGGTATCCACAATAAACCGGGCGGCATCAGCCGCCGCGTTGGAGCGGCAATGAGATTTCCGGAGGAAATCGAATAGCGGAGACGCCCGCTGGAGCATAGCGGAAGCGGTGTGCCCCTGAAAGGGGCTGTCTGCGCCAACAGACTGGGGTTGAAAGGCTTGACGCAAGCGCCAGCCATCGCCCTCGTGAAACTCATCCGGGCGGAGGGAATTTGCCAGCTATTGCCCTCGTGAAATTCATCTGGGCGGAGGGAATTTGCCAGCTATTGCCCTCGTGAAATTCATCTGGGCGGAGGGA
>JBJEBP010000183.1:0-9722 GCA_051870135.1 Candidatus Cryptobacteroides sp. | reverse complement strand
AATGGCTACAAAAGGTAGTCAAAACATAGACAAAAATACGCCTCTAACTCTTTGATATTTCGAGGGTTAGGGGCGTAACTAAATGAAAATGAGGAACTTGCATCATTTAGCAAATTCCTCATTCAGCGGAGAGGGAGGGATTCGAACCCCCGGAGCCTTTCAGCTCAACAGTTTTCAAGACTGCCGTAATCGACCACTCTACCACCTCTCCAATATTGACCTGTTTTCGAGTAGGATTGCAAATATAGGTATTTTATTTGGAATTGCAAGGGGTTTGTGGAATTTTTTGCTCAATGTGAACTATACGGGTCTTTCAACCCTGATGAAGCGGATTGCTGACTAATCTTCAATGCTCAATCTGTTGTAAACCCTGCGGCCCTCCTCGATGGCTTCGGAGGCTTCACGGCCTGTGCTGGCGGCCTCGGATAGATGCTTGTAGTCGAAGCGGGAAAGTGCTTTGGTCAGTTCGGCGACTTTGTCGAGCTGTCCGGAGGCATTCCATTCGTCAATGAGAATGCGCATCTTCTCGTAATCCTGGATGCCCTCCACAAGCTTGTCGAAACGGACGCTGCTACGGCCCTCCGGATATAGCATATAGGTGTCGCCTGCGCACCAGAAACGGAAGCGGGTATCTGCCACAGGGTCGGCGGTCCAGCTGTTCACGGCCCAGCGGAGATATCCGTCATAGTCGGCTGCAAGAGTCCTCCAGCCTATCCAGGTGGCTTCCGAGAGAGGGGAGATAGTGAACGTGTTCGGATATTTCTCCGCACAGCAGGTGTACCAGGTCGATATGGCCCCGCGCTCCCGTCTTTCTGGAATCGGAACCGGATGCTCCGCGAGGAATGACACGCAATAGTCAGTCAGTTCGGCTTCAATCTCCGGATGTCTGCCTCCTGCAAGGGAAATGCCCATTTCCGGGGAGGCCTGCCTGATGATGCGGATAGCTTCAAGCATTCTCGGGACAGGTCTCTCGTCCATTGCAATACGTGTTATCCCGAACCAGCCCTTCTCCTTCAGATGGCTTGCAAAATCCTTGATGAACGGTGTCCAGTAATCAGAATAGGCCTCCTCTTCGGGAGCCGCCCTCATTGTCTTTAGGGTGTCGCAGCCCTCCTCATAGTAGTCGAACTCCAATTTCCAAGGGATCATTGAATAGCAATTGATGTATGAGTCAATGCCGAGGGACATCATCCATTCCACCCATCTGTCGAACACTTCGTAGTTGTATTCCCAGGATCCGTCGGACTTCAGGGTCTTGGTCACCATTGAACCGTAAGCGTCTTCAGTCTGGCCGTCCCAAGGGCGGTTCATGATTGTGGCTGTGATGACTTTCTGTCCGGCATCGGCCAGCTTCTGCATTACAGGCCGCATATAATCGAAATGCTCCTTGCTCCAGAGCTCCACATTGTGGTAACGTGCTACTGAATAAGGGTTCTGCCACAGGTCCAGATAAAATTTCCATTCGGAAGGGGAGGGGAGTTTCCTGTCGAGAACCTCAATGCTGAACGGGACTTTCCTTGTCCTGGCGCCCCTTGCCTTCACGGTCAACCTGCCCTCGTAATGTCCGGCAGCTGCATCCCCGGGGATTCTTACTGTAATCCATACAGGCTGCAACGCATTGTCTTTCAGGTCAATGGACTCGCAGTTATCCACGAGGTCCGCCACCATAAGAGAGTCGAACTGGCCGACCGGCCTTTCCCCGCATTGACTGAATGAGTCCGCAAACACATCTCCCATCACATATTTGACAAAGCCTGATTCAATGTTCCCGGACGGAATCACGTCATTCCCGGATTTCAGGTCGGAAATTCCAATTCTGACGCCATCCGCCTCGCCGATGCTCCTGACCAGCAACTGCGCCCAGGCTCTCTCGCCCTTCCAGACCGGGTGGCGGAATGCTGCCGGAGTCTTGGCATCCTCAATTTCTTCAATGCTCATCCTGTCCGTGAAGTGGATGTCGGTGCTCACCCAAGCGGTCTCAAGTACTTCTTCTCTTCCGCAGGATACCATCACCGCGGCAAGCATTGTCCAAAGGACTGACTTCAATGCTGTTCTCATAATGCGTTTAATGTCAATTTGCACGAATTTACGAAAACTTATCTGAATATCCGCAATTTGTCCCGGCGAATCCAGATTACCCGGAAAAGTTGTCATTTTTCGGAGAAACTTTGTAAATTGCGTGGTCAAAAAAAATAGTGATATTATGAAAAGGATGTTATTGTTATTCGCCATAATGACAGTGGCCTGTTCTTGTGGCGCACAGGATGAAAAGTCTGCGTATGATGTTGTCAATGAAGTGATTATGAGCAGGAGGAGTATCCGGAGTTATAAACCGGTACCGGTCGGGAGGGATACTCTTGAGATGATTCTCCAGGCGGGGATCAATGCTCCTAACGGGATGAACAAGCAGTCATGGGAAATCCGCGTTGTGGACAATCCTGCCGTACTTGAGGGTATTAAGGACGCTATGGAGGAGGCGAACAATGGCAACAAGATGGCCAGGGGATGCTTCAGGGGGGCTCCGGTGGTGATTTTCATTGCCAATGACACAGCGTATGACTGTTCACCTATCGACTGCGGCCTGCTGGCAGAGAATATGATTCTCTCAGCCTGGTCATTGGGCGTCGGGTCGGTATGCCTTGGCAGCCCGGTCCGTTTCATTTCAGCGCCTGATGATCCTGAATGCGAGTCAATCCTGGAGGTCCAGAGGAAACTTGGTTTCAGCGAGGGGTACAAGATGATTATCTGCATTGGAATGGGCTACGCGGATGAAAGCCCGGAGGCCAAGCCGCGGGATGCTTCCAAGTACCGGTTTGTGGAGGAATAGATCTCTCCACTCGCTTCGCTCGGTCGAGATGACAATTAAAGGCATTGCCCGGCCGGGGATGACAGGCCCGCTGTACGGCCAGCGGAGAGCCAGAAATCTCAGACAGAGAATACCACTTCTTTGCCGAAAGGCATAAGGGCAAGGCCGGCCATCTTGAAATGGCGGGTCCCGAAAGGTATGCCAATGATGGTGATGCAGAGCAGGATTCCGAAGAAAATATGCACCAGCCAGGCCCAGAGCCCGCCGAAAATCAGCCAGATGATATTCAGGGGAATGCTGATGCAACCGATGGAACTATCTGATTTCCTGATGGTTGAGCCGAATGGCCAGAGGCAGTAGAGTCCGAGTTTAATTGTCTGCAATGCGGCAGGGATTCCAATGATGGTTAAAGCCATTGCGATACTCCCTGTAAAGTAGCCGATGGCGGATTCAAGGCCTCCGAATATCCACCAGATTATGTTTCCTAGAATGTTCATAAATATTCAATTTTCACAAAGATAGAAAAACTCCGTTGAAACTCAATGTGCGAAAATTACCCGTCGGATGAACGGCGTCTGGTGGCTGTAAGGAATGAATGCGAGGGAAGGCAGTTTTTCGGTTATTATCAATGAACCGAGCTTTCCGACGGTAATGGAGCCGAGCCTGTCCTCCACGCCCATTGCGTAGGCTGAGTTGATGGTGCAGGCATTGAAGGCCTGTTCCGGGGTCAGTTTCATGCAGATACATCCCAATGCCATCACGAAGCGCATGTCACCGCTCGGGGAAGATCCGGGATTGTAGTCGGATGCAAGCGCAACTGGAAGGCCGGCATTGATGAAATCCTTTGCACGGCCGTATGGCATTCCAAGGAAGAAAGATGCCCCTGGAAGCATTGTAGGCATTGTTTCCCGGCCCCGGAGGCATTCAATTTCCTCATCACCTGTCCTTTCCAGATGGTCCACTGACAAGGCACCGTGACTGACTCCGACCTGCACGCCTCCGGAGATGGCCAGTTCATTTGCGTGAATCTTTCCCCTGAGCCCGAACCTGGCGGCCGCTTCAAGTATGCGTGAAGTGTCCTCCGGGGTGAAGAAACCCTTGTCGCAGAACACGTCCACATAGTCTGCAAGACCTTCCTCAGCCACTCGGAGCAGCATTTCGTTGCAAATGAGGTCCACGTATCCATCTTTGTCGGAACCAAACTCCCGGCCAACGGCGTGGGCCCCGAGGAAGGTTGCCTTTATGATAATCGGAACTGCTTCCTTGAGCCGCCTGATGACCCTGAGCATCTTCAGTTCATCCTCAGTGCGTAGTCCGTAGCCGCTCTTGATTTCCACAGCACCGGTACCCTTGGCCATTATTTCTTTAACCCTGGCAAGGGACTGGAGAAAAAGTTCGTCCTCGGAAGTGTCGTGAAGCAGGTCTGCGGAATTGAGAATCCCGCCTCCGCGTGATGCAATCTCCTCGTAACTCAGCCCGGCAATCTTGTCCCGGAATTCCCCGTCCCGGCTTCCTGCATAGACAATGTGGGTGTGGGAATCGCAGAATGTCGGCATCACATAGCCGCCCTCAGCGTCAATGACTTCGTCAGCATTGAGCTCAGGCTGGCTCTCCCTTCCGCCGAAAGCGGTGATTATGCCGTCATTGATTTCAATCCAGGCATCCTCAATGCTTTCCACCCGTGACATATTTTCGCCGTCAAGCTTACGGACAGAAGCAGGCAAAATGCCGCAAAGCCGGCCGATATTGTGAATCAATGTCCTCATTTCCTCAGGAATTCAACGGATTTGGCAATCAGCGGGGACAGATATATGTCCTCCTCCACGAACGGAACCACCTTGCGGTATTCCCCGTAAATGCTTTCAATGGCAGGGGAGGAGTGTCCCGGCCGGCGGAATTCCAATGCCTGGGCTGCATTGAGCAACTCTATAGCCAGTACCCGCTCAGTATTTTCCACAACCCTGACCAGTTTGGTTGCAGCATTGGCACCCATGCTTACGTGGTCCTCCTGACCCTGCGAAGAAGGGATTGAGTCCGCACTGGCTGGGAAGCAGAGTCCCTTGCTCTGGCTGACAATCGAGGCCGCAGTGTATTGCGGAATCATGAATCCGCTGTTGATGCCGGGCTTGGCGACCAGGAAAGAAGGCAGGCCTCGCTGCCCGCTTATAAGTTTGTAAATCCTTCTCTCCGAGATACTTGAGAGTTCTGACAATGCCAGTGTGAGCATATCCATAGGCAGCGCAATAGGCTCGCCGTGGAAGTTGCCGGCGGAGATAATCAGGTCCTCTTCCGGGAAGACTGTAGGATTGTCCGTGACGCTGTTGATTTCGGTCTCAATGACGCTGCGGACATATTCAATGGTATCCTTGGCGGCTCCGTGCACCTGCGGGATGCAGCGGAATGAATATGGGTCCTGGACGTGGGTCTTCGGCCTGGAAATCAGTTCGCTGCCTTCCAAAAGTTCCCTGAAACGTGCTGCCGTAACCTGCTGGCCTCTATGCGGCCTGACCCTGTGGGTCTGGGGCAGGAATGGCTCGATTCTGCCGTCAAATGCCTCAAGCGACATTGCCCCGATTTTGTCAGCCCAGTCGGACAATCTCTCCGACTGAATCAGCGACCAGACGGCGTGGGCGGCCATGAACTGGGTTCCATTGAGCAGGGCAAGGCCTTCCTTGGACTTGAGTGTCAATGGTTTCCATCCAAGTTTCGGCCAGAGTTCGGAGACATTGCAGCGTTCTCCTTTATAGATGACTTCTCCCATTCCGATGAGAGGAAGGCTGAGGTGGGCGAGTGGGGCGAGGTCTCCTGAGGCTCCGAGAGAACCCTGCTGATAGACCACCGGGAGAACATCCTCATTGAACATGTCCACGAGGCGCTGCACTGTTTCCAACTGCGCTCCGGAATGACCGTAGGAGAGGTTCTGGATTTTGAGCAGAAGCATTATCCTGACTATCTCGGGACGCACAGTGTCGCCAGTACCGCAGGCATGTGACATTACCAGATTGTGCTGGAGGCGGGAGAGCTCGTCCGGTGCAATGGTAATGTTGCAGAGTGAGCCGAAGCCGGTAGTCACGCCATAGACAGGATGGTCAATGTCCTCCATCTTCGAGTCAAGATATTCCCGGCAGCGGACAATTGCCCTGCCTGCCTCCTCTCTGATGCGAAGTTTTTCACCGTTCTCTATAATCCTCTGTATGTCAGTGATTTTGAGCTCTTTGTCAGATATTGTATGTGCCATTTCCTCAGTCTTTATGTTCCAATGCCTTCTTTACCAATGAGTCATCTGCCTCGTTCGGAAGCGTTACCTCCAGCAGGGGAGTGCGCTCCATTTCCCTGCGGATAGCATTGATGGCAGCCTTGTTTCTGGCCCAGCTGCGTCTTGCAATACCGTTGTTCACATCCCACATTAGCATTTCCCGGATGTGCCTGTCAGCATCGTCGCTTCCGTCAATGACCATTCCGAAGCCTCCGTTGATGACTTCACCCCAGCCGACTCCGCCGCCGTTGTGGAGCGATACCCAGGTGGCTCCCCTGAAACTGTCTCCAATGACGTTCTGCACGGCCATGTCGGCAGTGAAGCAGGATCCGTCGTAGATATTGGAGGTTTCGCGGTAAGGGGAGTCTGTTCCTGAAACGTCGTGGTGGTCACGGCCTAGGACAACCGGAGCCTTGAGCCGGCCTTCACGTATTGCCTTGTTGAATGCAAGTGCTATTTTGGTCCGGCCTTCGCAGTCGGCATAGAGAATGCGGGCCTGCGAGCCAACGACGAGGTTGTTCATCGAGGCCTCCTCTATCCAATGGATGTTGTCGTCCATCTGGCCCTGGATTTCCTCCGGAGCATTCGCCCGGATTTCCTTCAGGACCTTCGCAGCCAGTTCATCAGTGAGGGCAAGGTCGGCCGGGTCCTGGGACATGCATACCCATCTGAACGGACCGAAGCCGCTGTCGAAGAACATCGGCCCCATAATGTCCTGGACGTATGAAGGATAGCGGAATTTTCCGTCAGGCAGGACAATGTCGGCTCCGGCCCTGGAGGCTTCGAGCAGGAAAGCATTGCCGTAGTCGAAGAAATACATTCCCTTGTCCGCGAGACGGCCTATTGCGGCGGCGTGCCTGCGCAGAGATGCCTTGACGCATTCCTTGAATCTTTCAGGCTCCGCGGCCATCATTTCCCTGGATTCTTCATAGCTGTATCCGACAGGATAATATCCGCCGGCCCAAGGGTTGTGGAGGGAGGTCTGGTCGGAGCCGAGGTCAACTTTGATGTTCTCGTCGGCGAGCCTTTCCCAGAGATCTACAACATTGCCCTGGTAGGCGAGGGAGACGGCTTCCTTGTCGCGGCAGGCTTTGCGGATTCGCGGAATGAGTTCGTCGAGGTTCTCGTGAATTTCGTCCACCCAGCCCTGGTCGTAGCGCTTCCGGGCGGCAAGAGGATTGATTTCCGCAATGACGCTTACGACTCCGGAGATGACACCCGCCTTGGGCTGTGCTCCAGACATTCCACCGAGACCGGCGGTTACGAAAAGCATACCCTTCATGTTTTCGCGGGACGGCTCTATGCCTCTGGCTTTCAATTGCTTGCGCGCGGCATTCATTACTGTGATGGTGGTGCCGTGGACAATGCCCTGAGGTCCGATATACATATATGAGCCGGCTGTCATCTGGCCGTATTGGGATACTCCGAGGGCATTGAAACGCTCCCAGTCGTCCTGCTTGGAATAATTCGGAATCACCATTCCGTTGGTGACGATGACGCGAGGGGCATCCTTGTGGCTCGGGAAGAGGCCGAGAGGGTGGCCGGAGTACATGACGAGGGTTTGTTCCTCCGTCATTGTGGCGAGATATTTCATTGCCAGGCGGTACTGGGCCCAGTTCTGGAAGACGGCACCGTTGCCGCCGTAGGTTATCAGCTCGTGAGGATGCTGGGCCACCCGCGGGTCCAGGTTGTTCTGAATCATTGCCATGATGGCTGCTGCCTGGCGGCATTTTGCCGGATACTCGTCAATCGGCCTGGCATACATCAGGTAGTCAGGACGGAAACGGTACATATAGATGCGGCCGTAGTCACGGAGTTCCCTTGCGAATTCCGGAGCGAGCGTACTATGTTGACTTTCAGGGAAATACCTGAGTGCATTCTTCAATGCCAGCTCTTTTTCGGAATCGCTCAGGATGTCCTTGCGCCTCGGGGCGTGATTGATGGACTTGTCATACTCCTTTGTTTCCGGGAGATTTTCAGGAATGCCTGCAAGAATGTCCCTTCTGAATTCCTCGTTTGTCATAGTTTGCCTATTTTTGAATTGACGGTTTCCATTATCTCATTTTCTTCCCTGATTGCCTGTGCTGCAATCTGTCCGGCTTCGGCGCAGAGGGCTTCGGCAGCTGCCCTGTCTTTAAGTGAGGCTGCATTGATCTTGACGTTCAGGTGAGCTCCGAGGACTGCGCTCCTGGCTGCGAGAGCCCCTACTCCGGCATCGGATACCGAGTTCGGATTGCCCTCTGTCGCCATTGCCCTGAGAATCGGGAAGGCTTCCAGGGCCTCCTTCATTGTCTTGAGCGGCACTTGGGTAGCATACAACGTAGCTTCCTCGAGGGCCTTGGAACGGGCTGCCTTCTCTTCCTCATTGCCCTTCGGCATTCCGAGTGCGGCCATTATGCGGTTGAAGGCTGCAGTGTCCTCATCCACGAGGTCGAGGAGCCTGGACATAATCTCCTGTCCCCGGACGGCCCAGTCGGAAAATTCTTTCCATCTGTCGTCCCAGCCGCGCTTGTGGGAGGAGAGGTTGGCAACCATTGTTCCCAATGCTGCAGCGATGGCTCCCATATAGGCAGAGATGGAGCCGCCGCCCGGTGCTGCGGACTCGGATGCCGTTTCGCTTGCAAACTCCCTGCAAGTCATTCGGGTAAGGCGCTCTCTCATTGCCTTTTCTTTCTCATCCTCAAGTAGATACTCGATGACTTTCTCCTTCGGGTCAAATGGCTTCAGGTCATCCAGGCCCATTGACTTGATGGCGATTTTCATTATCTCCTCCTCGGAAATGCCGAGGGAGCGCTGCTGTTTCTCGAGGAAGTATTTTCCGGCTTCAATGAGACTGCGTTTCGGAACGAGGCCGACTATTTCGGTTCCTGTCACCCTGAGACCCCTTGCCTGGGCCGCCCGGCAGACCTCCTCGAAGGCCTTGTGGAGAGGCGTAGCATTGATGTCGGTAATGTTCATGGATACCTGGGCAATGCCGTATTCGTCTATGTACCAGCCGATTGCCTTGCATCCTTTCAATGTCCCCGGAATCATCACCGGGTTGCCGTCAGCATCCCTGACTATTTTTCCGGTGAGCGGATTGCCCTCCCTCTTCGGCCTGCCTTTTTCCCTTACATCGAAGGCAATGGCGTTGGCACGGCGGGTGGAGGTGGTGTTGAGGTTGAAGTTCACGGCAATGAGGAAGTCCCTGGCCCCGACATTGCTGGCTCCGCTTCTGGCGACAGTCTCATTGTAGCTGTCCGGTCCGAAGTCAGGACGTCTTTCCGGGTCCTTCAGCTTTTCCGGCAAGGCCTCATATTCGCCTGCCCTGCATACTGCAAGGTTCTTTCTATCAGGCTTATAGGCTGCCGCTTCATAGCAGTAGCAAGGGATGCCGAGTTCAGTATATATCCTTTCGGCGAGCTTGCGGGACATCTCCGCGCATTCTTCCAATGTCACCCCTGAAATCGGCACCAAAGGCAGCACATCCGTGGCTCCCGACCTTGGATGCGCCCCGTGATGCTGTTTCATGTCAATCAGTTCCGCCGCCTTGCCGACAGCCCTGAAGGCTGCTTCCACCACTGCTTCCGGGTTTCCGGCGAAGGTGATTACCGTCCTGTTGGTGGCCTCGCCCGGGTCAATGTTCAGGATCTTCACGGAGCCTTCATTGCCGCATTTGCG
>JBJEBP010000182.1:0-9826 GCA_051870135.1 Candidatus Cryptobacteroides sp. | reverse complement strand
ATTTTGTCGGCATCCACGCTCACGGAGGACTTTACAACATGACAGGGGTCGGAGTCCTGGACAAGATTCCGTTCCTGCCTTCGAGTGTCGAAAGGCTCGACGAGGAGCGCCATCAGGGCTGGTTCGCCGGTGCCGGCATCGCCTACGGCTACGCAGTCATTCTCGGCAAGCATTGGAACCTCGAGTTCGAAATCGGAGCCGGTTACGCCTACACCAAGTACGATATCTTCGAATGCGCCGAGTGCGGTTCAAAGCTCGGGCAGAACGACCATCACTATGTCGGCTTGACCAAAGCCGCCATCAACCTCGTCTATGTATTCTAATTCGGAGGTGGCAGATATGAAAAGGTATTTATTCTCAGCAATTTGCATTCTCTTCTGTGCCGCTTCCGGGGCCCAGGAACTCAAGGAATATATGACCGATCCGACGGATTGGACACTTTTGCGAAACGGGGACAACATGGATGTTGGCCTTGACGTGAATCTCAAGGAGCTCAACATCAGGGGCAACTCTGTCGTGACCCTCACTCCGCGTCTTGTCAACGGTGCGGACACCACCACCCTCTCCACCGTGGGCTTCTACGGCAGGAAGAGATGGTTCTACTACGAAAGGAATGAAAAACGCATCCCTGACGGATTCAAGGAGAACAGCCTCAAGGAGAAGGAAATGCCCGAGACCTGGAGCTGGAGCGAGTCCTTCCCATACAGGAAGTGGATGGACGGCTCGAAGATGGAACTCGTACGCCAGGTATATGGCTGCTGCAATGATCTCAAGTACCAGGATGTGCTCACAATCGGAAGATATGAGCAGTACCATCCGACCTACATCTTCATTGCACCGAAGTCAGAGGGAACCAAGACCCGCCACATCGAGGGCAGGGCTTACATAGACTTCCCTGTATCCAAGACGGTAATCTATCCTGACTACAGGAACAACAAGGTCGAAATCGGCAAGATTCTCTCTACCATCGACACTCTCAAGAGCGACGCTGATATCAATATCAACTCTCTGTCAATCAAGGGTTTCGCATCTCCTGAGAGCCCGTATGACAATAACTCCAGGCTGGCGAAGGGCAGGACCGAGTCCCTCAAGAACTATGTCTCCGCCCTCTATCATTTCCCGGACAACTTCATCCAGACTTCATTCGAGCCTGAGAACTGGGAAGGCCTCAGGGAGTATGTCCAGACTTCAAGCATCAGCCACCGCCAGGAGATTCTCGACATCATTGACATCACTGACCGTGACCCTGATACCAAGGAGTGGATTCTCAAGTCAAGATATCCGGCCGAGTACAGATTCCTCCTCGACAACTGCTATCCTGGCCTGAGGCGAAGCGACTACGCCATAGAGTACACTATCAGGAACTACACCGACGTGGACGAGATTGAAAGGATATTCAAGAGGTCTCCGGGCAAGCTCAATCTTCACGAGCTTTACCTCCTGGCTTCCAAGTATGAAATCGGAAGTCCGGAGTTCCAGAAGGTCTTCGAGGTGGCCGTTACTCTCTATCCTGAAGATGAGGTGGCCAACACCAATGCTGCAGGCGCCGAGCTCGAGGCCGGACGTCTGGACAGGGCTGCCGAATATCTGGCCAAGGCTGGTGACAATGCCTACGCAGAGTATTTCAGGGCAATTCTCTGCTGGCTTAGCGATGACAGGAACGGTGCTCTCGCCCATTTCGCAAAGGCTGAGGAAGGCGGTCTGGCCGAGGCCGGCGAGGCTATCGCAAAGATCAAGTTGGCGGGCAAATAATATCTTATTTCGGAAACAACAATAATAAACCAAATCATACAACATGAAAAAAATCTATTATCTAATGGCTGCGGCATTGTTTGTTGCCGCAAGCTGCGAGAAGTCCCCTGCAGGCCAGGAGATTTCCGACGAGGGGAACGTTTATATGCAGTTCTCCGTTAAGATGCTGTCTACCAGGAGCCAGACTGACAGCGATGGTAATTCTACCTCTGATGCTAACCCTGATACTGAGGTTGGTAAGGACTATGAGAACAAGATTTCCACTGTTGACATCGCACTCGTTAAGGATGACCAGTATTTCGTTTCTGAAAATGTCACTCTTGCTGCCGCAAACACAAGCACTTATGTAGCTTCGTTCAATTCATTGAAGCTCACAGAAGGTGCTACATACAACGTATACATCTATGCAAACTGCAAGGCCCCCGCTTCGTTCAGTACCGATGAAGTTTCAAACGCAACGATTGGAGAGATGACAGTTAAAGATCAGTTCTGGATGACCAATGCGGAAACCGCAGGTACAGTAACTCTCGACAAACTTGCAGCCTACACTACTCCACAGAACCCAAAGGACCTCGGCTCACATACCGTTGAGCGTTCTATGGCGCGTTTCGACTACAAGCCAAGCGGTTCATTCGATATGGGAGCAGGTCTGAGCCTTACCCTTACCCACGCTGCCCTTATCAACCAGAGCAAAGCACACTATATGTTCCGTCGCGTTATGGGTTCTGATGCAGCCGGTAACCCAACCGGTAACGTGACTGTAGGCGGAACTGAATTGCCTACAAGCTGGGTTGTTGATACTGACTGGGCCAAAAAGGAAGCAGCAAACTTTGACGCACAGCTTGCTGCTCCTGCCACCTGGACTTGGACTGATCTCTCAACTCTTACAACTGACGACAACTACACAGCTACTGGAGAAGTAGGTACTGGTGACTACAAGATTTGGTGCTATGCCAAGGAGAATACTCTCCCAAGCATCGATGCCCAGAAGCACGAAGTTTCCACAGGTGTTGTTTTCAAGGCTCAGATTACCGCTGGTACAACAGCTTCTGATGCTGTAAAGAAAGCTATGGCTGCAGGCTCCAGAATTTATGTATTCAACAACAAACTCTATGGTGCTTGGTCAGATGTCAAGACCGCTGCTGATGCTGGCACTGATGCCCCGCTTCAGGTTGCTTACAAACAGGCTGCCGCAAGCATCACGGGAAGTGCAACCGAACCAACTGCCAAAGCTGCCGCAGACGCCGGCTTCACCGGATACTCTGCTGTTGCGGAAAATGGAACTAATCATTATTACACCTATTACTACTACTGGAACCGTCATAATGACAACGAAAACAATAACGTAATGGGCACAATGGAGTTCGCAGTAGTACGTAACAACGTTTACAAACTCGCCGTAAACGCTATCAACCGCTTCGGTCACCCGACTCCTCCAACAGATCCAACCAACCCTACAGACCCAGACCCGGATCCAGTAGACCCAGATGATCCAGACGAGAGCGTGAACTACTACTTCAACGTTACCGTAAAGGTTCTCCCTTGGACTGTTCGTATCAACAACATTGAATTCTAAAAGAGTTCTTACACAATGAATTTCAAAAGTGTAATATCATCGGTAATCAGCAGGGGGGCGGCCGCCCTTCTGCTGGCTGCCGTTGCCATTTCCTGCAACACCATATATGATGACCAGAGCGACTGCCCGAGAGGCGTTTCCCTGCGTTTCGTCTATGACTACAATATGGAGTTCGCCAACTCATTCCACACACAGGCCCATTGCCTGAACGTCTATCTCTTCGACAAGGACGGAAACTATCTCGACAACTGGATCGAGACCGGTGAGGTCCTGAAGGACGAGAACTGGAGAATGAAGCGCGAACTGGGTGAAGGCAGTTACACTTTGATTGCATACGCCGGGCTTTGCTGCGGAGAGTCGTCATTCACAGCTCCGCAGCTCAAGACCCGTGCTGCAAGCCGCATTGAGGAGGTTTCAGTCTCCCTGAATCATAATAATTTCACCTCGGATGCATCATTGCATTCCCTTTTCTACGGAATGGCCACTCTCGAAGTCGGCAAGGACGACTACATGGAGGAAACCATTTACCTGAAGAAAGACACGAACAATATCCGCTTTGCCCTCCAGCAGATGAACGGGGAGCAGATCACCGCGGACGAGTTCGAGGTCAGCATTGTGGATGACAACACTGTACTTGACTGGCAGAACGAACCAGTTCCGGCTGGCCTTGTAACCTACAAGCCTTGGGTCAAGGGTGAAACTGTAATCGGCTCCGCAGAAGATGGGGAAACCCCTGTTTCGGCAGCCTACTACGAGCTTTCCACCTCCAGGCTCACTACCAGCACATCCCCGAGACTCATTGTCTATAACAAGGAAAGAGGGGAAAACATCATCAACATCCCTCTCAACACCTACCTTCTGTTCCTGAAGAGCGAACTTTACGCCGAAATGCCGGCCCAGGAGTTCCTCGACCGCGTCAGCGAATGGTCTCTCATCTTCTTCCTCGACAGCGGCAACAGATGGTACAACGCAAAAATTGTCGTAAACGACTGGGTTGTAAGATTGAATGATGCCGAGCTCTAAACTATGAACAGCTTTACAGCTCATATTTTCAGGAACATCCGGGGTATTGCAGCAGTCATTATCCCGTTGTTTTTACTGTGCTCCTGCATTTACGAGAAGGAGGTCGCAGGCGTTGTCCCGGAAAGCGGGGACAAGGTCACCCTCGTACTCTCCATCGGAAATGCAACTGTCTCACCCACAAAATCTTACAACGACCTGACCAATGGCGAAGGCACCATCCGGAATCTCCGCATGATAATATTCAAGAAGGTTGGGACTGACTGGGTATGGGAGCATCAGGTATTCTATGAAGACTTCAGCTCCGGGGAAAATCCTATCAAGATTGAGGTGACTCCGGGACAGAGACGGCTTTATTTCTTCGCCAACGAAAATACTGCGCGCCTCAGGTTGCGCAACCCCTCCGGGACGACTTACTCCGACTTCACATTCCCCGAGGGGGAAACGACTGTCGATGAGTTGGAACGGATTGTCATAGAAAATTTCAGCTACATTGACCCTGACACAGGTAGCGGGCCGGATTTCTCCCCGGCAGGGACTATCCAGGACTGCATACCGATGACGGGAATCAAGGAATTCACCATCATTGACCCGGGGCAGAGCGGAACCTTCACCACCTACGGCTTTGTGGAGATGGAGAGATGCATCAGCGAGGCCGACATCCACATCGGGATGAAAAACGGCAGCGACATGACAGGCAAGTCATTGAAAATCAACTACGTTTCCATTGACAATGCCCCTTCCCGCCAGTATCTTCTCAAGACCTCGGACGATGACGGCCGCATCATTCTCCCTTCGCTCCTGGACTACAATTTCACGGTCAAGCACTTGTCGGATACCCCGAAGGAAGTTGCGAACATCCAGATAGGAAGCGGTGGAAGCGCAGCGACATTGTACAACAAATTCTATATTACGGAGAACCCTTTCGGCCGCTGTGCCAACGTCCAGGAGGTAGGAGGAAGCACCTCGGACCATCTTGAGAAGGATGGATATTCCGGCCAGCCTACGACTATAACCCTCTGCTACAGGTACGACGACGGGGTTCACCGGCCTTTCGAGAAAATCATCACCAAGGATTTGCCATACATCATAAGGAACGGCAAACTTATAATCAACGCTATTATCCTTCCGCCGGACGAGACGGAGACGTTTGAGATTGACGTGAAGGTGGAGACGCAATGGATTGACAGGATTGAGGACATTCCTGCATACAACTGACAAACCGCTTGAATAACTAGAGAAGATGACCAACCGCATTTTCAGAATAATATCCGGGCTGGCGACGGCCCTGACAATGATGATAATCCCGGCCTCCTGCATCAGGGAGGAAATATCGACAGTTGAGGGGGAATTTGTCCTGGACATCGTGAGCAACAAGATGTCGAAGGTGACCGCCACAAGGGCCATTGACGAGCAGATTGAGAACTATATCTACTCGCTCTACATCTATGTCTCCGACGGTGGCAAGATAAAGTCCATCAAGCACGTATCCATTGACAATCCTGCAATGGAATATACCTGCAAACTTGAGCCGATGTCCTCGTCCTGCGTCATCTATGCTGTCGCCAATGCTGAATTTGCGGAGAATACATTCAAGGCGGACGAGCTCGCCTCGAAGCTGGACAAGATTACGACGGCTGACCAGCTGCATTCCATCGTGGCGGAGTATGCTTCCTCGAACATCAGCCTTGCCAGGCCTCAGGGCCACCTCCTGATGAGCGGTACATTGTATAATCCAAGCCCGACCAACAAGACATTGATGCTCCACCACATTGACGCGAGCGTGAAGTTCGAAGTTGCCATTGGCAAAGATGCCGCGGAGAAGGGTGCTTCCTTCGAAATGACTGAATATCAGGTGTTCAACCTGCCACGCAAGAGTTTCCTCTATGACAGGAGGGGTGACAATGCGGAATGTACTCCTCCTACCCCTCTGGTGTACGGGGAAAATGTTACCGACTGCCCTTGGGATGCCGTGGGAAGATTGACGGCGGAAGACTATTACTCTTCGGATGTATTGAAAAATTTCTCGACCGGCTTCGATATCTATACTGCCGGCTCCGGCCAGGAAATCAGGAGACGTATTTCCGAGTTCGATTTCTATATGCTGGAGAACAGGAAGCTTGCCCTTGCATCGACGGGAAACACCTATCCGGACAATTATGGGAAGCGTGATGACAGGGTCAGCGCGACTGACAGGACGTTCTCATACGCTGACAAATACGCTACTTACGTTGTTATCAAGGGTATTTTCAAGGACCCGGAGATGGATTATGACCTCAAGGATGAGATGGCCGGAACCGGAAGCTATATTCCGGACAAGGTGGGAAGATATGCCGAGGTGGAGTACACTGTGCATCTCGGGAATTTCGACACGGCTCACAACAGTGACGCTGATGCCGGCACAAACAATTTCTTCACGGACAGGAACACAAGATACACCTACAAGGTTACTGTCCTGAATGCCAAGGATATAGCTGTGGAGGCAATAAAGGATGTCGAGAATGCCCCGAGTGCCGAAGGAGATGTCCTGGATTCGCATCACGCAGCATACGGGGACTTCGATGCCCATTTCGGGAGCATGGTCATTGCAGTGGAACTTCCGAGAAATGCCGACGGTACATTGGATATGTCGTATTTCACTGACCCGGAAAGATGTCTTGTCAGCGACTGTCCTTATGGGGAGGATTATTCTTGGATTCAGTTTGCGCCGATGCATAGCGGGGATATCGGGGATGCCAACAAGACTGCGGACGGAAGTTACAATGCTCTCAGCTATGAGTATTGCAGGGCGGAGTCGCGTATGGTTTCCATGGCTATGCTTCCGGACTGGTTCCTTGACAATTGTTTTCAATACAAATCTGATGGCAGCCTTAACGATCTGGGCTGGCTTGGACTGACTAACGAGACGAATACCGGCAACAACAAGGTCTGGTTCACGATTTTCGTGGATGAGAACTATCCGCAGGCCGGACACCGTTGTGAAGACATTTATAAATGTTCCAATCACGGTACTTGGGGTCAGGTTCTTTTCTGGCCGGGTTACGGTCCGGAGGAGACGCCGACCTGCGCAGCAATGCAGGGACGCAGCAGCATTGACCCGGCAAATCCTGATTGGCGCAGTTACATCAATGTCCCTAACCGCGAGTTCCGCCTTTTCAACGACAAGTTCACCAGCGACGACAAGGCCAGCAAATATTCATTGTCAAGGGTTTATGTCACCCAGCGCTCGATACAGTCTTATTATGACATGGCCTCCCTTGACGCCTCTTCGGTCGCTCTTGGAGTCGAGCATTGGGACGAGCCGGGAAAGGCCCTGCACCGCAGCCGCGAAAACGATGGAAATGACGGCAGCAGTCCTATAGCCTATCCGGTTGGCACCGGCATTGACGATGAAGATGGCCTTACGGCATCCAGATGCTGGTTCAAGGGGCTTTCTTCCGGTTGGTACTGGAGTGCGGACGGAACAAATTCGAATCCTAACTGGAGGGACAACAGCGCCGAGGCCAACAGGAGATGGGACCATTGGTTCGACCTGAGGAAGTCCAATCTCGCCTCGCAGTTCATTGAGCCTGCAAATGTCAACGATGCCTGGCACGAACTGCTTTTCCTGCAGCGCAACAGGGACATCAATGCCAACGGTATCATTGACCTGGATGAAATCAGATGGTACAATCCTGCATACTACCAGCTTGAGACCATCTCGATGAATGGCAATGCCCTTGTGACGCCGCTTTATGACCGTTCAATTCCGGCTACTACGGGCCCGGGATATGTCGATGACCCGTATGTCAGAATTCGTGACAGGCATATTATGTGGTACATAAGTTCGTCCCTGTCCCAGATATGGGTGGATGAGGTGACCTCAGGAGGCTCCTATGTTTCCTGGACGATAAATCCTACTAACCTGTATATGGACGGTCAGGAGAACTATATGCGTTGTGCCAGGAACCTGGGTGCCAATGCGTTCAACTCTTGCCCGGATGATCCGAGGAATGCTGTCGGTACCAAGGTCCCGAGTGTCTATTACCGGGCTGAGGGCTCATTGTCCATTACTCCGGTAAATCTCAGCCCGAGGGTGCTCAGGGAGCCTATTCTCAAGGGAGAGCTTGTCCCGATGAACCAGTTTGACAAGTTCAATTCGATTTCCAGAACAGGTTTCACGGTGGCCGACATGAAGGTTGACGAGTACTATAATCCTGCCCCGACGATGGAGCAGCTGGACAAAGGACAGTCTCCTTGCCGCGAATATTGGGAGGGCAGTGAGAATGACCCGAAGACCGGAAAGGGCTGCTGGCGTACTCCTAACTCGCTGGAACTGACCCTGATGATGATGACCAAGGTGCTGATACCTAATCAGGGCTGGTCGACTAAGGCTGGTTACGAATATGCGACTCGTGATGGCGGAATATATTCTCTTTCCCTGATGAGCTGCACCAAATATCACTGGTCCTATGCGACTGACGACACCGGCCTGAAGTTCACCCTGCTTCCGACCTGTGACAATGAAGGTAACAATATTGCAGGAACTGGCTATGTGACCTGGCACGCATCGCACAACCACCATTTCCTGACATATATGGATGACCACATCCGCCTAAGTGATTCGAATTACTGGAACGGCATCATCACGCAAAATTGGGATGGCGACCCTGTCACCCACAGGCTCCGCTGCGTCCGGGACAATTAGCTTCCGTTCTCCCGGGCACTTCCTGCTTTTGCTCTCCAGGGCACATTCCGGATTTTGGTCTCCCGAGCACTTTCCGGCTTCTATTCACCCGGGCACTTCCCTGCTTTTGGTCTCCCGACCAGTTTCCGGATATTGTTCTCCAGACCAGTTTTCTGATTTTGTTCGTCCGACCAGTTTTCGGCTTCTATTCACCCGGCCACTTCCCGGATTTTGGTCTCCCGACCAGTTTCCGGATATTGTTCTTCAGGCCAGTTTTCTGATTTTGGTCTCCCGACCAGTTTTCTGCTTCTATCACCCGGCCACTTCCCTGCTTCTGTTCTCACGGCAAGAGACTGACAAAAAAGTCTCTTTTCTGTCATCTCGACCGAGCAAAGCGAGTGGAGAGATCTTTTACAAAGACTTGATTATCAATAGCTAACTCAACAACGCAAAAGTACCCAGATATAATATATCAGGCTTTTAGAGCAACCTCTAAGAACAGCCATCCCTTGGGCATCAACCGCAGCTTGGCTCCTTCGTCATCCCGCATTGGTTTGTTCGTTATCCCGGTCTTGGCACTTCACGTCAAGTCTGGTTTCGCCTCTTCGTCATCCCAGGCCTCATAGCGTCATCCCCGGGTTTGACCTCCTTACGTCATCCCCGGCTCGACCGGGGATCTTCTCGCAAGACACCCTCCACGCTAAAACCGCATATCGTGGAGGGTGCAATGTCACAGGGGTGCACCTTCCACGCTGAGGCCCCGAATCGTGGAGGGTGCAGCATCCAAAGTAGCACCATCCACGCTGAGGGTA
>JBJEBP010000181.1:0-2412 GCA_051870135.1 Candidatus Cryptobacteroides sp. | reverse complement strand
GTTCCGGCACTTCAGTGGCCTACAGGCATTCAAACGGCTTCTATGTCAATGACTACGACGGGCGGGACTGCGACAAGTCCGATGCCCTGTATCTGCGTGTCCGCTGCGAGTTGGACAATGCCAGGGTCAAGATGGACAACCATTTCTCGCTTTCCCTCCACAAGCAGGGCGGATATCCATACCGGCTGTGGCAGGACGGTGTCCTCCAGCCTGTCAACTACAATGACAAAAGCGGATATCGCCGGCTTAGCTTCACTGACGGCTTCCGGGCCGAGGTCAGGAGGCCTGGTTGGAAAATGAATTCAGTCACGAGCCTCCAACTCCTTTTCGATTCGATGGACTTGGACCAGGATTTCACTCCGAAATCAATGTTTACATTGACCCAGACCCAGAGACAGTATGCCGTAACACAGGAACTTATATTCAAGCCTGAGTCCAAGCCCGAATGGTGGGACAGCCAGACAGGCTTCTTCTGCTTTGCCAAGTACAACGATATGAGCGCCCCGGTCCGTTTTCTCCGGGACGGTATTGATGAACTCATTCTCGGCAATGCCAATGCGAATATTCCGGAGGCGTTCGGCACTCTCGACATCATTGAGGAACAATTCCCGATAAAGAGCGATTTCGGAATCTTGACTTACAATGCCGCATTGTATCACGAGTCCTATTTCCGGCTCGGCCGATGGCTGCTCACGGCAGGCCTGCGGATTGACCACGAGGGCAATTTCATGGATTATGACAGCCGGGCGGATGTGAATTTCATCCTTTCCCCGTCAATGAAGGAGCCCTATCTTCTCCAGACGAGATATGAGGGTGACATTTCCAATTTCTATTTGCAGGTTCTTCCGAAGATTTCCGCATTGTACCGGATAGGGGAGGTGGGAGACAAGCTGAACGGGCAGGTATATGCCAATGTATCAAAGGGTTACAAGTCCGGTGGCTTCAATACGCAGATATTCTCGGACATTCTCCAGAACAAGATGATGACGGATATGATGGGGGCTCTCGGTGTGCATCTTGACTCGGAGGTTGAGGGTCCTGAGGCTAGGAACACAACCTACAAGCCTGAGACCTGCATGAATTATGAAGTGGGAGGGCGCCTAACTTTTTTTGGCGGTGGACACAGATTGACAGCCGGGGTGTCTGCATTCTATTTGCGTTGCAGGAACCAGCAGATTACCGTGTTTCCTGCCGGCAAGGGGACTGGAAGGATGATGGCCAATGCCGGACGTTCCCGCAGTTGCGGAGTTGAGGCGGAACTTTCCTGGAGATGGAAAGGACTGTCCGTCCAGGCTTCAGGCAGCATTCTCAATGCTGTTTTCAAGGAATACTATGACGGGCGCAATGATTACTCGGGCAATGTCATCCCTTATTCCCCGTCGTCCACGCTGTTCGCCATGGCGGCTTATGACTTTGTGTTCGACCATCCGTTCTTCAGGACTCTGGAGATATCCGCTGATGTGTCAGGGACAGGAAAGATTGTCTGGGACGAGGCAGGGGAGTTCAGCCAGGATCCGTATTATCTGCTTGGAGCCGGTATCAGGCTTGGCCTTCCGCATTCTTCCGTGTACTTGAGGGGTGTCAACCTGACAGGGACCGGGTATGATACTTTTTACTTCAAGTCGGTGGGAAACAGTTTCTTCCAGCGGGGGAAGCCGTTCAGGGTCGCCATCGGGGTGGATTTTGAATTTTAATTTATAACTGTTTGATAATGAAAAAGTTACTTTTGCTTTTGGCCGCAATTCCGTTTATGGTCTGCGGATGTGAAAAGGAGTCCGGCAATGATACGGACAATGATAACGGCCTTTTTTCCGGTACAATGACAGTAGTTTACAGAGGAGAGACTGTCCCTTCCGAAAAAGTGGAGATTGGCGTGGATTATGAGGCGGACGGAACTCTCACGCTGATGTTCTACCAGGTCAAGTTCGTACCCCAGATGCCGGTGTCCCTGGATGTCAAGGTGTCCGGAATAACCTATATTGACAAAGACGGTGTGGTGACATTTTCAGGCAATGACATAGTTCCGACATACGGCCTGGTCAATACTGAAATGCCGGATTATACGGTGACGAACCTGGCCGGGACTATTTCAGGCGGCATTCTCAGGTTCTCCCTCAATTTCGGAGCTATCCCTACATCATATACTGGAGCGATGCTGATTCCCGAATAATTTCACGATTTCAGATAGATAAATAACGTTATTTAATTGCGGATTGCGTTCCGATTACCGAAAAAAATGACTAACTTGCGGAACGTGTACATTGATGTGTGCGCCCAAGTGGAAATGTTACATTATCCTATAACTAAACTAACAACTAAATGAGCAAAGAAATTTCAAGACGGTCGTTCCTGAAGGCAGGTACGGCTGCCGCTGTCGGGCTTTCGATGGCACCTGGTATGTTTGCCGCTCCG
>JBJEBP010000180.1:0-9907 GCA_051870135.1 Candidatus Cryptobacteroides sp. | reverse complement strand
TCCTCCAAATTCAGCATGTTCAGCTTGTCCGCAAGTTTCAGGACTGTCTCCGGGTCTTTGGAGTTCTGTATGTCTTGCAATAGTTCAAGAATATAATCCTTTGCGTTGTCTATTGCAGACAGCTGCGCTCTTTGCTTGTCCTCCTCGTTCATCTTGCTTACAGCCGACTGACTGTTCAGGAACCGTTCAATCGTCTCTGTATAGCTCTTGATGTACTCAATGACCTCCTTGTCATCGA
Source organism: Candidatus Cryptobacteroides sp. (assembly GCA_051870135.1). Taxonomy (GTDB): domain Bacteria; phylum Bacteroidota; class Bacteroidia; order Bacteroidales; family UBA932; genus Cryptobacteroides. Next base: position 9,669 of record JBJEBP010000180.1, on the reverse strand, counting down.
AATACATTTCCGTGGCCTTTTTCAGTGCGGTCTTCGAAAGCTGAAGCTCCGGATGCAGGAATTTCGCATAGACGAACTCCTTGGATGCCCCAAATACTACGTAATAGGACAGTGCGTCCTTCTCAATCTCTTTCAGCCCGCTTTCGTCCGGAAATGGCCTTGTCGGTATTGTTCTTTTCTTACCCATTGTCAAAAATGTATTCTGTAATGCAGGTCTTGAACTCGTCAAGGCTGCGTATTACCTGATAATCATATCCCTGCTCCATGACTTTCTTCTGCCATTCCTTCTGCTTGTCGCTCTGCCTCCCGTCCTCGGTCTTCATTTCTATGCAGAGTCCGTGGCATCTGTGCCTTGGCAGCATCAGTATCAGGTCGGAAACTCCGGCCACGATGCCGAGAGCTTTCCTGCGCCCTCCGTCAATAATTGAGTTCCTGTTGCCCTCCGAAGGCACATGGAACAACAGCCCCCTGTACTCCGGATAGGTGTTCCAGAACCAAGCGAAACACTCGGCCTGAATGCGGCCCTCCGGCTCGCTGTGCGCCCTCTTTTTCGGTTGCTCTCCGGCTTCTGTAATCATAATCCCAATGTGTTTTCTTTCGGTACGCCCCTCCTGTGCTTTATCTTGTCCCATATCTGATGCTTGAACACGTACCAATATTTCATAGCATCGTTAATGTCTTTTTTCGGATTCAGAATCTTGTACGCCTCAATGAAAGCCTTTCTTTCCTGTCCTGCGTTCTTGAGGCATACCTGAACCATTATCCTTGCCGTGCTCCACCCCTCAAGCCTTTTCTGCGCCACCATTCCGGCTATTGTCTCCGCTGCGTTGCTCTCCGTCACCTCCTCCAAATGCAACTGATATTCGTACTGCTCCGTCCTGAAAACATATCCGCAGGCAGGACAGACCTTGACGGTAGCAGGAACAAGCTGGCCGCATCCGAACTTGCCGTTTATGTCCTTCTTGGTAGTGTCGCACTCCTTCATGGCCATAACGCCTCCGGACTTATGCTCGTCGTGCCAAAGGCAGAATGTGCGGTCGGCCTCATAAACCCCGAACTTGGACACGTTGCATCCTGCGTCAAGAACGTAGAAGTCGTGCTTCGTATCGGTAATCCTGCTCCCTCGTCCGACCGCCTGTAGATACTTCGATAGGCTGACCGTAGCGAAATTCAGTATCACAACCTCTATGTCTCTCTGGTCGAATCCAGCTGTGCAGACCGACACGTTCACAAGCACCTCGAACTCGTTGTTCTTGAAAGCCTCGAATACCTCGTCACGTTTTCCGCTGTATGTAGCATCCTCGTCAAAACTGCCCGAAAGCACGTATCTTGCGCTCACGCCACGGTCATTGAACTCCTTTGTCATTTCTATGGCCTGCTTTGCGCTGACGCAGAAACAGATGGCTTTCTTGTGCGGAGTGATACGCAGGTACTCATTCACGATTCCGGTATATAGCTTCTTGCTCTCATACCTCGCAGCAAGCTGCTTACGGTTGTAGTCTCCCGTTCCCGAGTCAATGTTCAATCCCTCAAGGGATGGAGCTATAATCGAATAATGGTGAGACTTGGACAGATAGCCGAGACTGATAAGCTCCTTGACGCTGACCGAAACGACCATTGCCTTGTAGAAGAACCCGAGCTGCGCCTGATGCGACCTCCTTGACGGGGTTGCGCTGCAACCGAGAAGAAATGCGTTCCGTCCAATGTACGGATGAATGAAGTCCGAATCGCAGGAATGGCATTCGTCTATTATGAAGAAGTCGAATCCTCTGAGGTATTTCTCCCATTCTGGATTCTGCATCCTACGCCTCAATGTCTGCGCCATAGCACACACTATCCGCTTGGTAGGAATCTTCCTATTCTTTGGGTTGATGTATTCAAGGTCTATCCCGAAGCTCTGCATCGCTCCCCCGTTCTGTTCAAGAATCTCGCATCGGTTCGATATAATCAGCACCTTGCGTTCAAGAGCGTCCTGCTTGCTTGCGATATAACTGAAGCATATAGTCTTACCCATACCACATGGAGCGCAGAAAAGTACCCTGCGGTAACGGTTAAGTGCGGTGCGGATTTCCTCGACCGCCCTCTGCTGATATGTCCTCAGTTCTATCATACTTTCTCCATTTCAATCAGATGCCAATATCCTGATATTCTCATTCTTGTTTGCCAGTTTGCCCTCATAAATTCAAAGGTCATATCCTCTCCATAGACATCCTTGCATAGTCCGTCCATATATCCGTCCTCGCTGCCGTCTGAATCGTTTATGCACATAATCAGACTGACTTTTGCCATGATTCCGTCCGTCGTCCGCAATGGTGTGTTCCTCCATTCTTTCCAATCCTCCGGAGTTTCCCTACGACAGAGCATCCACATCCGGTCAATGGCCTCGTGGGGGACGATTTGCTTTTCCCTGAACTTGCATTTTATCAGAAACAGGCTTCCACTTGGAAACAAGGGCTTCCGTGTCTTCTTTGCTGCCATATACAATCAATAAACATTCTTCATCGCTGACTGCCTTGTTGCCATATCCATAAGCAATGGCATTGTCCCTCCAATGAAGCATCATCTTTTTCAATGTGATTCCATACCTCAAGTAACAGAGGCCTGCGACAATAGGGTTGTCCATGTTCAAGATTCCGGCCCGGATAATATAGTATGTACTGCCATCAATCATCTTGATTCTGTCTCCTTTCTTGTATTTCAGCAAGTCCCGGTTCATCTTGATTCCCAAGGGAAGCAGAATGAAATCTGCATGGGTATTACCCGGTATAGAATGTGCAACATTGAAAATCATGGCTTTTTCGGCTTTATGACAACGACCTTGTTCTTCCTGCTTCTGTCATACACCGTCTCCTGCTTCTGCTTTCTCAAGGTCTCGCTCAACCTCCACATGCATTCAGCAAAGGTATCGTAACTGGAAGGACTTGGCTCCTTCAGGTCCGATTCGGCCTTTTTCATCGGGTCTTCAATAACCCTGTGCCGCCTGTCCATTATAAGCTGCATCATATCATCCATCATTCTTCTTGTGGTCTTCGGCAGCGAAGGCCTGCCCCATATCTCAAGAGGTTTCTCGCTGAAGCGCAGGTAGTCATCCTGATACGGACATTCGATGTAGTCCGCAACGCCTTTCAGGTAGAACTCCATTGCCACAGGAAGAATGACGGCATAATATGAGTAAATGCTGTTCACATAGTCAAGAATCAATGCAACCGTATTAAGCCTTTTCCGGAGACAGAAGAAATACAATGTATTCTTCCATTCCCTCCATGTCATTTCGTACTCGAACTCAAGCAATGCATACGCCTTGTTCGACTTCATGTCACGAAGAAAATCTTTGCATTTGCGGACATCATCCACGTCAATGCAGTCCATGATTGCCTTCTTGTACATGAAGTCAAACAGACGTACAATATCAGAAAAAGACTTTATGTTGATTAACGGCTTCATTAAACTAAATGACTGTAAACATACTCCCTCATGGCAATCATGCGGTCAGTCAGGGTGATATAGCTTATCCTGCGGTCGTTGACCGGTCCTACACTTGCGATTGCCTCCTCTATGACCCTGTTCGCAATCTCCGCCCTCTCGAGCATCATCGCTATGGCCTCGTCATCCCTCTCAACAACCTGAATCTGCAAGTCGAAAGGACATTCCCTGTCCGGTGAGTAATGCGTGAAGTAGTTCTCCTTCACCCCGGCCACATACATCTCGGTCTGCAACTGCCAGAACGTGTCGTGGCTCGGAGTGACCCGAACAAATGCGTTCCGGAGCATTGACTCGTCAAGCCTGCACTTGGTCTCAAACGTACCCACAAGCCTGTCCCTGCTGTCGTAAACAAGTCCGTCAGGTGATGCGCCAATGTACGGCACATCCGGCGATAAAAGGAACTCCACAGGCTCTACATGGAACCTCGTCCTCTCACCGAAAACCCTTACCGCATCAGCCTCGGCTTCCTTGCCCTTTGCCATTGCGTAGGTCTCCGGAGTCTGAATACGGGAGTTGCTGACCCTCTCATAGAGCTTGGAGAACACGTATGCCCTTGCGGTGTCTCCCCACTGTGCATCCTTCCCACGACCTTTGCTCATAAGGTTCTTTATGCCCGACCCGGTAAACTTGCCAATGCGCTTCTCGTACCATTCCTCGGTGCGCTGGCTCTCCTGAAGATATTCAGGTACTGATATTGCCTGTCCCATATCCTAATCACTTGAATCAACACGGAACTTGAAGTCAAGCTCCTTACATACATACTCGTGAATGCAGTTACCAACTTCCTTTTCCTCGAACTTGTAACCCTTTTCTTTTGCCTCCTTGTAGAGAGCCGGCTCTTTAATCCAGCCGTTTGCATATCCCAAGTCAATCATATCACTTCTCCTTTATTGATGAAACTTCCTCATACCTTGCACGGATAGCCTTGCGCAAATCCTCCGGGAAAACCCTGCGGCCTGTTGCGTCATTCACAAGCAGGTTCGCATACTTCAGAGTAAGATTATCGAAATCCTGCCTGCTCACGCAGTCCTTCAGGCTGTCAAGCAGTTCCTGTTTCTCGTTGACCCCGGTCTCGCACCACTGACGCAAGATTGCTCCGGTCTCGATGGTAGGGATGAATGCAGGTTGACCCTCGAACAGATTGGTTCTGTCCTTTGATACGACCGCCCTATGGTTTTCGTCAAGGTCAAGCGATACCGTAAGCTCATACTCGAATCCGTCCCTCGTTACCTGAGCCATTCCGACCTTCTGAATGGACTTGCGACCGTTGTCATCCACCTGCATGTAGTCAGTCTTGCTCCTCACTGTCGTGATCATGTGGCACTTGCTCTGAAGGATTGCGTCGATGAACTTCTGATGGATAGGAGTAACGACCTTCCATGCCGTGTAGGTGTTCTTTACCCTCTGCTTGTCCACCTCCATCTGCTGAATCTCCAAGCAACCTCCGACTCCCGACCATTCGTGCGTGATGCTGTCGATGATGATGACCTCCATGCCGGCCTCCTCGCACTCATGGATTGCGTCGATGTACCTCTGTGGATGATACGGTGCGGTAAGACTCAGCACGTTGTAGTCACCCAATGAGGAATACAGGTCAGCGGAGCCGTTCTCCGTGTCAATGACCGCAATCTTGTCCCAGCTTCCTGCGAGACCACGTGCGATAAGCAGTGCTGAATAGGTCTTTCCTCCACCACTCGGAGACGCAAGGCCCAAGCGTATCTTTGCGGATTTTCTTTCCGCCTTTCTCAAAGCTCCCATACTTTAGCTTTTTTAAAATTAGTTTTTAATATACAGAATAGGCTTCCCAAGTCTTGTAAACTTGATGAACTTGCCTTCATAAATCGCCTGATTGATGAAGTAGTTGTTCTTGAACCCGAACCTGCCCATGTCATCGGATGTGAACAGCTTCCTGTCCTCTCCGGAGAAGAAGGAATCAAACAAATCCCTTACCTCCTTGTCCGTGAACAGAATCCGCGAGAACACCTCGGACTGAAACACCTGTCCAGCCTCAATCTTCTTCATCATTTGATACCAGTTCGCCACGCTCCCTCGTGTGAACATTATCTTCTGGTCTATCCAATAATTAAGATAGTTGTTTATCTTATTACTTTCCATTCCTTATCTCCTTTTTCAACTGACGTGTAAGCCTACGTCTTTCCTTACGGCTCATCTTGTCCGCCTCGGCCTGCTGCATGACCTCTGCTATCGCAGTATCGTCATCCCTCTCCTTGGCCGTTTTCTTCAATTCCGCATTGGCCCTGCGCTCATAGCATCTGTTCAGTGCCCTCTGCACCTCGTTTGCGAACTTCTGGTCCGTGGTCAGTGTCATCACGACCGCATACACGTACTCGCAATAGGCATGTAGGTTCTTCTCGTTCCCCTGCTTCAGCCCGTACAGCAGATAGCCGTATGGATGCTCGCATATCATCACCCTCAGACGGAAATTGTCCGACAACGACCTGATTTCCATCCAGTACCTGCGGAATACCACCTTGAATGCTCCGTTCTCGGACTTTGACAGGACAGGATTCCTGAATGTGAATAAAAACCAGCCGGCGATGACGCCCCATAATTTCTTAATCGTGCTCATTCCAATATCATTTTTGACAAATATACGCATTTTTTCTTTTATTGCAAAAAAAATCTATCAAATCTCCAATATCTGCCGTTTTTCCGAGTTCTTCCGGCAGGTCTTTCCACCATTCACGCACCTCTGCACCGGATTTTCGCCATTCTTCGACCGCATCCAAGTCAGGATAGAGCGCAAGGTTGTCATACGGCCCGTGCAGATTTCCCTTCCCTCCGGTGGCCACGACAGGACAGTTGTAATACAGCCTGAAAAGGAGGCAGGTCTTCTCGGATTCCACGACCGCAGTCTTCCTGCCCGGCTCAATCAGGTGTTCCCCGAACCAACATCTTCCGCTGTAACCGTCACCGACCCTGAATTTCCTGTTCATTGCGCAGTCTTTTATCCTATGGCCGTCCTCTCCGTACCTGATTCTCTTGTCATGGAGTATCCTGCCCTTGCGGTCAACATACCAAAACACCGCATTTCCCTGCCAATCGGTAGTCACATTGTACTCGTTCCATACCTGCATGACCCTCTGTTCCGGGAACATCGTGCACATCCAGTTGAAAAGGCTGCATCTGTGCAGGTCGTAGCCCCTTGCTGCATAGAGAACATCCGGACTGACATGGAGAACCTTCGTTTCCCTTACCTCGTGCTTTACAGGGGCGGTCAGTTTGACACCCCTTATTCTCTCATACGCCTCCTTGTAGTCCTTCGCCCCTCCGTATGTGACAAGCCATTCCGGAAGTGACAGGCTCTCCCCTCCCTGCTCATAGACGAACACCATGCTCTGGTATATCTTGCATTTCAGCTTGTCCGCCCTGTATGGATGCACATCCCCGTTTATGTAGTATCTGCCTGTCCAGCTCTTGCCGTTTCGGACAAGCTCAAGTCCCATTATTTCCGGAACCCGATCAAAGACCCTGTACCAATCAATTAAATCTCTCATACGATTTATTCTTTAGAACGGCAGGTCTGCCTCGTTTCCTTCATTCTTTATTGTTTCCATGAACAGTGATTTCGGCATGTCAATTCCCGGAAGCGGACCCTCCCTCCTCTTTGGTGTTTCCTCTGCCGGAGGTAAATCCTCCGGAATCTGCGTAACAACAGGCTCCGGCTCAGGGTCGGAGAACGGCCCTATGCCAATGCAATACCAAGTCGTGTCGCTGCACCTCTTGGAACGTATTCCGAGGTCTCGCAGCACTTTCGCAACGGCCTTCGGTGATTTCGATAACTCCGAATAGTCGTGGCAGTAGTCCCTGTAATCTCTCATTATCTCCTTCATCGGCCTCCACCTCGGGTCAGCGGCACCATTCGGCTCAACAGCTATGTAGCCGTTTTCCTTTATCCACCTGCGGACACTGTTGCTCTGCTCCTTGATGTCGTCCTGCACCTCACGTATGCTCTGGCTGATTTCAATCTTGCCCCTTTCGGCCACAAGAGCCTTGTAGCCCTCATATATCCAGTTGAATATCGCAGCCTTCGCCTCGTCACTGGCCAGCTTGCTCGGAAGCTCCGGGTCCTTGTCCTTCTCCTTTATCTGGTTCGGGCATATAATAGGCAACTGCCTCCTGAAATGCCCGTTGCTGTCGTCCGTGGTCGGAGGTATGTCGTTCACGTTGCACAGGAGCAGGGGCACCCTCGTCACGAGGAACGGCCTGCCCCAAGGGAATCTCGCAGGGAACTGCGCACCGGACACCAACAGCTTGAAGTCTCCTCCCGACACATCCTTGTTGCTCATGTCGTCGCAGATGTTGGCCAGTTTTCCGCTGATGTCCGCCAGGTAGTACATGCTCTGCGAGCTCTTGAAAAGCTGCTCCGGGCTGTATGCGCTCACGAGGTTCTTCCCGAACACGCCTGCAATCGCCCCGGTCAGCACGGACTTTCCGTTGCATCCGCCTCCGACAAGGTAGCATATATACTCAATCTTGAACCTGTTGCGGTCAATGAGGAACCCTCCCGTGAACATCTGCAATGCAACCCTCATCCCGTCATCCGGAATGGTGGCCTTCACGAACCCGTCCCAAAGAGGAAACCTCATATCCTTATTATATGCGAAGTCCAGCACGATGTCCGTCACGTAGTCCGGGCTGAAGCTCAAGAGCTTCTGCTCCTCCGTATCCAAGACCCCGTTCCTGAATACAATGTACCTCCGGTTCGGATTGAACTGACCTGACGGGTTGCAGATAAGGGACTCAAGACACTCGTGCGCAATCTTCACGTGGCTGTTCTGCCGGTACACAGTCCCTATCCCTATCTTCTCCATCACCCTCTTCACTATCGAGCGCATGTCTATCTCCCCGGCCCTCTCGTAATACTTCCCGTTATATATATATGGAATGTCACCCTCGGCCACAAGGATGTACTGGTTCACCCTCTCGTCGTCCCAGTCCTTTCCGCTGATGTACCTCTCGAAAAATTCGCACATCGTGGCCTCCTTGCCCTTGTTCACCGTGCCATCACCGTCGCCAAGACCGGTACAGGCAGCACCCACGGTCTCGACAAGATAATCAACTATAATTTGATATTTCATAATCAGCGGCAATTAAAAAGGCGTCCCCCTTGCTCTCCCCGGTATTCCGGGTGCCTGCGAAAGCTCGGGAAACGCCCTATCTCTCCAGTGGCGCAGGCAACACCACACCGCAAATCTAACTTATTTTTTTAATTCGGCAAAAAATCTTTTCATCTGCCCGTGCTACCGTACCCTCCGTCACCCCGAGCCGTCTGTCCGAGCTCATCCGCTTCCTCAAACTCAAGCGGTAGGGTGATTCCGAGCTTTATCTGCCCTATCCTGTCCCCGACCCGGTAACGGGGCATTTCCGTAAACACGTGGTAGAAGATGGCAGATACCTCACCCCGGTAGAGTTCATCAATCGTCCCGATGCAGTTGCTAAGGACCATGCCTGTTTTCCATACGGAAGAACGAGGCCGGAGGTCGAGGCTTATCTGGCCTACGAAGTGTTCCGTATCAATGCTTGTGATTGTTCTTATCGGCTCTCCTCCGAAACGAATCTCTTGCTTTGTGGTTATTTGCTCTCCCCTCTCAATCTCAAACGCCAGCCCGATTCCGTACTTCCACACGTTTGGGGCAACTTCTTCCTCCGAGGTCGCTACCACATCATAACAGAAGTCTTCCTTGTACTTCTTGAACGGCACTACTGCATTCGGATGCAGTTTCTTGAATCGCACTTTCATAGTCCGACCTCCTGCATCTGCTCAAAAACCCTGTCCAATTCCTTTTCGTAAAACTCGAATGTGGAGAGGTTGTTCATGACGGTACGCTCCATGTCGAACATGGCGTGGACCTTCTCCTCGACGATGCCGAGGGTGTCGGTGAACTCGTCCTCCCAGCCCGCGGTTGCCGACTTGACCTCGTTGAGGACGACGTCGAAGTCGGTGTTGACGAGCGCGGCGAGCTTGACCTTGTCGGGCGTGTTGGGCTGATGGTCGACGAAGACCCAGTTGATGGCGAGTCGGCGGCTCTCGGTGAGTTTGTTCATCATGGTGGCCAGGTTGGCCTTGACGGGGAGGTACTCGTTGGCCTCGGTCTCCTGGAGGTTCCGCGTGTAGAAGTGGATGGCGATGGTCAGGATCGAGTTGAGGAGGATGAATGCGCA
>JBJEBP010000179.1:0-9996 GCA_051870135.1 Candidatus Cryptobacteroides sp. | reverse complement strand
ACTCTCTAAAAATTGCCGGACCTCCCGCCGATTTTTCAGCACGATGGACTGAGCGTGCCGGGCTTTGGCGATCCAGGTGTAATTCCGGACCCGGTTGTTCTTGTTGAAATTCCAGATCCACTTGATGGCACGCTTCTGTCCATCAACAACTGGAAGTCCTGGAATACAACGCCTATTTTCCTCCTCAGGAATGGGATTTCCCTGTCCTTTATCCCGCTTACCTCGTAACCGCATATCTTGCAGCTGCCTTTTCCGAGTTTGTTCTCGGCAATGAGTGTCCTGATGATGGATGTCTTTCCTGTCCCCACTTTCCCCACTATGTACACGAGATCTCCATGATAGACATCGAGATTGAGCCCATAAATGACCGTGGATTCAGTGTTCATTATGTCCGCATCCCTGAATGAGATGAGGGGCTCGGGACTGTTTTTGAACTCTTCCATAACAATTTATCGTTTAGTGAAGTTCGTGCAGTGCGGCCCTCAGGCTTCGCACTGAAGGTATCTTCCATGTCTGGCCACGAAATTACGCAAAAATTCCCAATTGCCAATACGGACCTCGTTTTTCTTTTCTATATTTGCAGGGATACGGGTTTGCCTTATGGAGAAATTTTCGATTTGCGGGCTTCTTCCAGCCTTTCTGTCAGTCATGATGCTGATTTCCTGCGTCCGGGACAATGGAAACCGGACCGGTGCGCTTGTCCCTGGGGACAAACTTCCTGAGTTTCAGGCAAGTATGAATGACGGGACTGTCGTCAATGTTCCGCAGGACCTCAAGGGCAGTGTATCCTGCATTGTCTTCTTCAATACCGGCTGCAAGGATTGCCGCGAGGAACTTCCTGTGATACAGCGTCTCAATGATGAACTGCCTGATATAAAATTCCTTCTTGTCAGCAGGGCGGAGGAAGAGGCTTCAGTTGCTTCCTGGTGGGCTGGGAACGGTATGTCAATGCCTTTTTCTCCCCAGCCGGACCGGAAGATTTATGAACTTTTCGCCGCTTCCGTCATTCCCCGGATATACATATCGGACAAAAATGCGAGGATTGTCGCAGCATTCTCCGACAATCCTCTTCCGACATACGAATCCCTGAGATCTGTCCTGACAAGTTATTCGGCCGGGACGAAGGCCTCGCCTTCATTCTTTGACCATCGGTAAAGCCTGGCATTGCAGTATTCTTTCCCGGTTGCCTTGTCCTTTCCGTTCTCGGAGATGTACCACAGGCCTTTTCCTAGAGGGCAAAGTCCTGTAGAACCCCATTTGAATCTCCATCCGCTGATTCCGGTAGCCTCGTCCACCGACGGATTGATGAAGTATGGCTCTTCAGGCTTGACCAGCCTGATTTGGAGAACTTTCCTGTTGTCCCTTCCGCCTATGAGCGCAGCCTTGAACGGTTTCTGCAAGGCTTTGAATGCGAACAGGTTGTAATTCGGGAATTCGGCTTTCTTTCCCTTATAGACTGCCAGGAAGAAGCAGTCCGTGTATTCGTCGTAGGCGAAGTTCTGTATCCCGTAGTTTGTATTTCCGGTCCTGAGGAAGTATTCTTTATCCGGCTTTTCCGGTCCATTGGAATGAGTCTCTCCGAATATAACAGGCCTGGCCAGCCTTTCCAGCTCGCCAAGGTCATATCTGTGTATTACCTGATAGTCATTGTCAGTCCTGTCAATGTCACCGTAAATCCCGTATCCCACGTAGAGATACAATTTCCTTTCGGCTGGCTTCCCCGCATTCCTTCTTGAATAACGGGCCGGTTTAGGCTCTCCGATAGCCGGACCGATGGTCACGCCGTCAATGCCGGAGCAACCGTATCTGTGCTCGTAATCTCCTGACTTGCTGCGGAATGCGTAGTCCTCTACGGCCTTCTTGATGCAGGCTGTCTTGAGGACGTCATTTCCTTCCGGGTCCATTCCTATACCGTCGATGCGGTCAACGTCGATTATTGCAATGAAGAACCGGCTGTCTGCACGGCTTACGGTGCTGACATTGAGAGTCTTGGCTATTCCTGCCCCGATTTCGTCATCCTTGCACTCGAGGGAAGCATATACCTTCCTTGTCGCTGGGTTGAATGTCATTGCTCCGAGATGCCCCTGGATTCTGTCAATTGATGCCAGGATGTTTCCCTGCATGTCGGTCTTCACGAAACGGCTCGTGAATGACATGTACATGCAGTTTTTTTCACTGTCGTATGCTATTCCCTGTACGTGCTGTTCCTGTCCCGATACAAGTATTGTCCCGGGCAGGTTTTCAGAGTTGATATCCGGTGCCATGAGGATGATGGCGGCAATAATGATTGATAATTTTTTCATTTTTCTCTCTTTTATGCTCAAATATATGAAATATTTGTGGTTTTCTTTTGCTTTGTTATTTTTATTGTATAAATTTGCATTACTTTGAATGAATATACTGAAACTATGCAACCGAAACAAGACCGTCTAAAGAAAATCAGGGACATTATCGCATCCAACAAAGTCAACAATCAGGACTCGATTCTGGAAAAGCTTGCCGAGGAGGGGTATGTCATCACGCAGGCTACCTTGTCCCGTGACCTGAAGATTCTGAAGGTTTCCAAGACCCCTGATGGGGTCGGGGGATATCATTATGTCCTGCCGGAGATGAGGCTGATTTCTGACTTGATGACGAATCACGCAGTGGCTTTCGGTGCGAATACTGTATCTGGTGTCAAGAGCATAGAGTTCTCCGGACAGATGTGCGTCATCAAGACAAATCCCGGCTACGCCAATATGATAGGTTCTCTTGTGGACGATTCGCTTTCACATAAGCTCATGGGTACGATTGCCGGTGATGACACCCTTCTTCTCGTAATGCGTGTCCGTACGGATGTGAATGACATTCTTGCTGACCTTGAGTCCCTTCTCCCGGGCATTTCCACCCGCCGCATTTGATTGTCTGATATTTTTTGAATTATTGGATAATTTTCTTGTCAAAAGGTCGAATTTTACGCTATTTTTTAAATAATGCTATCTAAAAGGTAGCACGTTTTTTCTTTGGTGTCCACCTTTGCCAAATAAATATGTATATTTGTATGTTATGGTTTTACCACATAACAGTACACTTTGCCACATTTATTATTTGGTGAAAAATGGGTAGGAAGGCGTTAATATGTTGTATATCAGCTCTATGTGTCCTCCTGTTGGGGCTTGTAGCTGCTGTGGCGACTTTATATTCGGGAAATGACGGTGAGGAATCTCTTTCTGATGAGGTTCTCCGTTCCCGTGCCTCGTCCGGCCACCCTCTGCTGAATGCAGTGCCTTCCGATGCTGCCCTGGTCTTTACAGGCCGCAGCCTGGGCAGGGGAGTCAGCATTGCCGCGGACAGCTGTTATATCTTCGGCAAGGTACTTTCCGGTGATTCAGAGCCGTTCAGGGAGTTCCTGACGATGGTGGATTCCTATTCCTCCGCCAACAGTCTCGGCCCGCTCAGGAATGCATCATTCTGCATTTCCCTTCACTTCAGCGGGAAGGCCGTACCTCTGCTTTGCTTCAGGGTCGGCAAGAGCATTGAGGACATACCAGCCGAGGCTGACAGTATAAGAGTCATAGGTGAACGCAAGTCTGTCTATGTGGCCTTCAAGCAGGTCCAGCACTCTGAAGAATCTTCCTTCGAGGGTACTTGCCTAATGCTTGCGTCTCCTTCGGAGTCGCTTGTCCATTCGGCGGAACGGCATATTGACAACCAGTCCTCAATACTTGATACAAAGGAATTTGCGTCAATATCGTCCCGAATCGAAGGGGATTACCGACTGTTCTTTGACCATAACTATTCAATGCGGTTGGCAAACACTTTACTCTCTGGGGAATGCAGGAACAATGCACGCTTCCTGAACAATTATTCAAGCTGGAGCGGGATTGCAGCAGAGAAACTTGAGGATGGCAGGGCCAGCCTGGCAGGTGCTTCTTTTTCATCCGGTTCCGCTTCGGATTATGTCAATGTGCTTTCGGGACTCCAGCCGGGCCAGCCTGGGGCATTTTCTTTCTTCCCTGACTGTTCCGCATGGGTTTCAACATTGACATTGCCCTCATACGGAGATTATTCGAAGGCCTACAGGACCTATCTCGATGCCTCCGGAGGGCTGAAGGACTATAAATATCTCTGTACAGTCAAGAAGCGCAAATACGGCAGCAATCCGGAGAGTTGGGCGGACAGTGTCGGGATTCGCGAGGTGGCAGTGGCAGGTGTACCTGTCGGGGACTCATTGTCCCGCACAGTTGCCTTGAGGGTTTCAAATCCGACCTCAGAACTGGTTTTTTCCGGTGACGTGAACACGAAGAAATATAACGGGGAGATTCTTCCATCCAAGTTCGCCTCCTATCCGGGAATTCTCCTCGGGAATCTTTTCGTGCCTTCGGATACATTGGCCTTGATTACGGACGGTTGGGTGGTTTTCGGCAATGAGGCCGCCCTGTCATTGTTCAAACGTGAAAAGGACTTCCGGTCTGTCTCGGATTTCATGACGGAGTGCGGGGCAACGGATATTTTTAGGAAGGACGGTGCGGTATTCACCTCCTATTTTGCAATGACGGGAGACAGGGCCCTGTCCTATTTCAGCGAAGGCCTTGCTGCCAATGCGGTGAAAGCCGTGTCCGGCATTACTTTCAGCCCTGTTTTATTCAGCCTGTATTCCGGTCCTGAGCATAGATTCAGGCTTGATGTGGGGCGTGTCAGGTCAACTTTCGCGGGATCCAACCTGAATGCAATGCTGAAGGATACTGTGATAGTAGTCCCGAAAGGACCGTTTACGGTGCGTAATTGCGGAACAGGCAAACAGAACAAACTCTCCCAGAACAAGAACAACTATCTGGTTCTCAGCGAGATGAACGGTAAGAGCCTGTGGGGAGTGCCGCTCAAGGCTCCTGTTTGCGGAGCTATCGCGGAAGTAGATTATTTCAATAACGGGAAGATTCAGTTCCTCCTTGCAGCCGGTGACGAACTCCTGTTGATTGACAGGCTGGGACGCTATGTCAGGCCTTTCCCTGTAAAACTTCAGGAAAAGATTCTGCTCGGGCCGGCAGTCCATGATACGGGTGACGGAAAAACAGTGGTCCTGATTCATCCGGGCAACAGAATCGGTATGTATTCGCTTGAAGGGAAACCAAGGTCCTGGTGGAAGGGCATCTCGTTGAACGAGACCGTGAAACAGCTCCCGGAACTTATATCATCCGCTGGCGTATCTTATTGGCTTGCAAGGACTTCCGAAGCAGCCTACATATTCCCGTTCGAGGGTGGGGAACCGCTTTCTCCACTAACTGGCGACAAGCGTCTCCGTCCGGATGCGACAGTTACGGCTGTCAAGGACGGTATTGTTTCGGCTGTCTGCCTTGACGGAAAGGAGAGGAACATTAAATTGACGAAATAACAAAGTACATCAATATGGAATTTCATTCAGTTAACAAAATTTTAGAGAAGAGTTTCAGGAAAAACTGGGACCGTCCCGCCTTGTCCAACTACAAGGGCCAGGATCTCGCCTACAGGGATGTGGCAAGGAGAATTGCCAAACTTCACATCGCTTTCGAGCAGTGCGGACTTCAGAAGGGTGACAAGGTTGCCCTGTGCTCCAGGAACCAGGCCAACTGGGGAGTATCTTTCCTTGCCGCACTGACATACGGTGCTGTTCCGGTGCCTATACTCCACGAGTTCAAACCGGAGAACATCCACCATCTCGTAAATCATTCCGAGGCCAAGGTGCTTTTCGTGGATGACGTTATATGGGAGAATCTTTCCGAGTCCGAGATGCCGGGTCTCTATGTGGTAGTCCAGATTAACAACCTCAGTTTCCTCTATTCAAGAACTGGGGAGATGGCAGCTGTGAGGGAGCATCTCAATGAGAGTTTCGGCCGCAAGTATCCGAACAATTTCGGCCCTGATGACCTCGACTACTATGAGGACAGTGCGGATGAACTCGCTATAATCAATTATACGTCAGGGACTTCCGGATTCTCCAAAGGCGTAATGGTGCCGTATCGTGCCATTTACTCCAATATGGAGTTCGCACACGTCCAGGCAATGCCGGAGCTTGGCAATGAGTCAGACGTCGTCTCAATGCTCCCTTCCGCACACATGTACGGCCTTATGTTCGAGTTCCTCTTTGAGATGAGCGTAGGCGCACACGTGCATTTCCTTACAAGGGTTCCAAGCCCGAAGATCATTATGCAGGCCTTCGCCGACATCAAGCCTCACGTCATCATTGCGGTACCTCTCATCATCGAGAAGGTGTACAAGTCGAAGCTCAAGCCTATCATTGACCGCAACAAGATGATCATGAGCCTTCCTATCATTGACAAGGTTATCCAGAAGAAGATTCTCAAGGAACTTACAACGGCGTTCGGCGGCAAGTTCTACGAGGTCATCATCGGTGGCGCCGCATTCAATCCTGAGGTCGAGTCCTTCTTCAAGAAGATAGGTTTCCCTATCACTGTAGGTTACGGAATGACGGAGTGCGCTCCTATCATAGGCTATGCTGACTGGAAGGAGGCCCGTCTGGCATCCTGCGGACGCGGCGTAATGAATATGGAGGTTCGTATTGACTCTGCTGATCCGGAGAATGTCCCTGGCGAGATTCAGGTCAAGGGTCCGAACGTCTTCCTAGGATATTACAAGAACGAGCAGGCCACGGCTGACGTGTTCACCGATGACGGATGGTTCCGTACCGGAGATATGGGAGTCATTGACAAGGACGGGTTCATCTATATCAAGGGACGCTCCAAGTGCATGATTCTCGGACCTTCCGGACAGAACATCTATCCTGAGGAAATTGAGGCAGTTGTGAACAATGTTACCTATGTGGTTGATTCACTGGTGATTGAGGATCACGGAAATCTCGTTTCCCTGATTTTCCCTGACTATCATCAGGCTGAGCTGGACGGCCTTTCCAAGGAGCAGCTCGAGGAGAGAATCAATGCTACGCTCCCTGAAATCAACAAGCAGATTCCTAACTACGCCAAGATTTCCAAGATTGAGTTCCTGCCTGAGGATTTCGAAAGGACACCGAAGAGGAGCATCAAGCGTTATCTCTATCAAAGGAATTAGTTATCTGTATCAAAGAAATTGACTATATTTGCAATCTATGCATAAATTCGACCGGAGCTATCTCAGGATGGCGGAAATATGGGCGGAAAACTCATATTGCAAGAGACGCAAGGTGGGCGCCCTCATTGTCAAGGACAATATGATCATCTCGGACGGGTACAACGGCACTCCGTCCGGGTTTGAGAATATCTGTGAGGATGAGAACGGGGTGACCAAACCTTATGTGCTTCACGCCGAGGCCAATGCCATCACGAAGGTGGCCAAGTCCGGAAACAGCAGCGAGGGAGCAACCCTCTATGTCACAGCCTCTCCTTGCATTGAGTGTTCGAAGCTCATTATCCAGGCCGGTATCAGAAGAGTAGTGTATAGGGACGCATACAGGCTTCAGGACGGACCGGATCTTCTCCGCAAGTCCGGCATTGAAGTCGAACAAGTTGATTGTCAATGATATAGATTAGATGACAGAAAAGGACAAATTTACATCTCTGGCTACAGTGCTCGGCATCATAATAGGGGTGCTGGGCACTTGCCTTGTTTATTCGCTGGTCCAGAAATATTCCAGGCTGGACGGCAATTATTCCCAATGGAGGAAATTGAACCTCATTCTTGAGCAGGTAGAGAAGAACTATGTGGACGAGGTGGATGTCAAGAAAGTTACAGATGCGGCTGTAGAGGCCTCTCTTGCAGCACTTGACCCGCATTCCGTCTATCTTCCGCCTGTGGAACTGGAGGCTTCGGAGACCGAGCTTGCCGGCAATTTTGACGGAATCGGTATCCAGTTCAATGTCCCTAATGACACGGCCATAGTGCTTGAGGTCATTCCCGGGGGACCTTCCGAGAAGGCAGGCCTCCAGCCGGGAGACCGGATCCTGAAGGTGGACAGTTGCAATATCGCCGGAGTCCGTTTCCCCCAGGACAGCATGGTAAGGAGGATGAAGGGAAAGGCGGGAACCGAGGTGCGCATACTTGTCAGGAGGGACAATGCCGAGATTCCGTTTGACATAAAGCGCGGCAAGATACCGGTTCATTGTGTGGATGCCTCTTTCATGATCAATGACACCACCGGCTATATCAAGCTTTCCAAGTTCAGCAGGACCACATACAAGGAAGTCAGCGAGGCTGCCTCAGGGCTTGTTGAAAAGGGGATGACGCATCTGGTTTTCGACCTCCGGGACAATACAGGAGGTTATTTTGACCAGGCTCTCCTGCTCTCTGACATGTTCCTGGAGAAAGGTGCGCCTATCGTATATCTCCAGGGCCTCCACAGAAAGCGTGAGGACTACAATGCGGACGGCAAGGGAATCCTCCAGGATGTGAAGCTCTCTGTCCTGATCAATGAGAATTCTGCATCTTCCAGTGAAATTTTCGCCGGAGCCATCCAGGACAATGACAGGGGAGTGATTGTAGGCCGCCGTTCATTCGGCAAAGGACTTGTCCAGGAACCTGTATATTTCACGGACAAGTCTGCAATCCGTCTTACAGTCGCCCGTTTCCATACTCCTTCCGGAAGATGTATCCAGAAGCCATACGGTGATGATTATCAATATGATATCTATAAGAGGTATGCGGATGGGGAGATGTTCGACAAGGACAGCATAAAGATTGACAGCAGCGAGGTTTACAAGACTCTCGGAGGCCGTACCGTCTATGGCGGAGGCGGCATCATTCCTGATGTTTTCGTGCCTTTGGATACTACCAAGGCCACGCCTTACTTTGTCCGCTGCAACAAGAAGACCACCCAGATGCGATTCGCTTCAGCAATGTTTGACAGATACAGGAAGGAGTTGTCCTCCATCGACAGTTACGAGGCCCTGGATGCTTTCCTCGGACGCATTGACGTTGCCGGAAAGTTCAGGGCTTATGCCGCTGACAATGACAAGATTGTGGCTTCCCAGACGGAGTGGGAGGAGACACTTCCTTATCTCCTGCCACAGCTCCGCGCCCTTGTAGGAAGATATTCAAAAATGGGTGACAATGCCTTCTACCGGCTCTATCTCGAAATAGACGACGTGGTCAAGGCTGCCTTGTAAGGCTACTGGGCCAGAAACTGATATATGATGTCCCCGTGCTGTCTGGCCGGGGCATCTTGTTTTATGGAGAACCGGGACTGCCGGGCCGCCCTGATTGCGAAGTCCCGGAGGCATTTGTCGTCAGAGGAGGTCTCCTCCTGGATTTTTGCGTCAATCACCCTGCCTGAATTGTCCACGGTGATAAGAACTGTAACCATGCCTCCACCGTAGCATCTGTAAGCAGGAATAGGCAGATGGCTGGCCTTCCTTCCGTCCAGATGCCAGGAAAGAACTGAAGGTCCGCTATACTGTCTCGTTTCGGATTTCCTGTCTTCTGTTTTGTGAGCCGGCTCGGCTACATAATCATCGTCCATCTGGTCAGGTCCGCTCTTCAGGTCTTTCGCAAGCCTTTCAGCATCCTTGTAGAGCTTGTCTGCATCGGTGCTTCTGTCATCCTTCAGGATTTCTCTGTTCCTTGAGGATGTCACGTTCCGGAATTCTATTCCCGAAGCGCCCGAAATGAGGTCATCGACCCTCTTGGATATATTCTCGTCGAATTGCTTCTTCTCCTCAATTCTCCTCAGCTCCTCCTGCTTGGAAAAGTCAATGACAAATGAGTTCTCCCTTTGAAGAGAGAACCCTATCTGAGCTATGAGCAGGACAATGAGAATCCCGAGATGAACAATCAGGGTTATATACAGTCCCGCCTTATCTTCCCGATTCAGCATTTCTGTCGTGCAATGACTTTTCTATTGTGGCAGAGATGATGTCAATGGCAACTTTGTTGTGACCGCCCTGCGGAATAATTATGTCAGCATATCTCTTGCTCGGCTCAATGAACTGGAGATACATCGGCTTGACTGTCTTGCTGTAGCGCTCAATGACTTTCTCGACGGTCTTGCCGCTCTCGATAATGTCCCTTGCCATCACCCTCATCAGCCTGTCA
>JBJEBP010000178.1:0-10112 GCA_051870135.1 Candidatus Cryptobacteroides sp. | reverse complement strand
CCTTGCCCTGAAGGGCCTGGTCGAAACTTGCCGCAGGCGTGTCTGCCAATGCGTCCGACTTCACCGTGGATACGGAGCCTGCAATGGTTCCCTTCTTGCGGACTCCGTAGGCAACGACCACGACATCGTCCAGGGCCTGGGCATCGCTCACGAGGGTGACATTGTGCACGACCTCCTTCTGTCCCGACGGGACAATGAATGTCTGGGTCTGGAATCCGATGAATTGATACTGCAGTTCCGTTCCTGCTGTTGCTGTGACTTCGTAAGTTCCTTCAATTGAAGTGGATACACCTGACGATGCCCCGGTCACGACAAAGACTCCGGGCATTGGCTCGCCCGTGTCCCCATCGGTGATGACGCCTCTTACAGTCACAAGTTCCTGAGCTGCGGCCGCACCTGACACTATACATAGAAGGCAGGTCACGACCAGTGACTTGAATAAACTCATCTGCTACTGAGTAGATTTAGTAATAATTGCCGAAAGAAACTCTGCCGCAATTGTTTGCGAGGACAAAGAATAGCCTCCGGTTTTTCAATAATTTAAATTTGGTTCGGAATTCCGGCAGAACAGAAAGCACTTTCCGGCCGCCTTTATTCCAAGCGGCACAAAAATACGCCAGCTATTCTTGAATATAATTGATATTTGTCAATTTTGATATACCATAGAATTGTATTACATTTGAAGGAAATTATACAAATTTATGGCAACCGTTAACCGTAACCCGAGAGAATCAGACAAACCAGAGAAGGGGCCACCCCACCGGCATTCCGCAAAGACGGCGGAAAATCTCGAGGCCCTCTTCCGGAAATTGACAGGTGTCAATGAGGAGTGCTTCGAAATTCTTCGCAGGCACGTGAGCTACAGGCAGGTAAGGAAAAACACCGTTATCATCAAACCGGGGGATGTAAATTTCAACATTTACATAATACTGAAAGGAATGGGAGCCTCATATTGCATAACAAAGCACGGTGATTGCCGGTATCTGTATCTTCCTCTCCCTTCTTACGTGGTTGCTGATGTCCATACCCTGCATGACGGCAGCCCGGCCAAGGACTATTTCGAGCTGATGAAGGGCAGTGCCGTAGCCGTCATTGACGGAAATCTTCTGAAAGGCCTCGCCAAAAACCACCCGGCCGTGTCCGAATGGTATATCAACCTGCTGCTGCGGGGACTGAGTACTATCAGCGGAAGACTTGAAGATATGATCAGCACCGACGCCAAGGACCGTCTGATGACACTCCTGAAGGAAAATCCGGAGCTGTTCTCCAAGGCAATGAAAAAACAAATCGCCGGCTTCATCGGCATTGACCAGAGCACCCTCAGCAGGCTGCTCTCCTCCAAGATCTGAGGTGGTCTACTGACAAACCGTCCACGATAAGGCCACGCATCAATGCAGCAGAGCGAGTTGTCTTCCACGTTAAAGTTGCATATCGTGGAAGGTTGCACATAAAGGGGCTTGGCGATTAGAGGGGTTCCCGGCAAATTATTTAATTAAGTACACTGTATTGCCGCTGGAGCCACAATTTGAATACAGGGTCCTGAATCTGGACTAATTTTCCCTCTACGTCTATTATATCCCGTTTCAATAGAGCATTTCTCATTATTCTCACATTACCGTTAGTTCCTAATTTGTAAGAGGCCAGCGTTGTTTCTGAGGTCAGTCTTGTCACTCCGTCGGCCAACGCGCAGAGAAAATTCCGCTGCTTGTCCGTCAGGGAATCCATAATGGCAATAAACTGAAGATTGAGCGCGTCCAGCATACTTGAGAGTGCGGAATCAACCGTTTCCACCGTACATTCCGATTCACAACGCAACCAGCTCAACTGAGCGAGTTGCTGGACATAGTATGGGTGATTATCAACCATTTGGGCAATATACCCCGCTATGTCTGATTGAATACTCTTCCCCGTATCACGAAAGCGGGATACTATATAGTCCTGCCAATCCGCATTCGATATCTTCGGTAGGAACATTATATCGCCAAACTTGTAGAACGGGCTTTTATACTCGCCGAAGATATTCAGCATCATATGCTTCTTACTGCCATACAGGATATAGGAAACATCCTGCTGCTCCTGCCAATGACTGCGGAGAATTTTCTGGAACTTCAATGAATTGGAGAATTCACCTATCTGTTGAAACTCATCTATGCAGACAACAACCTTCTTTCCTTTTTTAGCCGCAATCTCCTGCGGCAAATCCAGGATATCTTCAGGAATCGGATTCTTGACAACATCCAGGCCGAAAGAAATCTCATATCTTGAAAGGGGGTCGGAAAAGGAAACCTTGGGGAGAAGATTGGACAAGAATTCCCTTGCATTGGCGACAAGAGACTCGACAGATGATGAGGCTTGTTCCATTACACATTTGGCAAACAGCGCATAGAACTCCTGCTCGTCATCACACTTGAAGACATTCATTCTGACAATCAGATATTCATCATTATCTGAAACTATGTCTACAACCTTGTTTACCAAGGAAGATTTACCCCAACGGCGCGGGGAAATTATAGCAGTACTCGTCAACGACAGGATATTCGCCAGCAATTTGGCAGTCTCCTGTTTCCTGTCAGTGAAATCGTCCTCACGGACTATCCTTCCAAATGAGAATGGAATATTCATTTTCAACACATTATTTCCGCACAAATTTATATAATTTTATTTAATATAAAAATATTTAATATAATTTTATATAAATTTACCTGCCAATGACAGTGTTGATGACCATGCCGGCAATGGACATTCCGAATATTGCCGTGACGTGGCACAGGGAGCCGTTTATATGGGCCTTTGAGTGGCGGTCTTCCACAAGGGGCTGCTCGTCGGGAACGCAGCAGTTGGCGGGGTCCTCCCCGAGATTCTCCATTGGCGTTTCCTCGCTATATACACATTGGAACTTCCTTGCAGGCCACTTTTCCATACGCTTGAACTTCTTGCGGAGGGCTCGGGCCAGGGGATCACCTGCAATTTTCCAGAACTCGGAATACCTGACCTTGAACGGGTCAGTGCGGAGTGCGGCTCCCATTGAGGAAATGAACGTAATGTGCTTGGGCAGGGAGGTTGCGCGAAGTATCAGGTCAGCCTTGTCCTTGAGGGAATCTATTGCATCAATGATGAAATCGTACTCTTCCATCCTGAACGACTCGGCATTGTCGGCATTGTAGAATTTCTGGTATGCGACAATGTTGGCATCGGGAGCGATTTCAAGCAGTCGCTCACGCAAGGCATCGACCTTGACCTGGCCTATTGTCCTGCTCGTTGCCATCAGCTGACGGTTGCAGTTGGTGACACAGACCCTGTCCGAATCCACAATGGTAATATTGCGGATGCCGCTGCGGACCAATGCCTCGGCACACCAGGAGCCGACACCGCCAAGTCCGAAAATCAGAACCTTCACCCGCTGCAGCTTGTCAAGGTTCTCATTGCCCAGAAGCAGTTCGGTACGCCTCTGCATACCCCTCTCCATTGTTGTGATTCTATCTGACATACTCTTGAAATTTATACCGACAGGGCTTTGCTGTACCTTCCCCTGAGCAGGAACGCCGCGGCACCGAGATAAGCCAGGATCAGGACTGTATGGACACCAATCTTGAATATCACCTGGCCCGCAGGTGAGACACCGACGGCAACACCCGGGAAGAAGGCTTTGTCAATGAAAATGGTGGCTCCGCAGATCAAAGCCATAGACAGCATCAATGACAATATCCTCTTCCAGTCATAAGGGATAGGATAATATTTAGCACCGAGCACTGCGCTGATTATGAACATCACAAGATAGCTGGCAAGATGGCCGAATGCGGCGGCCCAGAACGAGAACATCGGCATGAATACCACATTGACAATGATGGTCACGACAAGGCCGGCGAGGGTTATCCACACGGCCATATTGGTCTTCCCGGAGAGCTTGTACCACATCGAGACATTGAAGAGCATGCCCAGCAGCATATAGGAGAACAGCATTATAGGCACGACACCCATTCCGGAGCGGAAATCCTTTCCGATAATGAGGGAGAAAATGTCCAGATACAGGAAAACGCCGAGCAGAATCAAGCCGCAGAATGCCGTAAAGAACTCCATCACAATGGCATAGAGCTGCTTCGATCCCTTGTCCCGGGACCTCTGGAAGAAGAACGGCTCGGCTGCGAAGCGGAACATCTGGATGAAGAGATTCATTATCACGGAGAGTTTCACAGCCGCCTGGAAGATTCCCAGGCTGGAGCGCCAGGCCTCCGGGTCAGTGTCGAAATACCGGAACAATATCCTGTCGAGGAAGTCATTGACAATGCCCGGCAATGCCGCAATCATAAGCGGGATGGAGTAGGCCAGCATCTGCCGTAGCAGCTTTGCGTCGAACTTGAAGGAGAACCTGACGAGGTCCGGAATAAAGAGCAGGCCGCAGACGACGCTGCTTATGAATATGGCGAAGATGACGTAGGTGAAGTCCGGTGTCGGGGAAATGATGACGGGCATCACAGGATTGACGTGCGAAGGGTACCAGAAGAAGAGGACCATGTTGGCAGCCGTCTCCGTGAGTATCTTCACAGTCTTGAAAATGGCGAACTTGAAGGCCTTGTGTTCCTGCCTGAGCTTGGCGAACAATATGGCCGTGGTACAGTCCAGGGCAAGGATTCCGCCAATGTAGATGATGCAGTTGCCGAAGCCCTGGTAGCCGAGGGCGGAGGCAATCCCGTCTCGGAACAGCACCAGGAAGGCAAGGAAGGAGAAACTGGTACCGAAAACGGCGGCGAGCGCATTGGAATACACCTTGCGTGCATCCACGCCTTCACGGTTTGCGAAATTGAAACATCCGGTCTCAAGACCGAGCACCAGGACTACCTGAAGCACGGCGATATAGGCCATGAACTCCGTCACCACACCGTAGCTGGAAGTGGTCAGGAGGCGGGTGTAGAACGGGACGAAGAGGAAGTTGATTATCCTCGCCAATATTGTGCTCAGGCCGTAGACCGCTGTCTCGCCGGCCAGTTGTTTGAGTGGATTCGCCATTGTATCAAGAATTTACATCCGGGCTATTTCTTTGCCCCCAGCCAGGTGGCGTTGCTCCAGAGCTGCTCCAGAGGACCGCGCTTGTGTGTACGGAGCCACCAATGGGAGAAAAGGCATTGAATTATAACCAAAGCCACGCCCATCAGGAGGCTGACAGTATGGCCGCAATATTTGTAGAGGCCGAATCCCCAGCCGTAGAAGAGCAGGGCACCGACCACCGACTGGCCAATGTAATGCGTGAGGCTCATCTTGCCGTATGGAGCAAGGATCTTCAGGCCACCGCCAAAACGGGTTCTGTAGAATATCAGGACAATGCCGGAAATGATTATCAGCATCATGGCCAGGTTCCGCCACATTGTCAGCATCACATTGAGGCTCTTGCGGACAATAGGGACCTCGCAGCCGGATGTCAACGGGATGAGAGGAAGTATCACCGCCAATGCCGCCGCGGATATGACCAGCACCTTCTTCCAGAGGTCAACGTGACCGTCCTCATCGTAGAGCAGCCTCCGCCGGCCTATCAGCATTCCGGCAAGGAAGAGGAACACGGTCTGCGTCATCCTTCCGTTCTCGATGGCCCAGGTGAAATTCACCGGAAGGCCGTAAACCAGGTCTGCCTTGGCCACGTCAAGGAAGGAGCCGCTCTGCTGGGCCGGCATTATCGCCCCGAAAAGCTCTCCGGTGCCAAGATCGAGAGGTGCCGCACCCGGATTGAAAAGACCGATGACAATGCTGATTATCTCCACCGGCTGAAGGGCCAGGAAAATGGCAATGCCGGCGACAAGCTTGTCCGATGCCCTAACAAGAGGCAGGACGAGAAGTCCGCAGACGGCATAGAGGAAGAGAATGTCCCCGTTGAAGAAAAGCAGGTCCAGAATGCCGAACATCATCAGCAGAACCATCCTCCAGACAAAGCGCGGCCTGAAATCCACGCCCTTCTGGGCCTGGTTGTCGTGCTGTATGAAGAGGCTGAGTCCGAAAAGCAGGGAAAAAATCGCATACATCTTCCCGGCAAGCAGGAAGAAGACGGTATCCCACACGCCCTTGTCAATGCTGACCATCAGCTGGCTTGCCGGTTCCGGGAAATCGTAGAAATTCAGATGCTCAATGAAATGAATGAGGACAATACCCCCAATGGCAATGCCCCTGAGGACATCCGCCACGTCAATTCTGGTGTTCGGCAAAGCCGATGGATGATACTTTGTCATAGCCGTTCAAGTTTTTGCAGTGCAAAGATACTATTTTAATTCAAGGGAATTGTATATCTTTGCGGAGATAACTTAACAACCGACCGATATGATTCACAGAAAAGCTTTCCTGGCAATGGCAATACTGACTGCTATTATGTCGTCCTGCCTGAATCCGGACTATGACCTAACCAAGGAAATTGACACTACTATGCGTATTGAGGGGGATGTCAGCGTACCTATAGGCAACACTGAGGCCATTCTCATCGGGGATTTTCTCCACCTTCCATCCTTTTCTTTCACACCTGACGCAAATTTCCACTTTTCAGACTTTTATGATGTTACCGGCTGGAACGAGACGTTCAACAGCGAGGATGCAAGTTTCGACTTCGAGAAGCTCACATTGACGCTCGACTTCATCAACCACATTCCGTTGAGATTCGTCCTGACCGCCGTGGCCATTGACGTCAATGGCAAGCAACTCCAGGATATAGGCATCGAACTCAATGCTGATATCAAGGGCGGCACCCTCAACAATCCATCGACCACACCTTTGGAGGTGGTGATAAACGGTGACGGGGACATAACCAGGCTGGACGGCATCAGGCTGCTCATTGAAGTCTATGCTCCGGGTGACGACCTCCTCGGTACACCGGTGCAGCCGGACCAGTGCGTACGTGCGGAAAATATCAAGGCCCGTCTTCAGGGAAGGGTTGACATAGAACTTTAGATTGACATAAAGAAATGAAAAAACATATAGCAATCCTGGCCGGCATTGTCCTGTCATTGTCATCACTTAATGCCCAGACGGCATTGCAGTCGGCCTACTTCCTCGACGGATACAACATGAGGCGCAGTTTCAATCCGGCTTTCGCCACTGAGAGAAGTTTCTTCTCATTGCCGGCATTGGGAGGCGTCGGGCTGGGAGTGAACTCCAATATGGGAGTGAACACCTTCCTCTTTCCGACCTCCAACGGGAAGCTCACCACGTTCATGAGCCCGGAAGTGTCCGCTTCCGATTTCCTCGGCAAGCTCAGGAACAACAACAGGCTGAATATCAATACCTCCGTTTCGCTCCTGACCTTGGGAATCTGGGGCAAGAACGGTTTTTTCAGCTTCGATGCCAATGTCAAGGCGGACGTTACCGCCAACCTTCCTTATGAACTTTTCGAATTTGTAAAGAATCCGGGAAAATCCCAGTACTACGATATCTCCGACCTGGCCATCGGCGGGAACGCAAGGCTCGAACTGGCATTCGGCTACACCCGCAGGATTGCCGACAAAATCAATGTCGGAGCAAGGCTCAAGCTCCTCGCCGGCCTCGCAGACGTGGATGCCCGAGTGGACAAGATGAGACTGGAAATGACAGGCGACCAATGGTCAGTACACTCCAAAGGAACCCTGGCCGCATCCTGCGGCTTCATTGACATCAAGACCAAGGGAGAGAGCGGTACAGCCGAAACTTCAGCCGACAACGACATCATTGACTTCGAGAACATTGGCACGACAGACAACTGGTCATACAACAAAATAGTCTCAGGCTATGGCGCAGCCCTTGACCTCGGAGCCGATTTCGAACTCATCCGCGGTCTCAGACTCTCGGTTTCTGTCTGCGACCTCGGCTTCATTTCCTGGAAAAACACCACCCTTGCGGAGACCGGGGAGAAAGGCTGGGTCTTCGACGGCTTTGACAATATCGCACTTGAGGGGGACAAGGAAAACAGCATTGACGAGCAGTTCAATGCCCTCGGCGATGACCTGTCGGACCTGTATGAATTCCGGAGGACATCCACGGACGGAAAGCGGGGCAATATGCTGGACTGCACCCTCAACGCAGGTGTAGAATACAAAATGCCATTC
The DNA here is from genome assembly GCA_051870135.1 of Candidatus Cryptobacteroides sp. Taxonomy (GTDB): domain Bacteria; phylum Bacteroidota; class Bacteroidia; order Bacteroidales; family UBA932; genus Cryptobacteroides. The sequence continues at coordinate 2,061 of JBJEBP010000178.1, read as the reverse complement.
TACGATGCTCTCAGCGTCGGATTTCTGTCATCTACCACCTTCAAAGGCCCATACACCAGGACAAGCAACCGGCTCTTTGCCAATCTCACACCTTGCAACTGGTTCTCAATGAGCGTGAACGGGGCACTTTCCTCATTCGGCGGCGGTTTCGGATTCATTCTCGGACTTCACCCGAAGGGATTCAACTTCTTCATCGGCTCGGACTACCTGATGACCAAGTTTGCAAAGGCGGCCGAACCGAACATCCCTTATCCTTACGGAAAACTCAGGATGCAGCTCAACTTCGGAATGTCATTCAGCATTGGCAAGCGCCACGAACTCAGGACCAACAGTCCACTGATTGAATTCTGAAAAATCAGGCATAGCTGTGGAGACCTCCAAGGAGGTAATTCACGCCGAAATAAGTCATCAATACGCAGGCGAATGCGAGAAGCGTGAAAACGTGGAAGAACATTGGCCTGCGCATTCTTTTCAATGAGTTCTGGTGCAGGCCGAATGAATAGACGAGCAGGGTGATGAGCGCCCAGGTCTCCTTCGGGTCCCAGCCCCAGTAGCGGCCCCAGGAAATGTTGGCCCAGACCGCCCCGGTGAATATTCCTGCGGCGAGAAGAAATACCGCAAAATAAAGAAGGACAGAGTCAATGTGCCAGAGCCGTTCCACCGCGAGTCCGGCCCGGGGGTCACTGCTTCTTCGGGATTTTGCATTGATTATCAATGCAATAGCTCCGCCGACAGCCATCAGTCCGAAAAGCATGTAGGCAATCATCATGAGCATCACGTGGACACATAGAAGCGGAGAGTCCAGCACAGGAGCAGGCTTGCCGGCATTTGCCCCGGCATTGCTCATCATTGCCACGAGGAGGGCAGCTCCGGCGAGAAGAAGCAGGGCGGACGATGCCCACTTTTCCCTCTTCAGTATAGTGCACAATGAGGCTGCCAGACAGGAGCAGAGGGCAAGAAACTGCATTGTCCCGCAGCCATCCGTCAGCGGAATGAATCCGGCCATCCTCCATTGCAAAACAAACCTGAATATCAGATAGGCCAATGCTGCAAACGGCACAATGCCTGTCCGGGCCATCCATCCCCCGGACTTGCCGTAAACGCTGCAGTACAGACCAATAAGGCCGGCCAGCAGACAGAGAAGGGCGACAGGAAGATTGAAGTCAGTCGCTTCATGCAGCCCGCCAGTATCCCGCCCGGCTGGACTTGTTGAAAGTTTCGCCTCCTGATACTCTACAAGACGGTCCACGGCTGAATTGAAACTGTCCCAATCCTGATTCCCGGCCGCTTGGGTTATACGTGCCAGGATACTCCCGAACAGGACGTTCTCCATTTCCGAAGGAGAATCTCCATTGTACGCAATCTTCCGGAGCATCTCAAGGCTGACTTTTCCGTCACGGATGGCATTCTTCCCCACCATCAAGCTGAAAGGACAGACCTGCCCGCCGTGCTTCACATAGACCCGGCCGACATTTGCAGCCTCAGCTTCAGGTATGGTGATTACTTCCCGGACCGGCTTCCCAAGCACTTCAGGGTCAATTTCCCGGGCCCCGGCCAGCCCTGTCCCAGCCACAAGCAGGACCATTACGGCCGACATCTTCGACAATGCCTCCAGATGTCTCCTGAAGCCGCTCCCCTTCTGGAAGAAGAAGGACAGGAAGCCTATCAGCAGCAATATATAACCGGAATAGGTGAGGGCGATTCCGGCCACGTCACTGGTCACTGAATAGGTCGCCCCGCCGCCGTCATTGTCAAAGCCAGCCTGGCAGAGGCGGTACCCATTGTATTTCAGGACTTTGTTCATTGATATCCGGGCTTCGGCCACGTCGGGGAGAATCATTGTGCTGACATAGTCGGACGGGGACTTGGTACCCTCGTAATACTCCACGTTGAACTCTTTCAGGCCAATGCTGAACGGCATTCTCTCCGGGCCGTCAGCCGTCAGGAACATATCCGACGACTCCCCTTCCCTCAGATGCATTGTCCCGTGCCGCCCTGTCACGAATGTGGTTGCAGCCCCAATGAGGATGAGGCCGAAGGCAATGTGGAGCAGCAATGTCG
>JBJEBP010000177.1:0-2469 GCA_051870135.1 Candidatus Cryptobacteroides sp. | reverse complement strand
TAGCTCAATCGGACTCCAAATTGCGCTTCACGCAACACGAAGTCCTGTAACATTACTATTGTTTTTACTGTTGTACTGCAAATATAGTACAAAATTATAGCAAAATGCAGATTATTGCATAAAATATTCTATTAACAGGCGGTATGAGTTCACCCGTCCAGCGGAACTATTGTCCGCCGGAAATGACGAGATATTGTCAATCCACAATTACGGAATGCCCTAGTACCCGGTGTAGCTCCAAGGCGTGATGGCGCGGAGTTCCTCCTTGACGGAGTCGGAGACCTCGAGGGAGGTGATGAAATTCTCCATTGTCTCCTCGTCAATGCCATTGCCGGTGCGGGTGAGCGCCTTGAGGGTCTCGTACGGATTAGGGTAGCCTTCGCGGCGGAGAATGGTCTGCACGGCTTCTGCCACCACTGCCCAGTTTCGCTCCAGGTCAGCGTGGAGGGCATCCTCATTGAGAATCAGCTTGCCGAGGCCCTTGCTGAGGGATGCGAATGCAATCAGGCCGTGGGCAACCGGCACGCCGACATTCCTGAGAACGGTGGAGTCGGTGAGGTCGCGCTGGAGCCTTGAAATCGGCAGCTTCATTGACAGGAATGTCAATACGGCATTGGCCATTCCGAGGTTGCCTTCAGCATTCTCGAAGTCAATCGGGTTGACCTTGTGCGGCATTGCGGACGAGCCCACCTCGTTCTTGTTGACCTTCTGGCGGAAATACTCCATTGAAATATATGTCCAGATGTCGCGGCTGAAGTCAATGAGAATGGTGTTGATGCGGCGTAGGCAGTCGAAGATGGCGGCCAGATTGTCATAATGCTCAATCTGGGTGGTCGGGAATGACCTCTTGAGACCCAGCGAAGCGGTGAACTTGTCGCCGAAGGAAATCCAGTCGAATTGCGGGAAGGCTACCTTGTGGGCATTCATGTTGCCGGTTGCCCCGCCGAACTTGGCCGGATAGGTGAGCTGGCTGAATTGCCTGAGCTGCTCCTCAATGCGGACCTGATATACCTTGAATTCCTTGCCCAATCTGGTCGGGGATGCCGGCTGGCCGTGTGTCTTGGCAAGCATCGGGACCTCCTTCCAGGTCTCCGCCATTTCAGTGATGGTTCCGAGAACCTTCCTGAGGGCCGGGATATAGACCTCCTCGAGGGCCTCCTTGAGCATCAATGGCTGGGAGGTGTTGTTGATGTCCTGGGATGTGAGGCCGAAATGCACGAACTCCGACCATTTCTCCAGTCCCATCTCCTTGAACCGGCGCTTGATGAAGTATTCCACGGCTTTCACATCGTGGTTGGTGACGGACTCGATTTCCTTCACCTCCATTGCCTGCTCAGGTGTCAACTCCTTGTAAATCAGGCGCATCTGAGGAAATTTATCCTTGTCAATGTCCGCCAGCTGAGGGAGAGGAATTTCGCATAATGCAATGAAATATTCGATTTCCACCCTGATTCTGTAACGGATGAGTGCATATTCGCTGAAATATGGCCTGAGAGCCTCGGCCTTGGATGCGTATCGGCCGTCAATAGGGGATACTGCGAGCAATGAATGTGTGTCCATCTGGTTGAGTTGTTTTTCTGCGGGTTAATCTTCCCTGTTACAGCCTGCAAATATAACCATAATTCTTGGTCCTGACAATTGTGTGTTGTCGTTTTTTGGTCCCGGTCTCCGTCATTCCCGGTGATCTTCCCGCTTTGCACCTTCCACGCTGAGGTTATGTTTCGTGGATGGTGCTATGCCGCAGGGGTGGACCTTCCACGATGTGGCCCTGAATCGTGGAGGGTTCGACAGTCTGAGTGGCACCATCCACGCTGAGGGGGTATATCGTGGAGGGTGCAATGTCGCAGTGGGTGACCATCCATGCTGAAGGCATTTTTCGTGGATGGTGCAATGCTGATGCGTGATGTATGCTATGCGGATAATCCGTTAGTTGAAACAAGTTTTTGCTAAAAATCTTGTATTTCAGCCAAAAATAGTCTAAATTTGCAGTCCTATTTGTGAAAATTGAATAATATAAAAACGTAAAATAATGAAAAGAACATTCCAACCATCTGTGCGCAAGCGCATTAACAAGCACGGTTTCCGTGAGCGCATGTCGACACCAAACGGACGTCGCGTCCTGAAGGCACGCCGTCGTCACGGACGCAAGAAACTTTCCGTATCTTCAGAGGAGAGGTTCTAATCCGTTCCGATAACCAGATGAGAAGTGGGAGATTGGCAGAGACGCCGGTCTCTTTCTTTTTTATTGGCTACTTAGGTTTTCTTGGCTGATTGGGTTTGCCGGATTTATTGGCTACTTCGGCTTGAGCGTGCTGTATTGATACCACTTGTTCACTGATGCCCTCCAGAGCGGGTCAGTGAACAACGACCCCTGCTGGAATATTCTGTAGGTCATCTTGTTGTTCACTGGTTGTTGTTTAGTTATCCAGACCTCGCGAAATGGACGAATATTTTTCTCGTGATATTCAT
>JBJEBP010000176.1:0-2472 GCA_051870135.1 Candidatus Cryptobacteroides sp. | reverse complement strand
AATTGAAATAATCAAAGATTCACAACAAACTAAGCCGCGCAAGTATCAACTCCTTGTAGCGGTCCTTGAGGTCGTCAGGAAGGAAAGAATTGTCAATGGTTTCAAACCATTTGTCCTTATGGCCGGTCATCTTTGCCAGACACTTTTCGGCGACATTGACAGGGACTCCGGACTGGACAAAGGCACGGAGGAATGTCTCCCTGTTGAACCCTGTCGTATTGCCGCCTACGAATAATGGCATTGCAAGCTCGTCAGTGTCTTTCGGATCAGCCAGAAGCACAGCCAGAAGGTCATACGCCGGAGACAGTATGTAGCCATTACCTTCGTCGAGCAATGAGAAGTTCTTGCAGTGCATATCAGAATTCCCGGTAATCCACGAGAAGAGCACAATCTCCCAGAACTTCTGGACATCAAGGTATGGCGCATTGGAGTATCTGATAATTGTCTGGGCCAGTTGCTCGTAGGCTCCGAGATATTTATGCTCGGTCAGGCGATTGGTCAGCTGGCACATATCAAGCATTGAATACTTCTCCCCTTTCTTTCCTCTGTCCATCCTTAAGGTGATATATGCCAACTCCCCATCGCTCAGTCTAATAAGTGAATGGCGGGCAGTCTTGATGTGGGCTATTTCGGCCATCTTCATTGTCAGGTCTTCCAGCTCCGGAAGACATCTGTATTCAGGACTTTGAGGTTTCAGGATGTACTTGCCCCTGAGTCCCACGATTGTGAAACGCGATGGTTCATTCCTTTTGCCACGGTCAATTTCCAGGGAGAGCTTTGCCTGGACGCCGGTGACAGAGGTGCTTGTCCTTATGACCCTGGATGCAAGTTCCGACATGTTGTCCCTTGAATATGGGAGTTCGGGGAATCTTGCGGTTCCGAACATCCTGCGAGCACACTCCGGATGAAAATCAACTTCACCCGAGCGCAGTTCCTTATAACAATACAGACACTTACTCATTGTCTTTCAATTCGATTACCCCTATGTCCCCGATACAATCCTTGCAACAGGCAAGAAGGAAGGACATCCTGTCCCTGGCGTTGATTTTCCACGAATTTTGCGCAATATCAAGCAGCCATCCTTCAGGTATCAGCCCGTCGAAAACTGGAAACATCACTTCCTTGACGTAAGGTTCGTCAGTCAGCGGCATTGTCGGGCTGAGCGCTGTCGCACAATCCATATTCAGGTACGCCTTGTCGTATTCAAATGTATATCCTTCTTCGGACTCGGTGATGATTCCGCAGAACACGTCTTTTATGTAAACCTTTCCCCGCTTCATAACGTCCTATCGATCTTGGCCGGCTGAAGTTCTTCACCGAAGAGTTTCAGGACCATATTCACCTTAAGCCTCTTCCTGTCGTAATCCTTGCAATTCCGGCAAGATATAGTATATTCGCAGAAATCTCAGGTTTTCCGTCCTCGATCAAACGGAGCAACATAGCCAGTTATGTGGACAGAGTACCCGACCATCACATTGGTGCGGGTTCTTGGACCTGAGAGATTATGCAGTTGCTCCAACCCCATACCGTCACATAGTGCATCCGTGCCCGCGCAGGTATTATTCCTGCGGGATGAACGGGCGTGCTATCTTAATATCGCATCTTTGCACACCGGAGTCCCTGGTGAAGAAATCCATTGCATCACGAAGCGTCCACCCTGCCGAAGCCCTTAATGTTCCTGAGGACAAATCAAGTACCGTATAGGCCAAGTGCAATCCTCCCGGATTGTCAAGGTCCGGTGCAGGAACGGTTATGACGTGCAATTCAATCATCAAGAACAAAAATACGAAAAATATGAATTCAGATATCAGCAGGGGCGAAATAGTCCTCTACCAGACTGCCGATGGCAGAACTTCGATAGATGTCAAACTCGAAAATGAGACTGTGTGGCTCACACAGGCGCAGATGGCCATTTTATTCGAAAAAGATCAATCAGTAATTGCCAGACATATTAAGAATGCCCTTCTCGAAGGCGAAATCGATGAAAGTAATATGCAAATTTTGCATAATACTCTATCAAGGTACAAACCGACAACCGTGTACAATCTCGATGTTATCATAAGCGTTGGATATAGAGTTCATAGTAAACGGGGTGTTCAATTCCGTCGCTGGGCCAACTCCGTACTGAAAGACTATCTCATCAAGGGCTATGCTGTTCGCAACGATCTTGCGCAGCAGAAGTATAACGACCTCAAGCAGCTTGTAGATGTTATGGGGCGTGCAATGAACTACCTTGAAGCCCCGGACTCCCCTGCCGGCGAGCAGATCAAGTCAATCTTCGACGTCGTCAAAGACTACACTTATGCACTTGATACCCTGGACAGTTATGATTTCCAGACTCTGACAATCAAGTCCACAACAAAGGAGCAATTCCACGCAACCTACGAGAATGCAATGGCGGTGATTATGGAACTTAAGACGAAATTCGGCGAAAGCGGACTCTTCGGCCACGAGAAGGACGAAACCTTCCAT
>JBJEBP010000175.1:0-10146 GCA_051870135.1 Candidatus Cryptobacteroides sp. | reverse complement strand
AAAAAAATATAGTAATTTTGCGTAAAGAACGTTTTTTTATGACGGACTGTATGAATAGAGCAATAGTTTTTCTTGTCGGACTCCTTTTACCAATAATCGTGCCGGCTACCGGATTGCCTACACTTCCGGCTGCCCCGCAGATTCGTACGGGAAGCCTTGACAACGGCATAACTTATTATATAGTAACTAATTCCACGGAAAAAGGGAAGGCGGATATAGCATTGGTCCAGAGGACTGGCTCGTCGGACGAAACTGAGATAACCAGGGGCAGTTCCGCAGTGAATGCGATGGCGGCCCTTTCCGGACTGCCTCATTTTACCACTTATTCACCTTACAGTTTCCTTTCCGGCAACTGTATCTGGCCGGACAGGGGTGGGTATGTCACGACTTCGTCCAATGCCACTGTTTACAGGTTCAGCCAGCTGGATTTGTCAAGGTCGGCAGAGATGGTGGATTCCTCCCTCCTGATGATATTCGATATCGTCGGCTCGCAAGCATATAACAATGGCGGCAGGTATTCACCTGCTAACCAGGCAATTGTCATTTCCGGAGACATTGACGCCAATGCCGTATTGAGCAAGATGAACATGCTTTCCCTCCTTGTGCCGAAATCTCCGGCCCCGCCGGCAAAGGGTGATTATACGTGGGCCCCGTCGGAGAGGGCGGCGTTCCGCCATATCCAGGATGACAATACAGGTGTCGCCTGGATAACTGCCGAATATGCGTCTCCGCGAACACCTCTTCCGAATATGCCTACGGTCCAGCCGCTCGTGTCCCAGAAAATGGCCTCCGAGTTCGGCATTGTCCTCAAGAAGAGACTTGTGAATGCCTTCCGGCGCGCTTCTGTACCGGTGTTTGACATTGATTTCCAATATATCAGCAGCGAGAAAGGCCCGGGCGATGAAAAATTCCGCATTACCGCAGGTACATCTTCCGGCCACATTGACGATGTCGTGTCAATCCTGGCGTCCACGCTTGCCGGGATGGATGAGTCGGGCACAGTTCCGGAGGAATACAGGGATGCCCAGAATGAACTTTTAATGGACTTGAGGAGGGATTACACGGGAGATGTGGTGGACAATTCCAGATATGTGGGTCTATGCGTGTCATCATTCCTGTACGGGTCTTCTCTTGCATCTTCGGCATCGAGAATGGATTTCTTCCTGAAGAAGAACATTGAAGATGAGGTGGGAGTGAGGCTGTTCAACAATTTCGTGTCGGCGATTCTGGACAGGTCCAGGAATCTCACCATTGAATGCCGGGCGGATTCCTCCATACTTGCCGGCCGCAATCTCCCCGGACAGTTCTCCGCGGCCTGGAAACCCGCTCCCGGAAACCAGTATGTGATAAGCCGGAGTGATACTCTCCGAATCCGGAAGAACCAGAAGAAAATCAAAATCAAGGCAGTGGCCCCGGAACCTCTCTCAGGAGGAAACCTCTGGGTGTTCGATAACGGTATCAATGTGATTTTCAAGAACATACCGAATACGGGAACATTCCGCTACTGCTGGATGCTCAAGGGCGGACGTTCACTTGTGCCGGGCCTGAAGCCGGGGGAGGACGGTTATGTGTCGGATATGTTCGGGCTGTACAATGTCTCCGGAATGAAATCCGGCAGCTTCCGTGACATGCTGGCCTCCAACGGAATCTCGATGGAATGCGAGGTCACGATGTCGGACCTGCGGATCAGCGGTGCGGCTCCGTCCACGAAGTTGAATCTCCTGCTGAACTCATTGTATTCCCTCACCGTGGACAGGAGCCCGGACCGGGACGCCTACGATTATTTCAGGAAATGTGAATATGCAAGAATGGCAGCTGGAAGCACCAGGGAGCAGATTGTGGACAGTCTCCTGACAGCAGGCAGCCCGTATTCCGGCTACAGGGGGAATGTGAGGCTGGCCGATGATTTCCAGAAGAGATGCGAAAAGTTCTATGAGAATGCCTTCTCAAGGATGAATGACGGCATCCTTATGATTGTGGGGGATTTCGATGAGTTTGAACTCAAAAAGGAACTTTCCAGGGACTTGGGCGGCTTCAGGACGGAAAAGGTATCGTCCCTGCGTTCCAGAGTGCAGCCCCAGCATTTGTCCGGAAGAGCCACAATGATAGTTGACGGGAAGAAACCGGCCGTGTCAATGGCATACTCCTGTCCGTTGACATTCACGTCCAACAGCTATATGGCAGCCAGCATTGCAGCCCTTGCCATTGAGGACCGGATTGCCTCAAGCCTCTCATCTTCAGGATGGTACGGCAGGTTCAGATGGGAGTTTGCCGCTTTTCCGGAAGAGAGGTTCAATTTCTTCGTGGATGCTGCAATGACGGATTACCGCGGCATCCCGGCGACAATGGCCCAGGCCTACTCGGCTGAAGAAATCATTGACGGGGTGCGCAGGGAGGTGGCTGCTTTTGCGACCTCCGGCATTGCAAATCCTGAACTTGACATCTACAAGAAATCGCTCCGCAAACTGCTGGAGTCGAGGATGTCCGCTCCGGAGACCATTATGGCAATGCTGAAGCTCCGCTATTCCTGCGGCAAGGACCTGGTCACCCAGTACGGGGACAAAATCAATTCAGTAGATGCCGCATCTGTCAACAATATCCTGAAGGGCCTGGCTGAAGGCCGTCGCGCTGAGTACGGAGTAAGGGTCCAGGATCCGTCCATCCGGGAAATCAAACTTCCTCAGCCTGTCATTGAACTGGCAGCCAGGGTTGCGGGACCTGCGCAGGATTCACTTGGACTTGCTGTCGAGGCTTACCGTGCATTGGGATTGGAGAGTCCGGCCCGGGAAAGATACTGGCTGGACAGCCTGAGTCTCCAGGAATTTTTATCCATACTTCCTGAACCTGCCGTGTATGTGCCTGTCGTGGACAAGCCGGAGATTGAGGTGCGTGTGATAACGAAGGCGGTGAAGGATACGGTCGGCGTGGCTGCAGATTCGACTGCCGTTCCTGTGATTCCGGCGGCTTCAGATACATTGAAAATAAAATACAATATTGAGTAGCTGATGAATTCCAAACATAGATTCGGAACAATCTTCGAGATAGGGGATTGCCTTGTTTCAGAGGAAGTTATAACAGAATATTTCGCCTGTGACTACGGTAAGTGCAAGGGGTGCTGCTGCATTATCGGTGACAGCGGGGCTCCCCTGGACGAGAATGAAGTCGAACTGATTGAGGGGGCCTATCCGGAGTTCTCCCCGTTGATGAGCGAGGCCGGACGCAAGGTGATTGAGGAGAAGGGTTTCTTCGAGGTGGATGTGGACGGGGATGTCGTTACCCCTCTCTGTCCCGGTTCCGAGGCCTGCGCCTATACCCAGATTGACGATAAGGGCAATTGCTTCTGCGCAATGGAAAAGTCCTGGTTTGCAGGCAGGAAGGGTTTCCGCAAGCCGGCCTCCTGCTGGCTTTATCCGATTCGTGTCACGGAACTTTCGGACGGGAGACATGCATTGAATCTCCACAGGTGGGATATCTGCAAGGATGCCTTTGAACTAGGAAGACAGAAAAAGGTCCGCGTATATGAATTTCTACGCGAACCTCTGGTCAGTGTGTACGGTGAGGAATTCTACTCGGCGCTTTCGTTTGCTGCCAGCAAGTTCCTCGCTGATTCGTAATCTTCAGGCTTCACTTTCAACTCTACACGGTCATAGACCACGTTGAGGCAGGGATAAGATGAATCCTGTCCGAAAATTTCCGCCTCGATCCCATTGGACCTGAGCATTCCGGCCGCTATCTCCGCTCCCATGACATCGGAGAATCTGGCCACGGTTTTGAGTTCATCTGTCATAAGTATTTGGTTTGAAGGTGATTATTCCTCGTCCTTGCGGAAGCGGCTTTCAATGCCGTAGATGATTCGTATCGCATCCTTCCTGAGGCCTTCCACTGAAAATCCGCCCAGCTCCCGGGTGAATGTTATCCTGTCCTCATACATTCTCGTAATCTTGTTCAGGGTGGATTTCAGGCGGAATGAGAGGTTTTCCCCATCTTCTTTCTCAAGGATGTAGCCCCTGTTTTCCATCGCTTCCACGATTCCGTCCCTTATGTCCTTGTACTCTCCCGGGACTATTGCGCTCTTTCTCACGAATCCGAAAATAGGATATACGGCAGATACGCAGATGAACATGAGGGCTATGCTCAGGAGCGAGCGGTAACCTCCCCTGAACATTGTCTCAATGTTGCCCTCGACCACTCCTGCGAGGACAAGGACAGACAGGAACAGGGCCAGGAGAAAGACGAAGTAAAAGAAGTATTTTATTGCACGTACTATGTATTTTGCAGCAGGTGACATAATGAAAAAGTATTGGTCCAGCACAAACTTAAGCAAAAAAGGTGACATATCTTGATAAATTTGGTTATTTTTGTACAATTTCGTTAACGTTTGCGTGGTGCAGACCAAAAAATGACTTACAGATATGGAAACAGATCCGATTATTGAGCGTCGGGAGCAGGAAGCCCGGCTTGCAAAAGAGAAGCAACTCAGGAATGTGATGTACCTTCTCATTGGCGTGGCAGTTTTGCTTGCCGCTGCCCTGGCCTATATTTGGAGCCAGAAAGCCTCGTTGATCAATGATCTCGAAATCGAGAAACAGGAACTTACGGAGCAGATTGAGAGTCTCCAGAGTGATTATGAGAGCCTTTCATCCGACTACGAATCCATCAATTCCCAGCTTGATACATCAAGGGCAGAGGTTGCCGCCCTGGTTGAGCGAATCAAGGAGACAGAGGCTACCAACAGGGCAATGATCCGCAAATACCAGAAGGAATTGGGCACATTGAGGAGCATAATGCGCAACTACATTGTCCAGATTGATTCCCTTAACACATTGAACCACAAACTTACTGCCGACGCTGCCGCCGCAAGACGCGAGGCCGCCGCCAGCAGGGCAGCCAATGAGCAGCTCACCCAGAAGGTGGAGAATCTCACAGGCCAGGTTGCGGCAGGCTCCGTCATCAAGGCACGCGGACTCAGGATTGAGGCCTACAACAGCAGTGACAAGGTTACTGACAGGAGCAGCAGGGTTGTAAGGCTGCTTACATCCCTCAGCCTTGTGGAGAATGACCTTGCTCCTCACGGCCCTGTGACAGTCTATATCAGGGTCAAGGACCCGGACGGAATCATCCTGACCAACTCGCGCAGAGTTTCATTCGAGTTTGGAGGCGAGACTCTGGTCGCATCGGCTTCACGCCGCGTTGACTATGAGGGCTCGGAGGTTGACCTCAGTATTTATCTCAATGAAATTCCTTCATATACGAAGGGCGTTTATACAGTTGAGGCCTATACGGAGCAGTCGAGACTTGGCTCTGCCGAGCTGATGTTGAGATAGGCCGGGACAATTCTCGAAGACATTGATATACGTCCATATCCCATTCTGCAGGAGTTTCTGCATCTATTGCGATTTCTACTCGGTGGCAGTATGCGCCGGGAAGGAGGATGTGGGACAGCCGGGGAGGTTTCAGCATTATTGTGAGGCGGTAGTCCGGGAGGCAACTCTCCGCAGGAATGAGATTCTGGATTCAGTCAGGTTGCAGGGCAGTCCTGACACACTCTATATTGGAGGCGGCACCCCTTCGGTGTTGCCTCTTGATGTATTCGGAACCTTGGTAAGGGGTATTGGAAGAGATGTTTATGGTGATGAATGTCACCGATATGGGGAGTTCACGGTCGAGGTCAATCCTGATGATGTCTGCAGAGGCGGGCTCCAATATCTGGAGGGACTTCTTGACCTTGGGGTCAACAGGCTCAGCATGGGTGTCCAGTCTTTTGATGACGGGATGCTGAAATGGATGAACCGCAGGCACAATGCTGCAGGAGCCGTGAGGGCTATGGATTTGATCCGCAGGGCAGGCTTCCGTAACTTGAGCATTGACCTGATTTTCGGGATATCCGGGCTTACGGATGATGTTTGGTGGGCTACTGTGAAGGATGCCATAAGCCTGGCTCCGGAACATATCTCGGCATATCAGCTGTCCGTGGAGGAAGGGAGTGCATTGGCGGAACTGGAGAGGGCCGGAAAGTACCGGGAGGCTGACGAGGTTTCTTGCAGAAGGCAGTATGATATTCTCTGTGAGATGCTTGCGGCTGCCGGCTATAGGCATTATGAGATATCCAACTTCGCCAGGCCCGGCTATGAGGCCGTGCACAATTCAGCATATTGGAAGAGATTGCCATACACTGGTTTGGGGGCAGGTGCCCATTCGGCCGTGGCAGGAGCGGATGGAGTAGTGAATTGCCGGAGATGGAATCCGGATGATGCGGACGGCTATGCCGCTCCGGGCGGTGTGGAACCCGGGTCTGAAATATTGAGCCCGGAGGACATTGAAGTGGAGGAGATAATGCTGGCATTGAGGACTTCTGCCGGAATCTGCCGGAGCCATCTGCCGGAGATTGTCGCAGGGGCAATGTATTGGACCGGGGATTTGGAACCGGCCCCGGGAGACAGGCTCAGGATACCTGAGTCGCGGTTTTTCGTCTCGGATGCCATTATCCGTGGAATAGTGGAGTGCATTTGAGGACTAGATCTCTCCACTCGCTCCGCTCGGTCGAGATGACAAACAAATGCGTTTGGCTTTTGCGTGATAGAACAATAAAAACAGAATATGAAAACACCGGAAATTTATGTCTCAAGGATTGGGATGATCCGTGACATCATGAGAGAAAAAGGAATTGACGCCGTCATAATAACCGGCTCGGACCCGCATTGCAGCGAATATCCAGCTGAAAGATGGAAGCAGGTCCAGTGGGTTTGCGGCTTTACCGGTGAGGCCGGGGACGTTGTCATTACCCTTGACCATGCCGGGCTTTGGACCGATACCAGATATTTCATCCAGGCTGTCGAGCAGCTTGAAGGCACAGGCGTGGAACTTCACAAGACACGTATTCCGGGAGAAATCAGGATTCCTCAATGGCTGGCCGAATATGCATTCGAGGGAGTATCCCGCCCTGTAACCGTTGCAGTGGACGGTCTTGCGCAGACTGTCGATGCCATTGATGGACTGAGGAATGCTTTCCGCAAGGCCGGCAGAGTCGAGGCCGCCGACGGGGCCAATGCATTCAGCATCATTGATTTGCCTGATATGCTCGAGGCTCTTTGGAATGACAGGCCTTCGGTTCCTTCAACGGAAATCTACCAGATTCCGGAGGAAGTTGCCGGTGAATCAAGGCAGGCCAGGTTGCAGTGGCTCAGGGATTTCATTGACGAGAACAATTGCAGCGCAATGCTGGTGACGGCTCTCGATGAAATTGTCTGGCTGCTCAATGTCAGGGCCTCCGACGTTGCATACAATCCGGTGGCATTGTCCTATCTCCTTGTGACATGGGACAGTGCAATATGGTATGTGGACAAGGGCGGGGAGAAGAGTCCGGTGACTGAGGAGACCTTGGCTGAACTTGAGGAGGATGGTGTAGAAATCCGTGCATACGATGCCGTGTTCGGCGACCTTGCCGTTGCGGACTCATTGAATTTCACCTCATTATACGTTGACCCGTCCACTCTTAACTGGCATCTTTCAAGGGTGCTGGACGGCATTTCGGGCACGATTAAAATCAATAGGGGAGCCTCTCCGGTTCCACTCCGGAAGTCGGTAAAGAATGATGTTGAAATCGAGGGAATGAGGGCTGCGCATATTGCGGACGGCATTGTGATGGAGAATTTCCTATTCTGGCTTGACAAGACGGTTTCTTCAGGAGCGAGGGTGGATGAATGGGACGCTGCCTGCAAGCTTGATTCAATGAGGGCGGCTGTTCCGGGATGCAAGGGCAACAGCTTTGAGACCATATCGGCTTACGGCCCGGGGGCTGCGCTTCCGCATTATGTTACCCCTCATACAGGCTCGACAGTATTGGAGCCTCACGGCCTGTATCTCTGCGATTCAGGCGGCCAGTATTCCAACGGCACTACTGACATTACGAGGACGGTTCCCCTCGGACTTTGCACTGAACTTGAGATGGAGGACTATACCCTTGTATTGAGGGGCCATATCGGACTGGCAATGGCAGTTTTCCCTGCCGGCACTTCCGGCTGTCAGGTGGACTATGCCGCCAGATGCCCTCTATGGCAGTTTGAGAGGGATTTCGGTCACGGAACAGGCCACGGAGTAGGCTTCTGCCTCAATGTCCACGAGGGCCCTCAGGAAATAAGGCACAATTTCAATTCCCAGCCTCTCCTTGCCGGCATGATAACCTCTGATGAACCCGGAATTTACCGTGAAGGAATGCACGGGGTGCGTCACGAGAGCCTCCTGCTCTGCGTTGACACAGGTGTCAATGAATTCGGCTCCTGGCGTGCCTTCGAGAATCTGACACTCTGCCACATTGATACTTCAGCCATACTCCCTGACCTGATGACGGACGAGGAAATAGCCTGGCTGAATGCCTACAATGCCGATGTTTACCGTAAACTGTCCCCGGCCCTCTCCCCGGAAGTGGCCGAGTGGCTCAGGGAGAAGACCGCCCCGGTGGTCAGATGAGGCAGTTTTTGATGATGAAAAAAACAAAAGATGTTGCACTGGTTCTGTCGAGCGGAGGTCCGAGAGGCTTTGCCTACATCGGGGCTATAGAAGAACTGGAAAGCAGGGGCTACAGCATCACGTCGGTGGCAGGCTGTTCCATTGGCTCGCTTGTCGGCGGAATATATGCTGCCGGTGGGCTTGATGAATTCAAGCAGTGGCTGTTCAGGCTCAACAATGCCAGGCTGATGTCGCTCCTGGATGTATCATTGAGCAAAAGCTATCTGATGAAAGGTGACAAGGTCATCGCAGCCATCAAGGAAGTGGTCCCGGATGTACTGGTGACAATGAATTTTGACGCCTATGGCTCAATCGGAGATTATGCCCGTGGCGAAGAAATCTCGGACCTCGGCAGGAAGCTTATGTCCGAGGCCCTTGACAGGTATGAAAGGTGAGGGCTTTGCCGGGTGTGAATGTAATTGAGTCATTATGACAATGATAGCAGAAGTGATAAAAAGTATTTTGATAGTAGGTGCAGGCAGCTTCCTGGGAGGAGCCGCCAGATATTCCCTCTCGCTGCTGGTGAAGAATCCGGGCAAAGGCTTTCCCTGGGCTACCCTTGCAGCGAATCTAATCGGTTGTCTGCTGATAGGGATCCTTTGTGGCTGGTTCAGCCGCAATTCGAATGACGGCAGCGACTGGGCCCTGTTCATGACAGTAGGTTTCTGCGGAGGCTTCACAACCTTCTCGACCTTCTCCAAGGAGGCCCTGATGATGCTCCAGTCCGGCAACTTCTGGTGCTTCGCCGGTTACGTGGCATTGAGCGTGATTGCCGGCATCGCATTGGTCGCATTGGGATTCCGGCTGTTCAGATAGCCTTAGGCTCCATTGCTGAATTATAATTAGCGGAATCTATCATTTTTTTGGGGATTCCGCTAATTATAATTATATTTGAGGAGATATAATTTCAGAACGATGATTGGCAGAATCAAAGAACAGCAGACATTGAAAGAAGCCTATAAGTCCGAGTATTCCCAGTTTGTGGCAGTATATGGAAGGAGAAGAATCGGAAAGACGTTTCTTGTGAGGGAAACCTTTGGATATAATTTCACTTTCCAGCATGCTGGCGCGGCAAAGGAAGCCTTGAAAGGACAGCTTGCCCTGTTCAGAATGTCATTGCAAGACTTCGGTCACAGGGAGTGTCCGGAATTAAAATCCTGGCATGATGCTTTCAATCAGTTAAAGGTATTGATTCAGGCTTCAAAGTCAAAGAAGAAAATAATATTTCTAGATGAGGCTGCCTGGATGGATACTCCCAAATCAAATTTTTTGTCTGCGCTGGAGCACTTCTGGAATAATTGGGCCAGCAACAGAAAGGATATTCTGCTGATAATTTGCGCTTCGGCTACATCCTGGATAATCAATAAAGTGTTCAGGAATAGAGGCGGGTTGCATAACAGGGTTACGGTGAGAATCCCTCTGGCGCCGTTTACTCTCAAAGAATGTGAGCAATATTCAATAAAAAACGGGCTGAAACTGTCCAGAAAAAGGAAGATGCGGACATCCGTAATAAGGTCAGTGCATTGGAGCGGGAGACAGGTACAAGAAAATCGGTCCATGTTACAATGGTTACGACCTACGGCGTAAAACATAATATGTACTATGACGGGATACAGTCAGAGGTGGTTCTTGACCAGCTGT
>JBJEBP010000174.1:0-10197 GCA_051870135.1 Candidatus Cryptobacteroides sp. | reverse complement strand
CATCGGAGCATTTTAGACTGGATTCCGCTTCCTTAACGGCGGGGATGAAGATTTCGTCCTCTATCTGGCAGTGGAGATTCATATCCTCCTCTGTGTTTATGATTTCGAGGAGCACGTTGCTGAGTAACCAACTATTGTTCTGGGGACAGTAACGGATGATTATGTCCTTGAGTTCCTTAACCTTGGCATTGATGGAAGGGTGCTTTCCGCAGAAATCGTCAATGCTGAAGGTCCGGCACAGCATCCCGTGGAGAATGCCGTCCACGTATGAGAACAACTCCCTGTTCTCCATTTCCATGTGGTCCTGCACCTGGGCCACATATTCGTCATAAAACTTCAGTATCAGCATTGCAATCTCGTCATTTCCATTGCAGTTGATGGACTCAATGAGCCGCCTGCGTATGCTTGGAAGCAGGAAATTGAGATAATACTCGTGGGAACGCTTCAGGTAGCCGGTCAGGGATGGCAGGGATATCTCATCCGCCGAGTAAGGGTATCCCGAGCAGAAATTGGCCACCGTGAGGAAGGTGGATACGTCCACCCCGTTCTTCAAGCACACGTCCCGGACATTTTTCTCGCCGAAGCCGAGAGGTATGCCGAAACGGCTCATTACCATTATCAGGGAATGATTGTCTTTCACGAGGTCGCGCATTCTTGCGGTAGGGGAGTATCTTTTCGCATCAGCCATTGCAAGCGTTCTTATTCGTTGATATATGATATTTTATGCTGCAAATATACATCATTGACAGTCCTGAACCAATACCTGAATAGTGTGAATATCCGCTGGAAAGCGATTAAAAATTACCGGGATCCGAGTATTGCCGGGGCTGGGGAGCAGGGCTAACTTTGCCGACGTTTTTCGCAAACAATGAAGAGTATGAAAAAAGTCATTATCGTAATAATGTTGTTTTCAGTATGTTTCGGAGTGTCGGCACAGTCAAGTAAGCCAATAGAGAAGGCTGACACTTCCGAAACAGTAAAACGCCCGAGACTGACTATCGGAGGATACGGCGAAGTGGCAGCCTCGTACAATTTCTACAGCGACAGCCCCTACCGGTACATGTATCCGGACCGCTATGCCTCATCCCCGGGATACGGCCGCCTGGATATACCGCACGCAGTCATAAGTCTCGGATACGATTTCGGCAGGGGCTGGTCAATGGGAACTGAGATAGAATTCGAGCACGGCGGCGTGGAGGTATCTACCGAAGTCGAGGGGGACGAGGCCGTGGAACTGGAGCAGGAGGTTGAACGTGGAGGTGAGATTTTCCTCGAGCAATTCTGGCTACAGAAAAGGTGGAAAGATGCTGCGGTCAACCTCAGGGCAGGAATGATAATAGTCCCTGTGGGCCTGACCAACAACAGGCACGAGCCGGACGGCTTCTTCACGGTTTACCGCCAGGAGGGGGAGAGCACCATCCTGCCTTGTACATGGCACCAGATTGGACTGAGTCTTTGGGGCAGGGTCAAGGGCTGGAGATATGAGCTGCAGCTTCTTCCGGGTCTCAATTCCAGACTTTTCAATACCTCGAACTGGATCAACGGAGGTTCCGCCTCTCCATACGAATTCACTGTGTTCAACAGCCCTGCGGTCGCCTTCCGCATTGACAATTACAGTGTCCGCAACCTTAGGATTGGCCTGAGCGGATATGCCGGAGGTACCAACAATGACGCCTATCCCCGTCTTGTGGACAAGAACGGCAATGCCTTGGTGGCCGTGAAGGGTACCGCAATGGTAGCGGCCCTTGATTTTGAATATCTCGGACGCCATGTCACGGCGAGGGGCAATGCTGATTTCGGCTACCTCACCAATGCTGCCGCCATCGGGACCTCGAACAAGAACTCCGACAATTCCACATTCTCTCCTTATGAGCATAGTTTTGTCGGGCAGAAGGCTTTCTCGGCCGGAGTCGAGGCAGGATTGGACATATTCTCCTATATCGGGAAACTCCGGAAGATGAATATGTTCGTATTCGGACGGTACGAGGCATACGACTCATACATTCCGGCTGGAGGAGTGCAGGATTACCGTTGGACAGACAGGCAGAGAATTGCTTTCGGCATCAATTACAGGCCTTTGCGCCAGATCATTGTCAAGGCTGAATATTCATGCCGCTTCCTTCCGTCCGGATACAACCGGGAGCAGAGCATAAATATCGGAATCTGCTATGCCGGCTTTTTTGATTGATATTACAACAATAACTGAACAGATATGAGAATAAAAACATTATTGCCTGCTGTGGCATTGACTTTCTTCCTGATTTCCTGTGAGAAAGACGTGATTCCTGACAATGCGTCAGAAAAAGACAACAGACTATCCGGGATAGCCGATTGTTTCCTTGAGAACACGGTCTATCCGACATATAAGGCCCTTGCTGACTGTACGGAGGAACTTCACGACCAGCTTGGGAATATCAGTTCACAGTCAGACCTGGACAGGGCCGCCGAGACCTTCCTTGAAGCCAGGAGATGGTGGGAGCTCAGCGAGGCCTTCCTTTTCGGAGCCGCCTCGGACTTCGGCATTGACCCTCACATTGACTCCTGGCCGCTTGACATCGACGGTTTCAAGGATCTCATGAACTCTCCCGCCATTCTCGACAGGCTTGCCGCTGAGGACGGAGATGTGTATGCGGGTTCAAAACTGGGCAACGACCTGCTCGGTTTCCACGGTATCGAGTACATACTCTTCGACCCGT
This sequence comes from Candidatus Cryptobacteroides sp., assembly GCA_051870135.1. Taxonomy (GTDB): domain Bacteria; phylum Bacteroidota; class Bacteroidia; order Bacteroidales; family UBA932; genus Cryptobacteroides. Next base: position 7,501 of record JBJEBP010000174.1, on the reverse strand, counting down.
CCGGAATCAAGAAAGCCAAGGCCTGGACGGCCATCAGCCCGTCAGAATATGCCTATTCCGTCGCTGTAAGCGGAGATTTGCGAAACAGGACGGCCCAGCTCGACGCTGCCTGGAGAGGTGAGGCTGCAGGTGACAGGCTTGCAATGGTAGAGGACGAACTGGAACTGCCTGTGACAGTGGGCGGAGGTGACTTCCACTATGGCGAAAACCTGCTTTCAGCCGGCCAGCCGGGCTCCACTTTCCGTTCCTGGACTCACGCTGCCCAGAGCATCCTTCAGGCTGCCGCCGACATTGCCGACGAGGTGGGAACCAGCAAGATTGGCAAGGCCCATACCGGGGAGGACGTGACCTACATCGAGTCTCCTTACAGCAAGAATTCCATCGCCGACTTTTATGACAATATTATTTCCATACAGAATGTCTATTACGGTGGCATTGAATCACTTAGGGATGAAAGCAGAAGTTTCCACGCATTCTTCCTCGAATATGACTCCGATATCGACAGGGAAATTGTTTCCGCGATTGATGAGGCCCTGCAGGCGGTCTCAGGGATGAAGTCCCCGTTCGTTGACAATATCTCCGACCCTTCCTGCGACGTGGCAATGGCAAAATGCGCTGCTCTTGTAGATGTGCTGGAAAACGCCATCAAGCAGATTCCACTCCTGTAAATTGAAAGTCCATGAAAAGAAATATCTATATTCTTGCTGTCGCGGCAATGCTGATTTCATGCCGTGAGACATCTTTGACACCGGCTCCTCCGTCATTGATGACTGATAATGAAATTGCAATCGAGACCCTTGCCGGAGGTGAACTCGGAACCACAATGAATGTGAGCGCATCGGCGTACGAGGACCCGACCCCTGCGGTCGAGATTGCCGGGATGAACGACGAGTTCATGTACGGGGAATACTTCTTTGAGAGGAACTATACCCAGAACACCGCCCCGTTCAAGGGGCTGGGACCTGTCTATGTCAGGTCTTCCTGCATTGACTGCCATCCTGGCTACGGCTATGGCACAAGGACCACGAAGTACCAGGCCAATGAGTATGGCAACGGATACCTTCTGGTGGTCTATGACAAGCTTACTGACCAGTACGTATCCTCCGTAGCCGGCATGCCCCAGACCAAGGCTACGGGGCCGTTCAAGGCACCTATTGACGAGGATATGATAGTGATAGACTGGAGCGGAAGACATATTGATGAATGGGGCAACTGCTTCCCGGACGGGGAGACCTACGAACTGGAGTATCCTGAGGTGACAATTCCCCTTGCGGCATTCTACGGCGGAAAGGTGCTTGCCCTGCGTGACGGGGCGACTGTCGAACTTGGCGAGGGCGAGTATGGTGTCAAGCTTGAATCCACCATCGGAATCTACGGTACAGGCCTTCTGGATGCCATTTCTGACGAGGACCTGAAGGCTCAGTACAAGGCCGAGGAGGATGCCGGAGTTTCCATCAATCCTGCAATTTTCCAGAATGGGGAATGGACAAGCCTCTATACCAATGCCCTCAATACGGCCGACCCGCGCTCGGTCGCAAAGAAATTCACCTACGCCCTTACGAGAGGTGCGATTCAGGACGGCCCCGGTGCCAATGCCATCTGGAACATCACCAATGTCACCCGCAGCGACAGGCGCTACCATTATCTCAACCTGAGGGGAGACTACTATGCAGCCACTTCAGCTGCGGATCCGGAGGTCCAGGCTGTGTTCTATGACTATTTTCCACCTGAGGAATTCGAGGCCATGACCGGTGTGCCTTATACCGGAGATGTTTCGACCGATATTTATAACTATCTCACATCCAAGAATTTGCCTGTGGAGATGTCGGACAATGACTATGCCGACTTCCTTATCTGGCACAGGGGACTTGCCGTGCCGGCCGCAAGAGATCTGGACAACCCGGAGATTCAGAGAGGACGAAAGCTGTTCCGGGAAATAGGCTGTGCCTCCTGCCATCGACCGAACTGGACCACAGCTGCCAATGACGATGCATACGACCCGAACGGCTTCTTCCAGAACGGCAAGCGGGTTGTTGACGGCAAGCTGAAGCAGCTTCCGAAATATCCTTCTCAGGTTATCTGGCCGTACACGGATATGATTCAGCACAGGCTCTGTATGGTCAATGACATACGCACCGGCTGGTGCCGCACCACCCCGCTTTGGGGAAGGGGATTGTCCCAGCTCTGTGCAGGGCATAGTTACAGGCTTCACGACCGCAGGGCCAAGAACGTCATCGAGGCGATAATGTGGCACGGCTGCCAGGGCAGTGATGCGCATTGGACTGTGGAGAAGTTCCGCGAACTCAGCAAGGAAGACAGGGACGCGGTGGTCGCATTCATCAATGCCATCTGAGACTATGAGGCTATCAGCATTGATAAGGAAACCTGTATTGGCGGCATTGCACGCCGGGATTTTGCTGGTGATTGCCGGGGCCCTTCTGACTTGGTTGTCAGGGGACTCCGGCCGCCTTCATCTCAGAGTGGGGGAGTGCGCATCCGTCTATGATTCGGACAAAGGCTCTGCCGGGGAACTGCCGTTCAGTATCAAATTGCTGGATTTCAATGTGGAATATTATCCCGGCACGCGCAATCCTGTCAATTATGTCAGCACCGTGGAGGTTTGTGGCGGGACAATGAGGATTTGGCCCAACCACATTCTCCGCAAGGGCGGCTACCGCTTCTATCAGTCGGCCTATGACGAGGATGAGCGAGGTTCCGTATTGCTCGTCTCATACGACCCCTGGGGTACGTCCGTGGTTTATCTGGGATATATTCTGATTGTCATTTCAATGATTGGATTCTTCTTTTCCAAACGTACCCGCAGGACAGCGATATTGAAGATGTCAGCCGCCGCCATTGTCCTGGCAGTGGCCGGAGTGCAGCCTCTTGCGGCGGAGAATCCGGCCAGGGTACCGAAGACTGTTCCGGTGGATGTGGCCGAAAAGTTCAGCCGGATGAATGCCAACCACAACGGCCGCATTGCCCCGATGCAGACGATGATGCAGGACTATGTGCTGAAGGTCTATGGCCGGAAAACTCTTCCCGGCTATACCACAGGGCAGATTTTTATGGGCTGGATGTTCTGGTATGACAGCTGGGGAGACCAGCCCGTGAAGGCCAAGAACGAAAATGACCTTGCGGGCAGGAAGGCTGTGATGGAGTCGGTGGCTTCCGGTCTGGCCCTCAAGATATTCCCGATTCCCGGAGAAGACGGTTCGGTGCGCTGGTATTCGCCTTCTGAGCATCTTCCTGGAGATATGGCTGCGGACGAGTGGCTTTTCGTGCGCAAGGTTATGACCCTTGTGCGGAGCTACTGCATTGAAGGAGAGTATGCCAATGCTTGCGAGGTTCTCGACAAGGTAATAAAATGGCAGAATGAGAAGGCTCCGGAGGCGATTCCGCCACCCGCCAGGGTCAATGCTGAAAGGCTCTACAATGTGATAGGCCTGCCACGCATCCCGGCAATGCTGAGCCTGCTCGTGGGACTTGTGGCGTTTTTCTGCTGGATTTTTGGCCGGGGAGGAAGATGGTCCCGCCTGTGGCGGATATTTGCAGGGGGCTTATTCCTGTATCTGGTGCTGCTAATAGGCCTGAGATGGGTCGTGTCCGGGCATATCCCTATGACGAACGGCTTTGAGCTGATGCTTCTCATAGCCTGCCTGTCATTCGGACTGTCATTTTTCAATTCCTCCGGTAGGTCGTTCATCCTGCCATTGGGAATACTCCTGGGCGGTTTCGCGACCCTGGTCTCGTCAATGAGCCAGTCCAATCCGCAGATAGGCAGCCTGATGCCGGTGCTGTCCTCTCCTCTGCTATGCCTGCACGTATCCGCAATGATGATTTCCTACACGCTTTTCGGCCTCATTGCCCTGAACTCCCTTGCAGGCCTGCTCAAGCGCGGGGCTTCAAGGGTCTGTGCGGACAGGAGCGCATTGATGCTTTATCCGGCATTGTTCCTGCTGGTGGGCGGTACGATTCTCGGCTCGGTCTGGGCGAACATATCCTGGGGAGGATATTGGACCTGGGACCCCAAGGAGACTTGGTCGCTGATAACGATTGTCATTTATTCGGTTCCGCTTCATGCCGGAAGTATCCGGGCATTTTCCCGGCCGGCAGTCTTCAATGCCTACTGCCTAATTGCCTTTGCGAGCGTGCTGTTCACGTATTTCGGGGTGAATTACCTGCTCGGTGGGCTTCACAGCTATGCTTAGTTTTTAATATTGCCTCATTTTGCCTATATTTGTTTCGGACCAAAGTTTTTGCAATATGAAAAAATTGTTTCTGACAATCATTGCAGCGGCATTGACCGCCGTCTGCGCCAATGCGCAGCTTTATGTAGGTGCAGGTTATTCCTTCTCTCCGACCCAGACCAAGGTTGGCAAGATTTCCGAAAGGTTCACCAGGAACGGATTTTACGTCCAGGCTGGTTACAATATCAATTTCGGCAAGCATTTCGGCATAGTCCCGGGTGCTGAGTATGAGGTTGTTACAAAGAATGATGACGGCGTCAAGAAGCCTGAGCAGTATCTCAACATACCAATTAAAGTGACATACGGCTTCAGCCTCGGCAAAATCGTGGAACTTGGAGTTTTCGTGGCTCCGGAATACAGTCTCGGCCTTACATCCAAGGCCAAGGTAGATGACACATCCGTAGAGCTTTACGGGGAAGACAGTTTCTTCAAGAGGGGAGACTTCAGGGTTGGTCTCGGTGTGTATTGTGACCTGATTGAGAAGATTCGCCTGAATCTAAACTACAACATCGGCATAGTCAACCGTTCCAAACTTGACAATACCACCATGCGCCGCAACGGTGCCCAGCTCGGTATCGCATATCTGTTCTAGCCTCTCCCACAGGACTTTGATATTTGCCGGTGGCCCTGGTTTCATGACCTTGGTCACCGGTTATGATTGATTTAACCCGGAGAATTGGTCAAGTCCATGAAGTATCCCTTTTCGAAGGCGTCCGGATATAGGAATTTTGTCTCCCGCTTTGCGAATTTTACGATTAGATACTTGCCATCGATGGACTTGATGATGCCTGGCCCTAAACTTTTGTGTATCACATTATCTCCTGCAGAAAGATGTTCCCACCATTTCTCGACAAGCACTGGATCGGGTTCAACAGCTTCTATTTTACTTAACTCCATTTTCGTCGTATCAAGGACGGTATCCCATCCGCCGATCAGGTTGCCGGAATGTCTGTCAATTCCAGTGTATTCCAATGATGAGTCTTCATACCGCTTGAACTTATAGACTGCATCGTTCATCAACTCGCTGTTGAAGACATTGAGGCTGACCAGAAGGCTGAAATCCTTGAGACTCAGCCCCGTAGCCTTACGGAAAAGTTCCGGCTCAAGTTGCTCAATGACATCTTTGAGACAATACTCACGGTAATCAGTCAAGTACATAAATACCGGAATGCGTGTGGCAAACTTTATCAGTTTCTCCTGTATCTCCTTCCTCTTGCTTTTGTATTCCTTCTCTTCCGCACTCAGTTGTTTCTTCAGTCTTGCGCTGAGCTTTCCCGGGTTGTCCCGTCTTGTCTTATTGACATTGTCGGATTTGTTGATGATGGTTTCAATGTCAGTGTTCAGGCTTCTGAATCCTTCGATATTCATCAATGCTGCCATTGCATCCGGATTGTTCATCAGCCGTTTCAGGGTAGCATTGTCAACATTCACGAGAACGGCGGATTCCCAACGCCGGGCGAGCAATGTGGCAGTGGTGCCGCTCATCGCCATATCAAGCACGCCGGCTGCATCGACTTCCTTCATTGAAGAACCGTCGAAGGCGAGTATTGGAAGAAACTTTATAAAATCATCGACTTTCTTCTCCGGATTGGTTTCTTTGACATTGAGCTGGCAACTATATTCTTCAACCTGGCGCAATGCTCGATTTGGAGCAAAGTCGAATACGTAACAGAACGGCTTGAGAATAACTTCATTTCCGTTCTCATCCTTTGTGGTCCAAGGCGACTGGACTCTGAAGGCGGCCTGGAAATACGTTTCCGGGGAAGTTGTGTTGCGCAGCATCAGAATGCCTGTCCAGGGCTTTACGGTAACACCGGTCGAGAGCTTTCCGCAGGACAGGGTAATGGTCTTTGTCTGTTGAGGCTCTCCCATTGCTTCATATACAGGTTCTACCGCCTTGGCCCCCATTCCTGCTTCATTTCCTGCCGCGACAATGACTTTATAGTCTGCAAAGAAACGGTTGCTTTTTTTCTTGAGAAGATTTGCCATTGCCCTGCAGGAGGCCACGCTTGGAAGGAACCAATAGGTATGCTGGAGATAACTCAACAGACGGCTGTCAGAGAACGGCATCGGTGGTTTCTCCTTTCCGAGTTTGAGTTCTGAGACTATGTTCTCCGTATATGTTCCGCGAATCAAGTCCAGCCATTTCTGGACATATTCCTCGTGAAGGAAACAGTTATCCTCAGCCCGGAAGAACTCATTGAGGTCAAATTCATCGAATTCCCCTTGGGATGCAATCTCGCTTATGCTGTCGGGCATCTGGTAGGTAAGCATTACCATTTTGGGCAACTGGGCATATGGATTGTCCGGGCCCTGCCAGGAGTCCTTGGCCGCCTGCTCGTCCGCATAGGTCCAGTTATATATCTGTTCCTCAATGAATTCCCCTGTGGAAATGGCTCTGAACGGTGTTCCGGACAGATATAGGTAAGCGGTTGTGTGGAGAGGCATCAGGCCTTCATCGTAAATCTCGCGTGCTTCAACTTCCCTGATATTGTCCGCATCCTCCGCAATGATTTCCCCTGCTTCCTCTGCCCGCTTGCTTGCCGGGTCCGCATTGTCGTAAAATTCCTTCGCATTCTTGCCCCAGGCTCCGTAATGGTATTCGTCCAATACTATGCAGTCCCAGTCAATAGTCTGAATCCACTTGTTGGTCGCCTTGATGCCTCCAGCATCATTCTTGCCCAATACGTCCTGGAACGAGGCAAAGCAGACGAAAGGCTTGTCCTCATCTATTGTATTGAATTCCCGGTCTTCCTGCTTCTGGCAGAACTGCCAGCCTTCAAAGTCTTTGTGAGTCAGAAGGTCCTCCTCCCAAGCATTCTTGACCGCAGGCTTGAATGTGAGTACCAGCATTTTCTTCCAATCCATCCTTCGGGCGAGCTGATAGGTGGTGAAGGTTTTGCCGAAACGCATTTTTGCATTCCAAAGGAAATGTGGAACAAGTCCCCTGTTCGCCGGGTCTTTCCTGAAGGTATCGAAGTAGGCCGAGGTCTTGTCAACGGCTCGTTTCTGCTCCGGCCGCATTGGGAAATCGTAAATACGCTCCACCATCGTTTCTTTTCCGTCAATGGCAGACTGAATTGCCTTTTCAACGGTCTTGATGTCGGTTATGAACCATTCTCCCTCCGGATTGGTGACGTGGTTGTTGCGGAGAATGCGGTGGATGAGATGGTCGTCGAATGATGTTCCGTCCTTTCGCATTGCAGGATGCTTCAGGACAATACGATATTGAATGTTGCCGGTAAGGTTCT
>JBJEBP010000173.1:0-2493 GCA_051870135.1 Candidatus Cryptobacteroides sp. | reverse complement strand
CTCTACAACATATTGTCCATCAGGGAGATAATATGCAGGAATACGTTGTCCCCACCAGAGCTGGCGGCTGATGCACCAGTCCTTCACCGTCTCCATCCAATGCCTGTATGTGTTCCTGTACTTGTCAGGAATAAGTTTCACCTTGCCGCTCTCGACGGATTCAAGGGCCATCTTGGCGAGTTCGCCCATCTTGAGGAACCATTGTGTGGAAAGTCTCGGCTCAATTACAGCATTGGTACGCTCCGAGTAACCGATAGGAGATATGTATTCCTCCACCTTCTCAAGGCAGCCGGCCTCCTGGAGCATCTTCTCGATTTTCTTCCTGGCAACAAACCTGTCCTCGCCCACAAGAATCTGGGCCTTCTCATTAAGTTTACCGTGGTCGTCAATGATGTCAGTTACAGGAAGATTGTGCCTTAGGCCGATTTCGTAGTCATTGATATCGTGCGCAGGGGTCACCTTGAGACAGCCTGTACCGAAACCAATCTCCACGTACGAATCCTCAATAATAGGTATCTCCTTGTTTATCAATGGAATAAGAACTTTCTTGCCCCTAAGCCAATGATATCTCTCGTCATCAGGATTGATGCTGACTGCAGCATCCGCCATAATAGTCTCAGGACGGGTTGTGGCTACAATGATGTATTTGTCAGTCCTGTTGCCGTTGCCGTCTGAAACGTAATAGCGTAGATGGTAGAAATGGCTCTTGGTATCCTTGTGTACAACCTCCTCGTCACTGACGGCGGTATGTCCTTCCGGATCCCAGTTCACCATTCTCACGCCTCTGTAAATCCATCCCTTCTTATAGAAATATACAAAAGTATTGATAACTGCCTCCGTCAGATCAGGGTCCATCGTGAACTTGGTCCTGTCCCAGTCACAGGATGCGCCAAGTTTGCGGAGCTGGCTCAAGATAATTCCGCCATGCTCCTCCTTCCACTCCCAGGCATATTTGAGAAACTCCTCACGGGTAAGGTCTTCCTTGCTGATACCCTGATCCTTCAGCCTTGCCACGACTTTACTCTCGGTCGCGATGGACGCATGGTCCGTACCGGGAATCCAGCAGGCATTCTTGCCGTCCATCCTGGCCTTCCTGATAAGCACGTCATTCAGAGTATTGTTGAGCACGTGGCCCATATGGAGAATACCCGTTACATTTGGCGGCGGTATGACAATAGTGTAAGGCTCCCTCTCATCAGGTTCAGAGTGAAAGAATTTCTGTTCCAGCCACCAGGCATACCACTTGTCTTCAACCTTGGACGGATCGTATTTAGTCGAAAGTTCCATATAAATCTCAAATATTTACGCCGCAACGCGGTTTTTTTAATGTTCATATATTTTACAAATATAAGCAATTTTCCTGAAAATTTTTCGTATTTTTGTCGAAACATAAACACATTCATTGACTCATTATGGAAAACGATAAGCAGCAACTCAGTCTGGAACTCAAGCCGGAAGTAGCGAAAGGCACATATTCCAATCTTGCAATCATAACCCATTCCCACAGCGAGTTCATCATTGACTTCGCCACCATGCTTCCCGGCCTTCCGAAGCCCGACATCACGAACAGGATTGTAATGACACCTGAACATGCAAAAAGGCTGATGTCCGCATTGATTGACAATATCTCCAAATACGAAAGCAATTTCGGACCTATTGACATGGGCGGCAGGAATCCGCAGAAGGAGAACACATTCAATCTCGGAGATTTCACTCCATTCAACGGCGGTAAAAAATCCTGACAATGGCGGAAACCTCTAACAAACTGGATTTCATAAACATAAAGGGTCTCGCGTTCGATGTTGACGGAGTGTTCACGGACGGAGGCATACTCTGCGACCTGAGCGGAGAACTCTACCGGACATTCGATGCCAAGGATGGTTTTGCAGTCAGGATGGCCTCTTTGAAGAACATACCTGTCGCAATCATAACAGGTGGCCGCTCACAATCCATCAGGGAGCGTTTCAAAAGTTGCGGAATCTCTCCGGAAAATGTATATCTCGGTTCAAGGGACAAGCTGGAAGACCTTGACAAATTCTGCAAAAGGTTTTCACTCGCATTGGATGAAGTACTTTACGTAGGTGACGATATACCTGATATCGAGGCAATTGTAAAATGCGGGGCAGGCTGCTGCCCTTCAGATGCCGTACCGGAAGTCAAGGAAGCAGCGGACTACATCTCCTCTTGTCCCGGAGGTCGTGGCTGCGTCAGGGATATCATAGAGAAAGTATTGAAAGCCAAGGGTTTGTGGGAGTTTGACGCAAAAGGTTACAAGGCTAAATTCTGATTACTCCAATGGACATTCTCAAAGGAAGGAAACTGATTCTTGCAAGCGCATCTCCGAGACGCCGCGAACTTCTTGAAGGTGCGGGGTTTGAGTTCACAGTCGATACAGGGAATAATTTCGAGGAAACCATACCGGAAGGAATAGCCCCGGAGGATATTCCTGCATTGATGTCGTCCGGAAAATCTCACGGATTTCACAGACAACTC
>JBJEBP010000172.1:0-2493 GCA_051870135.1 Candidatus Cryptobacteroides sp. | reverse complement strand
GCCGAGTATGAGGGCTACTTCATCTACAAGAATGAGAAATACAATACCGTGACCCTCTCCGACGGCTCCGTCTGGATGGCCCAGCCAATGCGCTATGTACCAGAGGGATACGAGGTTTCAACTGATCCTGCTACAGGTCATATCTGGGCACCTTACTCTGTTGTGGACAGCAAGGCCGTGCCTTCCACCGACAAGGCTCTGGTTGAGAGCAACGGATATCTCTATGATATGCCAGCTATTCTTGGTGTAAGTGAGATTACCGATGCGAATGCCGCTACATTCGAGGGTGCGCAGGGTATTTGCCCTAATGGCTGGCACGTGCCTACGAGGGCTGAGTTCATTGCCCTTTGCGGATCTTCCAACAAGGCCGCTGATGAGTCTGCCGCCGTTACCGATGAGTCCGCCGTGTTCTATGATTCAGCATACAAAGGTGGAAAGATTACCGCTATGAATGAGGCCGGATGGAATGTGGCTTTAGCCGGATGGATGAGCAAGACAGGTTCTACCGCAACTCCGAAGTATTTCACTACGCTGATAAGCGTATCCGGTGCACCTGAAGCATTCCTTGGCAAGCCAAGTATGACATATTTCGCATCCTCGACTTATTATAAGACGAATACTTCGAATATGCAGTACTTCGCAGCTGCAACATCCTTTACTACTACATATCCGGAAGGCCGTTTCTCCGTAATGTACCAGCATTATGAGTCCGGCGCACAGCTCCGTTGCGTAAAGAACTCAAAATAGTCAATTTGGACAAATTTTTATTATTCAGGTCCCCCGGGGCCTGAATAATTCGTAAATATTGGTTATATTGCAAAATTGATATGTTGTGAAACAAATTTGAACCAAATCTGCTATGCCAAAGAGATTCAAGATTCTTGAGAACTGGCCGAAATACCTCCTTCAATGGGGAGTTCTCCTTGCACTCGTATTGTTCCTGACCGGCATTGTTGCCGGCGAAGAACCTGCAAACCCTGAGGCTCATTGCCCTGTAGGCGGACTTCAGGCCCTTCTGACATATATCGTGAGGGGCTCATTGCCTTGCAGCATGACAACGATGCAGATTGTGATGGGCATTGTGCTTGCTGCCGGAGTGGTACTTTTCAGCAAACTCTTCTGCGGATATATCTGCCCGCTAGGTACAGTGCAGGACCTTCTTACCAAGCTTCGCGTAAGCATTGGCATCAAAGGGCTTGAGATTGCCAACAACACTGTCGCTGACAAGATTCTCAGGAGCGTAAAGTATATTCTCCTCTTCTGGATTTTCTATATGACGGCTACCACCAGCGAGCTGTTCTGCAAGAATCTTGACCCGTATTATGCCGTTGCAACTGGGTTCAAGGGTGAGATAACTCTCTGGATGTCAATTATAACCGTTACAGCAGTGCTGCTGCTCGGATTCTTTGCGAAAAATTTCTGGTGCAAGTATCTCTGTCCTCTCGGGGCCATTTCCAATTCCCTGAAATTCTGGGTTTGGGTAGTGGTCCTGTTTGCACTCTGGTGGCTGCTTGACGTGCTTGGCGCCGGTATCCCATGGTGGGTCCTGCTCGCATTGTTCTGCCTGACCGGATACCTTCTCGAGATTTTCCACAGGAGGCCGGCCTTGCAGATTTTGCACGTTATCAAGGACAATCCGGCCTGCGTTCATTGCGACCATTGCAACAAAGCCTGTCCTTTCAGCATTGACGTGAACAGGGCAAAGGGCGGTGCGATGAGGCATGTGGACTGTACCCTCTGCGGGGAATGCGTGGCCGCCTGCCCGACCCAGGCCCTCAGCATCGGTGTTTGTGCGAAACATAAGCCTAATATGTTCCTGAGGCTTCTTCCGGCATTGCTCACAGTCATTCTCACCGCTCTCGGAATACATTTCGGGCAGAAGGTTGAACTTCCTACCATCAATGTGACCTGGGGCATTGAGGAAACTCTCGAGGACGGCACGGTAAAGCAGCTGGTGGATCCTTCAACATTGAAGACAATGGAAATGGAGAACCTCCGTTCCGTGAAATGCTATGGCAGCTCGATGGCCTTCAAGGCGAAGCTCGAGAAGATTCCGGGAGTGCACGGTGTCAAGACATTCGTGGCACATCACAGGGTTGTCATCACTTATGACCCGGCCGTGATTACAGAGGAGAAGATCCAGGAGAGCGTATTCACGCCTTCCAAGTTCAGGGTGAATACTCCGGATCCTGCCACTGTTGACAGTATCAAGGTGGTGACCATCAGAACGGAGAATATGTACGACAAGCTGGACCTGAACTATCTCGGACTTCAGATGCGCCTGACTGACAGGAAGATATACGGTCTGGAATCAGAGTTCGCCTGCCCGCTTATCGTTCGTGTTTACATGGATCCTTCGGAGAATCCGGACAAGGCCTGGTTCAAGGAGGTGGTGAACAAGAAGGAGCTCGAGATGCCTGTCCACGGCGGCGGTACAAAGGTCACTCCTGTGGACTTCAAGTTCGTGGGCCTGGAGGAAGGTGTATCCTACAT
>JBJEBP010000171.1:6143-10309 GCA_051870135.1 Candidatus Cryptobacteroides sp. | reverse complement strand
AGCAGATTGAAAGCATCGCAGGTCTCACCGCGGCTGAGGCCAAGAACATCCTGATGGAGAACATGAAGGCCGAGGCCAGGAGCGAGGCCCAGGCATACATCAATGACACGATGGATGATGCCCGTCTCAATGCCGCCAAGGAGGCCAAGAGAATAGTTATCACCACTATCCAGAGGACAGCGACCGAGACGGCGATTGAGAATGCCGTGACCACATTCCCTATCGAGAATGACGAAATCAAGGGCCGCATCATCGGCCGCGAGGGCAGGAACATCAGGGCCTTGGAGGCTGCGACAGGTGTCGAAATCGTGGTGGACGATACTCCGGACGCAATCCTCCTCTCTGCATTCGACCCTGTCAGGAGGGAGGTGGCAAGACTTGCCCTCCACCAGCTCGTAATAGACGGACGAATCCATCCGGCACGTATCGAGGAAGTCGTTGCCAAGGTACAGAAACAGCTTGAGGAAGAGATACTTGAGACCGGTAAGCGCACCTGCATTGACCTCGGAATCCACGGCATGAACATCGAGCTTGTGAAGCTCATCGGCCGAATGAAATACCGTTCTTCATACGGACAGAACCTTCTCCAGCACTCAAGGGAGGTGGCCAACATCTGCGCCATCATGGCTTCGGAGCTCGGCCTCAACCCAAAGACAGCCAAGAGGGCGGGTCTCCTGCACGATATCGGAAAGGTTTCGGAGGACGATCCGGAACTCCCTCACGCTCTCCTTGGAATGAAGCTCGCAGAGCAGTATAAGGAGAGACCTGAAATCTGCAATGCCATCGGAGCCCACCATGAGGAGACTGAGATGACATCCCTTCTCTCCCCTATCGTAATGGTCGGCGACGCAATCTCCGGAGCCCGTCCTGGTGCCCGCAGGGAGGTAATCGAGTCCTACATCAAGAGGCTCAAGGGAATGGAGGACCTCGCAGCCTCATATCCTGGAGTAACCAAGAGCTATGCTATCCAGGCCGGCCGTGAGCTCAGGGTCATTGTAGGAGCAGAAGAGGTCAGCGACGAGCAGGCAGGAAAACTCTCTGCAGACATCGCTCTCAAGATTCAGAACGAGATGACCTATCCTGGTCAGGTAAAGATTACCGTAATCAGGGAAACCAGGTCAGTCGCATACGCAAAATAGACTAAAAGTCACATTGTTATGAGAACTATCTCAAAGATACTTATCTCAGCCTACGCACTCCTCTGGGGTGCGCTGGCTGTATATGGACAGGCTCCGGACCAGACTGTAGACTGGACAATCAGGACTGGCCAGGGAAATGACGGAACTGTAGAGGTTATCTTCGAGGGAACCCCTCTCGAAGGCTGGCACACCTACAGCATTACCGATGAGGCAAACGGAAACACGCTCAGCTTCGAGGACAATGCGGACCTGACACCCGTAGGGGAACTCACCGAAAGCGGAAACATCGTCCTCGAAAACGGTAGCAAAGTCATCTACGACCGTTTCACAATCAGACAGGTCTTCTCCCTCAATGCCGACAATGCCGTCCTGAAGGGCGAAATCGTATGGAAAAGCTGCAAGGGACACGACTGTGCATCTCCTGAATATCAGGATTTTGAGCTTAAGCTGAAAAAGCCGGTTACCGCAGCCGCCGAGACCGCAGGCACGGCAGTAATCTCACAGGACAATGCGGAAGACTCCGGCACATCCATCTGGGCCCTCATCCTCGAGGCTATACTCTGGGGCTTCGCAATGCTTCTGACACCTTGCGTATTCCCGATGGTGCCGATGACCATATCATTCTTCATGAAGGGTTCATCAACCCCGGCAGCCGGAAGGTTCAAGGCCTCGATGTACGGCCTCTTCATCGTACTCCTGTACACATTGCCGATATCCATCATCATTGGCCTGACCTGGCTCTTCGGCGGAGAAACTGTTACGGCCGACATTTTCAACTGGCTTGCCACCCATTGGCTCCCGAACATCATCTTCTTCATTGTATTCATGGTGTTTGCAGCCTCATTCTTCGGGGCATTCGAGATAACACTCCCTTCGTCATTGGTCAACAAGAGCGACCGCAACTCCGACAAAGGCGGACTGGCCGGAATCTTCTTCATGGCCCTCACCCTTGTCCTGGTATCATTCTCCTGCACCGGACCTATTGTAGGATCTGTCCTCATCAAGTCCACACAGGGAGAGTTCTGGACCCCGATGGTGACAATGCTGGCCTTCTCCGTGGCCTTCGCATTGCCGTTCACAATCTTCGCGATGTTCCCTTCCCTGCTCAAGAAACTCAAGAGCGGAAGCTGGCTGAATTCAGTGAAGGTAGTCCTCGGATTCATTGAGGTGGCTCTCGGATTCAAGTTCCTCAGCGTGGCCGACCAGACCTACCACTGGGGCATCCTCGACAGGGAAATCTACCTGGCAATATGGATTGTTACATTCACCCTTCTCGGCCTCTACCTCCTTGGAAAAATCAGGTTCGAGGCTGACGACAAGGTGGAGCATATCGGAGTTTTCCGCCTCGCCCTCGTCATCATTGACTTCACCTTCGTGGTCTATATGATACCGGGAATGTTCGGGGCACCGCTGAAGGCCCTCTCAGGCTATCTTCCGCCGCTTGAAACCCAGGATTTCATAATCGGGGCAGGTCCAGCCGAAAAGGTGGAGACTGTCACCTGGTCTCCTGAAACCGGCAAGATGATTGATCTCCCTCACGGGCTGAAGGGCTACACATCTGTGGATGATGCACTTGAGGCCGCAAGGAAAAGCGGGAAGCCTGTGTTCGTGGACATCACCGGACACGGATGCGTGAACTGCAGGGAAATGGAGCAGAGGGTATGGAGCGCGACAGAGGTTCTGGACCTGCTCAGCAACAAGTTCGAAATAGTTGCCCTCTACACTGATGACAAGATGAAACTTCCTGAGGACAAATGGGTTACAACGGAAAATGGCAAGGTACTCAAAGACCTTGGCCGTGTCAACTCCTACTATGTAAGGGAGCATTTCGGAGTCAATGCCCAGCCGAACTATACCATCCTGTTACCGGAAGGGGAACAGCTTGTACCGGTGCGCGGATACAATCTGGATGTGGACGGCTTCGTGGAGTTCCTCGAATCGGGACTCAATGCTGCTGCGGAACGCCTGGAGCAATAGAATCCGCAGAACCGCCAGAATGCAGAAGAGGCCTGTGCCGGGATCTCAGGAAAGCCTTCCTGTTTTCTTCCAGCGCAGGTCTTTCATTTTCCGGCAATGCGAAATCACAGAACCTCTCCCAGATGTAGTCCACGGCCTGGGAGGAAGGATGCAGCATATCCTCGGCATAGAAGCGGTAGTCCCGGAGTTCATCCATCATAATCTCGTAGCTCGGGAAATATACACAGGCTTCCGGGAATGCCTCACAGACAGCCTCAGCAGCCATCAGGAGAATGCTCTTGCTGAGCTGGTTGCCGTGGGCCCCGTCCTTGAAATGACGTATAGGACTGACTGTCAGAATGAATTTTTTAGGTTTGACCCCGGGTGCTTTGCCGGAGTAGAAACGCGACACTACTGACTTCAGGACCGCCACGGTATTGGCAAGCGAAAGCCTCTCCCGGGTAAACTCCACGGCAGGTCTTTTCAGGCAGTTCGACACGATTTCCCCGCTTTCGTTCCACCTGAAAGTCCAGGCAGTTCCCAATGTAAGTATCAGGGTATCAGCCTCCACGAAGAATTCGTGAGCAGCAGCGAGTCCGGCATTGGCATCAGCCAGGAATGTATCGCAATCTTCCCTGGCCGCTGCCGTATGGTGGCTGAATGAGCAAATCAATTCCGAGCCGGCGCCCATCCTGACACATTCCTCTTCACGGAAAGGAAAACCTGAGGCTATCCGCCCGATGGAATTGCTGAGGGAAACGGGATTGTAGAGCGGCCCGAACGGATTGACGCAGACATTGAACCCTAGCTGCGACATCTTCTCCCCGATATTGTCGGAGAAACAGCTTCCAAGAAGCATTATCTTGTCATTCAACGATATACGGACATTGCTCTGTCCGACATCAACTAAAGTCTGCAATTTCAGCATAATCAATAATTTTCCAATGCCTTCCGGAACTCCCCGATTACGGCATCCCGCACCACGGCAGGTGACAGGATTTTGATTTTGGGTCCGAAAGAACATAAATCCATTATCATTCTTGTATTCGGTACAGCCCGGAACGAGATGAC
>JBJEBP010000171.1:0-6043 GCA_051870135.1 Candidatus Cryptobacteroides sp. | reverse complement strand
TACCAGCGCTTCATATCCTCCTTGAGGGCGTAAGGGCTGACTGTCAGGGTCTCCGGAGCCGCGCTGGAGTATTTCTTATAGGAAATGATGAGCTTGACATTGTCCAACATCGCTGACATTATATCGGCAAGGTAAACCTGGCCGGAAGGTATATTCTCCACCGATACCCGTCCAGACAGCCTCTCCCGGCTCAATTCCAGGAGGCTCTTGACCGTAAACGTATTGACCATCCAGGCCGTATTGCCCTCGAGCGAGTCAGGATAGCGGATGAAATATTTTCTCGTGGAGCGGTTGCATTCTATGTCAATGCCGAAAATCCCTGCCACGGCATCCCTGTGGTTGCAGAATGTCCGTCTTGAATAAGGGGAATCCCATCTGCGCTCCCACCGGGACTGAATCTCCCCGAGAGACAGACCTTCAATGCCGGCCTTTGACACTGTCTGGATCAGCCAGACATATTTGCTGATGAGTTCCGTTACCATATTATCATTTATTATGCTACGATGCTGGTCCAAAGCACCTTTCTGTCATCTCGACCGGGCGAAGCAAGTGGGGATATCTTTCGTAAAGGTTTGATTATCAACTGATTTTTCCGTAATCCTTCCTGTCGTATTTTCCCTTGCGGAGTTCCATGAGCAGCCTTGCATTCTGGGGCGCGGAAAGCTCCGGATCCCTCTCCAGGACAATCTCTGCATAAGCCCTTGCATCGGAAAGCAGGCGGCCGTCCTTTGCAAGAGAGGCAATGGAAAGTTCAATGGGAAGACCGCTCTGCTGCGTTCCCTCCATATCGCCCGGCCCCCTCATTTTCATATCCTCCTCCGCAAGCACGAAACCGTCCTCCGTGCTGCAGAGCAAATCCAGCCTCTTGCGTGACTCCTCGCTGAGCTTGTTGCCCCGGACAAGAACGCACCAGGAAGCACCTCCTCCCCTGCCGACACGTCCCCGCAGCTGGTGGAGCTGGCTGAGGCCGAATCTTTCAGGGCTCTCGATGACCATCACATTGGCATTGGGCACATCCACCCCTACTTCAATCACAGTGGTCGAGACCAGGATGTTTGCCCTTCCTGCCACGAATGCGTCCATATTGAACTTCTTGTCCTCATCACTCTGCTGTCCGTGAACAATAGCCACCTTGTATGGCGGGAACGGAAACGCCTGGACAATTTCCTCATAACCCGTCTCGACATTCCTGTAGTCCACCTTTTCATTCTCGAAAATCATAGGATAGACAATGAAGGCCTGACGTCCCGCAGCAATCTGCCCCTTGATGAAGCGATAAAGTTCAAGCCGCTGCCGCTCAACTATTTGGATTGTCTTTACCGGGACTCTTCCCGGCGGCATCTCGTCAATCACGGAGACATCCAGGTCACCGTACAATGTCATTGCCAATGTCCTCGGAATAGGTGTCGCCGTCATCACGAGAATATGAGGCGGAATCGTGGACTTGGACCATAGGCGGGACCTCTGCTCCACGCCGAAGCGGTGCTGCTCGTCTATAATGGCAAGGCCAAGATTCCTGAAGACCACATTGTCCTCAATCAGGGCGTGTGTTCCTACGATGATGCCGGTCTGCCCCGATGCAAGCCTCTCCAGAATCTCCCTTCTCTCCCTGGTCCTGGTGGTACCGGTGAGGACAGCCACTTCCACTCCGGTATCCCTGAGATACTTGATGATATTGGTATAATGCTGGCGTGCAAGGACTTCCGTCGGGGCCATAATGCAGGACTGGTAGCCATTGCCGTATGCAATAAGGGCAGAAAGCACGGCGACCATGGTCTTGCCCGAACCGACATCCCCCTGCAGCAGCCGGTTCATCTGCCTGCCGCTCCGCATATCCTCCCTGATTTCCCTGATTACACGTTTCTGTGCCCCTGTAAGGCTGTAAGGCAATGATGCATAGCATTTGTTGAAGGCCTCCCCCACATTCGGCATCGGAATCCCCCTTTCGTTGCGGCTCCTTACATATTTCTGCCGGAGAAGGGAAAGCTGGAGGAAGAAGAGCTCCTCGAACTTCAGCCGGTATTCAGCCTTTGCCAATGCATCCTGGTCCTGCGGGAAATGAATATTCTTCAATGCGAAACTGAGCGGAACAAGGCCCTTCTCCCTCATGACATAATCCGGCAGGGTTTCCGTCACCGACGGCAGGCCTGCCTCCAGGGCGGATGCCATTATCCTGCCCATCACCTTGGCTGTGACCCCGGCATTGCGGAGTTTCTCCGTAGATGGGTAAATACCTGTCATTGAGGAGGATGGCTGTGTTGTTCCAGCTCCAGGGTCATCAATTTCAGGGTGAACCATGTTGAATCTCCCGTTATACAGGGAAGGCTTGCCGAAGAAAATGAAGACCTTGCCGGGCTGAAGCTTCTGCCACAGGTACTTGATGCCCTTGAAGAAGACCATCTCCATCATCCCTGTCCCGTCGGCTACCATAACCGAGAAGCGGTTGACAAGATTGAACTTTACGACTCCGTCAACCGGCTCCATCGCGGCACCGGACTTGTCTATCAATGTTGCACTTACGACCTGGGCCCTGAGCTGCACCATAGCAGCAGCACTGCGCACCGCTGCTATGGGAATGACTGAGCTGCGGTCAACATAGCGGAACGGATAAATCCGTATCAGGTCTGACACGGATTTGACACCAAGTTCCGAGCCCAGAAGGAAGGCCCTTTTCGGGCCTACCCCCTTGAGATATTGAATATCAGATATATTTGCATCCGCCGGCATTACAAGAGTTTTTTCCGACCGGGCTACTCGATTTGATTCCTGCCTGGACGCTCCTGACGCCGGTCATCAGTCTGGCGCTCCTGCATCTTTCCCTCCTGAAGCCGGTCGTACGCCTGCCTGCGCTTGAAAATGTCAACAGCGGCATAGATTGCGGACATCATTGACATCGGGTCAGCCTCATCCCTTCCGGCCATCGAGTAGGCCGTACCGTGGTCAGGGGAAGTCCTGACGACTGGCAGTCCGGCAGTGAAATTGACTCCATCCTCGAAATCAAGTGCCTTGAAAGGTGCGAGACCCTGGTCGTGGTACATTGCAAGGGTCGCATCGAAATTGCTGTAATTGCCAAGCCCGAAAAATCCGTCCGGAGAATAAGGTCCGAATGCCATTATCCCCTCCTCGTTTGCCGCCTTTACAGCCGGAGCTATGATGGTTTCCTCCTCATTGCCGAGAAGTCCGTCGTCACCGCAATGCGGATTGAGACCGAGAACAGCAATCTTCGGCTTCGTAACACAGAAATCACGTCTCAAGGAGGCATCCATAAGACGGAGCTTGGTCAGGATTTTCTCCTGGCTGATGCTGGAAGGCACATCCTTGAGCGGGATATGGCCGGTAACCACACCGATTTTCAGATGCTCGCTAATCATGAACATTGCCACATCCGAAGCCCCGAACTCTTTCTTGAGATACTCCGTATGTCCTGTGAAGCCGAAGCCTGCGGAGGACATCGCCCTCTTGTTGATAGGGGCGGTAACGAGCACGTCAATGTCCCCGGCCTTGAGGTCCGCCACAGCTCTCTCAAGCGAGATTATTGCGGACTTTGCAGATTCCGGAGTGGACTGGCCGGGCTCCACGAACACATTGTCAGGCAGGCAGTTGAGAATATTGATTTTCTTCAGTTTCGCATCCCTGGCCGAATTGATGACGTATGTATCAAGCGGGTCAAGATTGTGAATGAGCTTGCGGTAGAAACCGAAGACCTTGGACGAGCCGTATATCACCGGAGTGAATGAATCCAATATTCTCTGGTCGGCCAATGCCTTGATTATGACCTCATATCCTATTCCGTTGCCGTCACCCTGGGTGATGCCGACAGTAATTTTATTGTTTATCATCGTATGTTGTTTTACAAATCTTTCAAATATAAGGAAAATCCACGGATTATCAAGATGTTCCCGGACATCATTGGAACAACTGCATCCCGGCATTTTCATTCTCGTACGCCTCATCCGGAGGAAGAATCTCACCCCGCGCCGCGGCACCCCCGCCGGCATTGACGGCCAGTTCGTCGCATCTCTCATTCTCCGGATGCCCGGCATGGCCCTTGAGCCAATGGAATGTGACCCTGTGCCTTCTGTACACTTTCAGGAACCTGACCCAGAGGTCCGGATTCTTCACCTTGGCGAAACATTTCTTCTCCCAATTCAGGAGCCATCCCTCTGTGACGGCCTTGACGACATACGAGGAGTCACTCCATACCTCCACCACGGCATTGTCCCATTTTATCGCCTCCAGGCCCACTATCACGGCAAGAAGTTCCATCCTGTTGTTCGTCGTGAGGCGGAAGCCTCCGCTGATTTCCTTGGTGAGGCCAGCGCACTTCAGGACAACGCCGAAGCCGCCCGGGCCGGGATTTCCGCTCGCCGCCCCGTCCGTATAGAGATATATTGTTGGTCTTTCCTTGGTCTGCATAACTTTCAAATTTACGGAAAATCCACGATTAATTCGCAAAAAGCACAAGAATTATCGCTATCTTCGCAAAGATGTTCCTGAAATTACCGGGAACCGCAATTACTTATGGCACATTCAATCTCAACAAGAGGCCTGTTTTTGGCCGCCGCATTCGCTATTGCAATGATTAATTTCACAAATTGCTCCGACAAGGAGGTTGCCGGATACATCGGGCAGTCCGAAATAACAGTGACTGACGGAAAGATGACACCGGAGGTAATGCTTTCCCTGGGCCGTCTCTCCGACCCCCAGCTTTCACCCGACGGCAGGACAATTCTCTACGGGGTGAGCTACACATCCATCCGGGACAACAGAAGTTGCCGCAATCTGTTCATTGTCAATGCAGACGGAACCGGACGAAGACAGCTGACCCGGGAGGGAAGCAGCATCAGCTGCGCCAGGTGGACTGATCAAGGGCGCAGTATCATGTATATCCAGAAGGGCCAGATATGGAAGGCCTCTGTAAGAGGGCTGGGCGGTAACTCACCCAAACTGGTGAAGAAGACCAAAATATCCGATGTGCCTGCCGGCATAAGTGAGTTCAAGCTCTCGCCGGACGGAAGCAGGATTATGTACGTAAGCTCAGTCAAGGGGGCTGTCAGCACTCCGGCCGACTCGGACCCGGCATTGGACAAGGCCACTGCATACAAGACGGATGACCTGATGTACAGGCATTGGGACCATTGGGTTACAGAGGTGCCTCACACTTTCATTGCCGGGCTCGACAAGACTGTAAGCACGGAGACCGGCATTGACATTCTTGCCGGGGAGAATGAAACCTACGAACTCCCGACCGAGCCGTTCAGCGGCATCGAGCAGCTGGACTGGAGCCCGGACGGAAGGTTCATCGCCTATTCCTGCCGCAAGAAAACCGGAAGACAGTATGCGTTCAGCACTGATACTGAGATATATATCTACAATGTCGCAAACGGGGAATGCAAGGTAATCCCTATGGGAGGCGGCTATGACACAGACCCTGTCTGGAGTCCGGACGGAAGCCGCATCGCCTGGCTCAGCATGGAAAGGGACGGCTACGAGGCAGACAAGACAAGGCTGATGATGGCCGATGTCAGCTATGTCAATGACGGCCTGCCGGAAATCCGGAACATCCGTGACCTGACAGCCGGTTTCAAGTACAATGCTGCCGGACCGGTTTGGAGCCCGGACGGGAAATGGCTCTGGTTCAATGCCCTCACGGAGGGTCTCCAGGCCCTGTACAAGACTGACGGACAGGAGATTGTCCGCATCACAGGCGAAGACAAGTGGTATGACTTCAATTCTCCTTTCGCTATCCTCGAGACAGAGAACGGCACAGATATTCTAGCCAGCTGGTGCAGCATGGACTTCCCTACCGAACTTGTGAAAATCAATGAGAAAGACGGCAGCTGCGAGGCACTGACATCTGAAAACGAGCACATTCTCTCACAAGTTGCTCCTCACCGCACGGAGGCAAGGATGGTAAAGACCGTAGATGGCAAGGATATGCTCACCTGGGTTGTATATCCGCCTGAATTTGACTCCACGAAGGTCTATCCTTCAATCCTGATATGCCTCGGAGGTCCTCAGGGCACCCTCAGCCAGGGCTGGT
>JBJEBP010000170.1:0-10400 GCA_051870135.1 Candidatus Cryptobacteroides sp. | reverse complement strand
GAAGCTTATTGAACTTTCAGAGGACAGAGGTTATCGCAGCGTATATCTTGATTTACAAGGCGTGAGCAATGAACAGGAATTTGGTGACCGCCTTGCTGACTGCTTCCGAAAGGTCAAGTCGGAAGAGTCCAGGCTTTATGGGATGATGGACAGCGTCGGCCGTATGCTGCATAAGGTCAGGAAGGTTGAATTCAGGGGAGTAGGCTTTGAATTCAGGGAGGATGCTGTCAAATTCTATTCAGAGGTCGAGAAGATGATAGGGTCTGTCAACAAGAGCAGGGTTATAGTGGTCATTGACGAACTTGCGGTATTTCTTCAAAGGATAGAAGAACAACGTGGCATCGAGGCGGTTGAGTCAATATTGAATTGGCTGAGAAAACTGAGGCAAAACAGCCAAAATCAGATTGTATGGATATTCTGCAGCTCGGTCAGCATAACCAACTATGCGAGCCGAAACAACCTGAGCTACACCATAAATGACCTGACACCTTTTAAACTGGGTGAGATGTCATACGAGGAAGCATCAGGGCTCCTGTACCAATTATGCACCGGGCAGGGAATGGAGCCATTCACTGAAGATGATACGGAAATAATACTGACGAAATTAGGATGGAAATTGCCTTTCTTCATCCAACTCTTCTTCAACTATTATCACCGCTGTACCGCCGAATATAAAAACATCGGCATGTCCGCTGCATCCGACAAGATTATTGAGCTGATCATCAGAGAGCACCAACTGTCATCGTGGAGCGAAAGGCTGTCCGGATATGGTAAATATGAGAAGCCCGCCCAATTGCTACTCAATTACCTTTGCACGCCAAAACACAAATCTGACAGAAGGCATCTTGAATCCATTATAAAACCGGGCTGCCTCCAGGGAGAGGACTCCGGCATCGTATACTCTGAAGTGAGACAGATGCTGGATACAGATGGCTATCTTATGGGGGATGACAATGGGAACATCGTCTTCCGATCTCCAGTAATCCGTCAGTACTGGTTCAACAAATTCGTTAGGTGATAGAGCAATATGGACATTCATCAGAAACTAATTGAAGAGTTGGTGGACAGCATTTTGTCCGAGTCAGAAAACAGCATTCCACAGTGCCATTACATTATTGGAGAGCGAGGATATGGAAAGACTTCAGTCCTGCAATCTATTAGAAATAGGCTGAGTCGGGACGAAAGGTATCATATCGAATACATAAGCTGCCTGCTCAGCCCTGAACTTAAGGTGGAGGACTTGGAAAACTCAGACAGCGTCCATAGAATGGTCTGGTTGCTTGATGATTTCGACAGCTTCATCTCCGTATCCTCTGATGATACCCTGTACAAGTTAAGGGAAATCATATATTCGGAGGGAGGTCCGATAATAGTCGGGACAGGAGGGGCTCTCACATATGGGTTCACTTCATATTCCTCGCCCCTGTATGATTCATTCATGTTGCATACATTGAACGAACTGGACACAAATACCGGAATAAGACTTGTCTCGGAGATAAGGGATTCATCAGAGATACCGGACGAAGAACTATTTAATGAGGTATTCTCAATAATTGGGTGTACTCCAGAAAGTTGCTCCCTGTTGGCATCCATAAGACAATACAGCAAAAGTGCCAAAGAAATAGTATCGGACGCATTGGGGCCTCTCGACGCATATTTCAAGACTATTGTCAGCGCCTTGACCTTACCGCAAAGGTCAATAGTGGTTGCTCTTCTCGATTTTGGGAATCCGGCCTTGTTGAGAGACATAAGGACAATAACCGGGATGACAAGCCCGGAAATAATGTCCTTATTGGTTATGTTGTCAAGGAAAGGGCTGATTGATATAATGAAGGGAAGTGCCCGAAAGACAGAATATGCCATTCATGATAAACAATTCAGCGCATGGTACCGATACTGTTCGCCCGGTAGAAATGATAAAGAAGATGTTTTGGAACCGGTGTCGACCAGAGGATGAAGGAGCAACTACAGTCGAGATGACATAAAAGAGGCTTTAGCATAAGCCGGTTCCAATAATGTATAGACAAGACTGTAGTGATTCCGGAGGGTGACATTCGGAAAACCACGGCCGCCCGTGGCCTTGTGAACGGGAGGGTGCCCACGAAGTGGGAGGGATTTAGTTTTCCGAATGTTATCCTCCGGAACGATTTATTACAATGCCGATGGATTTGAAACAAGATGCCCGGTCGGGCCGGGCATGACGAATATCGGTCCGGGCATGACGAAACCAGTCAGGCATGACGATGTTAAACAGATCTCTCCACTCGCTTTGCTCGGTCGAGATGACAAAGAATTATGAGATACTCAAGGTCGAGATGACAAAGAATGGCTTTTGGGCCAGTTCCTCCAACAAAAAAAGGGAGCTTGAACCAAGCCCCCTAAAAAAGATTCTTGAAAACTGAATTATCCCAGAAATCCCAGCAGGATACCGGCTGCGACAGCGGAACCGATGACGCCGGCGACATTCGGGCCCATGGCGTGCATCAGGAGATGGTTCGTCGGGTCGGCCTCGCGGCCTGCCATCTCGGATACCCTCGCACTGTCAGGAACTGCGGATACACCCGCATTGCCAATCAGAGGATTGATTTTCTTGCCCTCCTTCAGGAAGAGGTTGATGAACTTCACGAAGAGAACTCCGCAGGTCGTCGCAATCACGAATGATAGGAGACCAAGGCAGAAAATCTTGACCGAATTGGCAGAGAGGAACTTGTCCGCCTGGGTGGAGCATCCCACTGTGACTCCAATCAGAATCGTGATGACATCCACGAGAGGACCCCTTGCAGTCTCCGCCAGCCTCCTGGTTACACCGCTCTCCTTCAGGAGATTACCGAAGAAAAGCATACCGAGGAGCGGAAGTCCGGAAGGAACGATGAATGCAGTTGTCAGGAAGCCCACGATAGGGAAGATGATTTTCTCCCTCTGGCTGACAGCACGAGGAGCAGGCATCCTGATAAGACGCTCCTTCTTCGTGGTCAGAAGCTTCATGATCGGCTTCTGGATTACCGGTACAAGGGCCATGTAGGAATATGCCGATACGGCAATGGCACCCATAAGGTCCGGTGCCAGCTTGGAAGAAAGGAAGATGGCGGTAGGACCGTCGGCTCCTCCGATGATACCGATAGCGCCGGCCTCGTTCGGGGCAAAGCCCAATGCCAATGCCAGGAGATAGGCTCCGAAAATACCGCATTGTGCAGCCGCTCCGATGAGAATGAGACGCGGCTGGGATATCAGGGCGGAGAAATCAGTCATCGCACCGATACCGAGGAAAATCAGAGGAGGATACCAGCCCTGCCTTACACCCTGATAGAGAATGTTCAGCACCGAGCCGTCCTCATAGACTCCGATATTGAGACCCGGGAACATCGGAATATTGCCGATAATCATACCGAATCCAATCGGGACGAGTAGCAAAGGTTCCCACTCCTTCTTGATGGCTAGAGTGATGAACACAATGCCGATGACAATCATCACGAGATGCTGCCAAGTCATATTGCAGAATCCCGTAAACTGCCAGAATTGCTGTAAACTGCTGATTATCTGACTCATTGTCTGATTATGCGATAGTTACGATAGGAGTGCCGTCGGAAACTGAGTCTCCCTTGGCCACGTGAATCTTTGTAACTGTGCCTGAGCTCTCGGCCTGGATTTCATTCTCCATCTTCATTGCCTCGAGAACAGCCACCTTCTGGCCTGCGGAAACAGTGTCGCCTTCCTTTACGGAAACTTCGAGGATGACACCAGGCATTGGAGCAGTCACCGCCTTGCCAGCGCCTGCAGGTGTAGCGGCCGGCTTAGGTGCAGCAGGAGCAGCCTGGGCTGCCGGAGCGGCCTGTACAGGTGCTGCCTGGACCGGAGCCGCAGGAAGGACATTGTCCATTTCAACCTGATATGCCACGCCATTCACTGTGACGTCTGCGATATTTCCCTCAGTGGAGTTGATGGCAACATTGTACTCGTTGCCGTTGATTTTGAATTTATACTCTTTCATAACCGTTGTTCTTTATCTTGGATATTTGCGGAATCCCTGTTCCTTGTTGTTCCAGGCACTCTGGTTGTGCCTGATTGTAATAATGTAACTCTCCTTGTCGTGAACGGTGTCGTTCATATACTGGTGCATTGCAAGCGCAATCGCAGCATATACCTCACCGCCGAGTTCCCGGTCGAGAGCCAGACCGATGGCCGCCGCCACCTCAGGCGTCATTTTCCCATTGCCCTTTTTCACGGCAGGCTTCTTCTTTGTGCCGCCGAGACTGATTCCGAGCAGGGCGAAAAGCCACCAGAGAATCAGGAGGGCAGCGAATACCACGGAAATGGACACGAGCGTGAGCACCAGGCCGTAAGGGTCATCGTGGGCGAGCTTCTCGCTTCCGGATTCCTTGCCTTTCTGCCCGTTCACCATCATCGGGGTCGGGTCAATGCCGTCAGTCACGACATCCCATTGCTGCTGGCGTATGTCGTGTGCCACCTTCGCGGCCGATTTGCCGCAAGGAAGAGCGGAAGGCACTGTCAATGAGTCAATGATTGTTCTTCCGTCATTGCTGACAAGGTAAACGGTCATTCCCCTGGCAATCTGGAAATCAATGTAGAATGTCCCGTCATTGCTGTCACCGCAGGCATAGAAGAGGGCTACCTGGCGCGGGCCGACCTTGGTCCGGGCGTCAGTCTTGGATATCATGCACTTCTTCAGGTTGCTCCTGTCATCCGTCAGGTAGCAGCCCGCGAAGTTCACCGTGCCCTGGGACTTGTTGTAAATCTCAATCCATCCGTTCCTCCGTCCATAGTCATCCACAATTCCGCTGTCCGATGCCGGCATTATCTCCGAAATGATGAGATCGCTGACATTCTGGCCTGCCGCGGAGAATGAAAGGATGGAGGCGAGGATGAGGGCGTATGTCAATATTGCCTTTCTCATATCGTCCGATCGGTCTAAAGAGGAAGGTTGTCGTGCTTCTTGGCAGGGATGCTCTGCTTCTTGCCGGCAAGGGACTCGAGAGCCCTGATGACCCTGAACCTGGTGTTGCGCGGCTCAATGATATCGTCAATGTAGCCCATCTTGGCAGCCTGGTAAGGATTGCAGAAGAGATCATTGTACTCATTCTTCTTCTCCTCAGCGATTTTCTGCTGCTCCGCAGGGTCCTCGACTGCCTTGATTTCCTTGCCATAGAGAATCTGGACGGCTCCGTCCGCACCCATCACGGCAATGTTGGCAGATGGCCAGGCGTAGTTGATGTCTCCGCGTATCTGCTTGCAGCTCATTACGATATGGGCTCCGCCATAGGATTTCCTGAGGGTGACTGTCACCTTAGGCACGGTAGCCTCGCCGTATGCGTAGAGAAGTTTTGCACCATTGGCAATGATTGCTCCGTATTCCTGCTGCGTTCCGCAGAGGAAGCCCGGCACGTCCACGAGGGTGACAAGTGGAATGTTGAATGCGTCGCAGAAACGCACGAACCTTGCAGCCTTCCTGGAGGCATTGATGTCGAGCACTCCGGCAATCACCTTAGGCTGGTTGGCCACGATGCCGACACTCCTGCCGTTCATGTGGGCGAAGCCGACAATGATGTTGCGGGCATAGCTCTTGTGAACCTCGAAGAATTTTCCGTCATCCACAATGCTCCTGATGACATAGTACATGTCGTAGGCCTTGTTCGGGCTGTCCGGGATGATGTCATTGAGGCTGTCATCCACCCTTGAAACCGGGTCTGAAGTAGGAACCACCGGTGCCTCCTCCATATTGTTCTGCGGGAGATAACCCAGAAGTTCCTTGATAATCCTGATTCCGTCCTCGTCATTCTCAGCGGCGAAATGTGCGACACCGCTCTTGCTGGCGTGGACGCTTGCTCCTCCGAGATCCTCGGAAGATACGTTCTCTCCGGTCACGCTCTTCACAACGGCAGGGCCGGTGAGGAACATGTAGGAGGTGTTCTTGACCATGACTGTGAAGTCAGTCAGGGCAGGGGAGTAAACGGCTCCGCCCGCGCAAGGTCCAAAGATACCGGAAATCTGCGGAACAACTCCGGATGAGAGAATGTTTCTCTCGAAGATTTCGCCGAAGCCTGCGAGGGAATTGATGCCTTCCTGGATTCTCGCTCCGCCTGAATCGTTAAGTCCGATGCAAGGGGCCCCGTTGCGGGTCGCCATATCCATCACCTTGCAGATTTTCTGTGCCATTGCTTCTCCGAGCGAACCACCCGACACGGTGAAGTCCTGGGCGAATACATAGACGAGCCTGCCGTCAATGGTGCCCTGTCCGGTGACAACTCCGTCTCCGTCGAAGTGCTGCTTGTCCATTCCGAAGTTCGTGCAACGATGCTGTACGAACATGTCGAATTCCTCGAAACTGCCTTCGTCGAGAAGCAATGCAATGCGCTCACGTGCTGTGAGCTTGCCTTTCTGGTGCTGCGCATCAATTCTTTTCTGGCCGCCTCCCATCGAGGCCTTGGCCCTGCGCTCTGCCAGAATCTTGATATTATCCTGCTGGATACTCATGTAAAATATAATGTATTAAAGTGATACCGATTTTATTTATGTAACCTGCAAATTTAATGAATAATAATTAAAAACAAAAAAGCGGACCGTAGTGCTGGGAAAAGACCTGTAAAAATTTGTTTTTATAGGAAAATCTCTTTAGATTTGCAAACGTTTACAAACAGGAAATCAATGCCCAACAAACCAGCAACCATAGCCGATATTGCCAGAAGCCTTGGTGTTTCCACGGCTACCGTGTCCCGTGCGCTGAACGGAAGCAATCTGATTTCAGAGAAGACCCGCAAGCGTGTTGCTGATGAGGCTAAACGTCTGGGCTTTTCTCCGAATCCGATAGCTGTGGCGTTGAAAACCGGCCGGACCAATACTATTGGAATGGTCGTTCCGTTGATCAACCGCAACTATTTCGTTGAAGCGATTGCCGGTGTTGAGTCAGTTATTTATGATGCAGGCTATGAATTGCTTATAGCTTCGACAGGCAATTTTTATGAGCGGGAGAAGAAAGTCATCGATTCGTTGTCACAAGGCAAGGTTGTTGGCGTCATTGCCGCCGTCGCTGCGGAAACAACTGATTACCAGCATTACAAAGATTTGATTGCCAAAGGTATTCCCGTGGTGATGTTTGACAGGCTGATGCCGCTTGAGGGGATGAGCAGCGTTGTGCAGGATGACTATCAGGGAGCTTACAATGCTACAAAACATCTGATTGAACAGGGCTGCCGTGTCATTTACCATTATCGTGGCCTGCAGAATGTGTCAATGTGGAATGCCAGGGAGAAGGGCTATAGGCAGGCTATGGCCGATGCCGGTATCAAGGTCGAACGCAACTGGGTATATACCGCTCTTACCACTCCGGAGGAAGGCGTGAAATATGCGAACAGGCTGTTGTCCAGGAACGAGCTGCCTGAGGGCATTCTGTTTTCAGGTGATTTCGCAGCCAAAGCCGCAATGGAAGTTTTTGCCGCAAATGGAGTCAAGATGCCGGAACAGGTTGCCATTGTCGGATTTGTAAACGAGCCTTGGGACAAATATCTGGATCCACCGCTGACATCCGTGGAGCAGTTTCCGTATGAAATCGGGAAAGAGGCTGCAAGGCTGATGCTGAAGGCAATCAATGGGGACAAGCCCCAGAGGATTGTGCTTGATACGGAACTCGTTGTCAGAAAATCATCGTTGAGAAATACATAAGGAAGTTGTCATTATTGTTGGTCTATGGAAATGTTAAGATTTTGTTATAATCTTTGCAAACGATTGCATTTTGAGCAAAGAATTACAACCTTTGCAATAACCGATTGATGATATTAAAATAGTAATCACATAATGAAAAAACTAATTAACTGGTTCATAAACCTTTATGTAGTCTGGATAGTGCTGAGCTTCGTGCTCGGCTATATCTGGCCGGATTCCTTCCTGTGGTTCGCCAGGGGAGGCTATTCTACATTCGCACTGGCTCTTGTAATGCTCAGCATGGGCCTGACATTGAAAATCAGCGATTTCAAGGAATTGTTCAGCCAGCCAAAGACTGTGGTTCTTGCGGCTATATCGCAATATACCATTATGCCGCTGTCTGTTTGGCTTATAGCATTGTGCATGGGGCTGCCTCAGGAATTCGCCGTCGGACTGATTATCGTTGCCTGTTGTCCCGGTGGCACAGCCTCGAATATGATTGCTTATATCGGAAGGGCAAATCTGGCGCTATCTGTCACATCTACCGCCGTATCCACGATTTTGGGCATCGTGTTCACACCTTTGCTCACAAAACTGCTGGCGGGACAGATGGTTCCGGTTGATGCCTGGGGAATGTTCCTGAATGTTGTCGAAGTGGTTCTCCTGCCTGTTCTGCTTGGAGCCATAATCAATTGGCGATTTCCGAAATTCGTCGAGAAACTCGGCCAGACAGGTCCCGTAGTATCAACTATTGCAATCGTATTCATTTCGGGAGCCATCATTGCTCCGGCAGTTGTGGAGGGAAAGGAACAACTGCTCGAATATGCCGGGAAACTAACCATTGCCGCAACCATTCTGCATAGTCTCGGATTCGGGCTGGGCTATTATCTCGCCAAATTGTTCGGCTACAGTGTCCCGATATCCAAGGCAGTGGCCTGCGAAACGGGTATGCAGAACGGAGGACTTGCAGCTGTCCTTGCCCGGAATAATTTTCCGGCCTATATGCCGATGATAAGCGTACCTTCTGTTTTCTGCTCTGTTATGCAGACTGTCGTAGGCGGGATTCTGGCTTCTGTATGGAGAATAACATCAGCCCCTAAAGATGAAAAATAGAGAAGATATTTACTATTGGAAATGTGACCGGCCAGAGAGGATGAACTCTCTTGCCAAGACCGGTGAAAATGACTTGTCAGCTTTGCGTGAACAGGTCAGGGCACTATGTATCAATTACTTCGGTGATTCGCATTTTGTAATCGGAAAGAACTGCGGGCAGGGAAATCATAAGAATTTCATCATCTCACGTGGCGGATCCGACTATTTTATACGTATAGAGGACGGTGATGACGGTGACGGATATATGCTTGTGGAGACGGAAGTAATAAGGAGAGTTCGTGAACTCGGTGTGCCGACGCCGAAAATCTTTGAAGTGGATGTGACAAGGAAAGAATATCCATTCGCATATCAGCTGATGGAGAAATTCTCGGACCCTGACCTCAATGACATCTACAAGGCGGGCAGACTGGAAACCCGGACAATAATGCGGCAGCTGGGAGGTTATATTGCCGCCTGGCAATCAATAACAACTGGTGGTTTCGGTCCGTTCAATACCATTGAACTAGCTGGGACCGGCCATCTTGAGGCACTCCACAAGACATATCCTGAGTACTATTATCTGAATCTTGAGAGACATCTCGACTATCTTGTCTCAGAACATTTTATAACACCGGCCTTGGATTCAGCAATCAGGAAAGCAATCACTTCCTCTTCCGATTGTCTTGACCTTGAGCGCGGATGTCTGGTACACAAGGATATAGCATTCTGGAACCTCATAGGACGTCCGGATTGCATTGTGTCGGTGATTGACTGGGATGACACTATTATGGGCGATTCTGTGGATGATCTTTCATTGATGGCCTGCTATCATTCCTGGGATGAACTTGAGCCTTTGTTTGAAGGCTATGCCGCCGTAAGGCCATTACCGGAAAGATTTGAGAAAAGGTTTTGGCTCCATTTGCTCAGGAACATGATATTCAAGGCGGTTATCCGCGTTGGCGCAGGATATTTCAGTCGCCGGAATGACTTTTTCCTGGTGCCGAATGGCGGGAACGGTGACAACAATCTGAAAGAAATAACTCTCTCCAGACTTGAATCTGCGGTAAGAGGATTGGAAGGAACATTTGAAATACAGGATTTGAAATGAAACAGAATATGACCAGAACACTTGGAAAGGGGACGTTTATTTCAATAGGCTCCCCGGTTGTGACCGAAATTGTATCAATGATGGGATTCGACTGGATGCTCTTCGACATGGAACACGGATGCATCAATGAGTCGAATCTTCTCCAGAACCTTCAGGCTCTCAGATGCCCTGATGTAAAGCCAATAGTCAGGGTCAGGACACCTGAACCGTCCATAATATCAAGGGTTCTTGACGCCGGGGCCCATGGCATTATGGTTCCTCACGTTTCAAGCCCTGGACAGGCTGCGGCTATAGTGGATGCAATGCGCTATCCTCCAATGGGTTCGCGTGGATTTTCCACTTCTGTCCGGGCTATGGATTTCGGAATGAATCCGGTCATGGATACATTGACTTGGGAACCCCCGCTTTTCCTTGCACAGATAGAGAGCAGGGAAGGTGTGGAGGCCGCCGGACAGATTGCGGCTGTGGAAGGCGTAGATATGCTGTTTGTGGGTCCGAGGGATCTTTCGCTTGATTTGTCGGTAAGGAAAGACCCGATGGATTTTGA
>JBJEBP010000169.1:0-10513 GCA_051870135.1 Candidatus Cryptobacteroides sp. | reverse complement strand
ACGACGGCATCAATTCCGCCGGCCAGATTGTCTTCAACGGGGCCAATGTCTTCGTATATTCTACAAACAACGATGCTGTTGACTCCAATTATGGAAAGACAGGATCTATCCTCATCAAAGGCGGAGCCCTGTTTTCCCACAGTTCCACCGAG
Source organism: Candidatus Cryptobacteroides sp. (assembly GCA_051870135.1). Lineage (GTDB taxonomy): Bacteria > Bacteroidota > Bacteroidia > Bacteroidales > UBA932 > Cryptobacteroides. The sequence goes on along the minus strand of JBJEBP010000169.1, from coordinate 10,361 downwards.
GAGGCCCTGGACTGTGACAGCGCCTCGAGAATAACCATTTCCGGAGGAACCCTGTTCACCACAGCCGGTTCGTCAATGAGCTCCGGCTCCCCTTCTTGTTCCGTCCCGGTAGTGAAACTGAGTTCATTCACGGCTACTGCAGGATATTTCACACTTACGGATTCATCCGGGAAAGTGATATTCTCCACCTATGTGCCGAAGGCAATGACAAGCAGGGTCACGTATATTGCGGCGCCATCTCTGGCGAGCGGAAGTACGTACAAGTATGGAATGTCGGGAACCACCGCTCCTTCCGGCTCCACATCCATAATGGGAACATATTACTATACCGGCGGCACGGCATCAGTGTCCAACTCGTTCACGGCTACCTCCTCCCTGTTGAGCAAGTAGCCTGACGGGCCGGATAATCATCATCTGACTATGACAAGGAGTGTAATAATAACATTGGCGGCATTGTTCTGCGGCATCACTATGTCCGCCCAGGAACTCGACCCGGCCACCCTGGCCAAGCGTGAAGGCCGTAAGAATCTGGTAGTGAAGGAATGGAATACCGATGCCAGGACCAAGACCCGCTGGTTGGACCGCCAGACCAAATACGACTCCCAGGGCCGCAAGGTTGAGGAGATAGAATATGCCTCCTACGGCCAGAAATGGAGGGAGACAATGGAGTACGGCGAGAACGGCCGGGTGGTCAAGGAAGTCGAATACGACGACAGGAACAAGCCTGTCCGTATCCGCAAATACGAATGGAATGAGAATGGCACCAAGAAGAAGCAGTACAATTATGCCCCGAATGGCAAATTGTTGACTGTCAAGGTGTTCGAGTATGTATTCGATGAACCGTAACTGATGGGGAAAGGCGGCCTATACGGGGAAGGCATTCGCGGAATCCTGTCGGAAATGGCTGGAATCACTCTGGATGAGATGGATTCCATAAAGCTGATGAACCGGGTTGACACGAAATACCTTACTACACTCACTACCCTCGGGGAGATTCTCAGGAGGGCGGTTCCGTATTACAGGGTGCTTGAGACAGCCGGCAGCAGGGTTGCAGATTATGATACATTGTATTATGATACAGATGGTTACAGGATGTATCTTGATCATCAGAACCGCCGGTTGGACAGGAGGAAAATACGTACCCGGACTTATCTTTCATCAGGTGACACATTTCTTGAGATAAAGAAGAAGAACAATCGTGGCAGGACGAAGAAAAAACGCATTGCCATCCCCTCCGGGGAGTTCAATTCTTTTGCCGGTGACAATGCTGCAGAGGAGTTCATAAGTTCAAGGACAGAGTTCACGGCCTCCGGCATAAGTCCTTCCACTAGGACGGAGTTCAGCCGCATTACCCTCGTCAATAATGCCAAGACAGAGAGACTCACCATTGACAGCGGGCTGCGGTTCGAGAATATCAGGACGGGACTCAATTCAGGTCTGGCGGACGCTGTCATCATTGAACTCAAGCAGGAAGGTCACTGCCATTCTGATATAAGGGACATCCTGCTGGACCTGAGGGTGAAACCTGTCCGGGTTAGCAAATACTGTATCGGCACCGTCCTCACCGTCCCTGACATCAAGAAGTCCAGGTTTATAAAGAAGATCAGGACAATAGAGAAATTAACTGATAATAAATTACTTGCAAGATGATACAAGATTTCCCGGAATTCGACCCGACAATCGCCGAAGAGTTCGGCTACACCGTCACCAACGGGACCACCTTCCTTGGAGTACCGCTTCTTGAGGCTACAAACCTCTACAACCTTCTGCTGAGATTCGCCTTCAACCTTCTCGTCAGCTGGGTCATTACATATCTCATTTACAGGAAGAAAAACGGAAGGAACGAGTACTGCGTCACTTTCCTCGCATTCGCCTCCGCAATGTTCCTCCTCATTTTCCTGATGGAGAGCGTCAAGCTCCAGATTGGCCTCACGCTGGGACTCTTCGCCATCTTCGGGGTCATAAGATACAGGACCGAGACGGTGCCTGTGAGGGAAATGACATATCTTTTCGTCATCATTACTGTGGCAGTCATCAACGGTCTTGCCCTGAATATTTCATACGCAGAGCTTGTAATTGCCAATTTATTGGTAATCAGCCTTCTGATGGTTATTGAATATTTCAGCGGCAGGACCCGTAAGGGGAGACTCACCACCAAGATTGTGCTTTATGACAAGATAGAGAACATTGTCCCTGAGCGTCGGGCGGAACTCATTGCGGACATTGAGAAACGGGTGGGTGTGAAGGTTGAGGATATCGAGATAGGCCACGTGGACTTCCTGCGGGATGCTGCCTGGCTCAAGGTCAGCTACTATCTCGCCAAGGGGGAGTCCGACTCCATCAACACCATTGTCCGGGAAAGGGATTTCAATAATGACTGATATGACAAAGACAAGAATCATCGCATTTTGCCTTGCCATAGTGCTCCCGTCATTGGCCCGGGCCCAAGTCCACGAGGATATGGACTTCGATTTCAGGGCGAGGATTTCGGCCGAGCTGGACAAGAAGATAGTCAATGGCCTGCACGTCAATATTTCCGAGGAATTCCGGCTGAAGGACGATTTCAGTTCGGTGGACAGATTCTACACCACCGTGGGCCTGAGCTGGAAGGTCTGCCCGTATTTCAAGGTCGGGGCGGCCTATACATTGATGAATCTCCACAAGTTTGACGAGACTGACGGATGGCAGTGGAGCCTCAGGCACAGGGCAATCCTGGACCTTACCGGTATGTACAAAGCCGGGCAGTTCAAGTTTTCGCTTAGGGAAAGATTCCAGATGACCCACAGGACCGGGGAGATGAACATTTACCAGAATCCGAGGAATGCCTTTGCGCTCAGAAGCCGTCTGAAGGCAGCCTGGGCCCCACGCAGCAGGCCAATTGAACCTTATATTTCCGTAGAGCTCCGCAACACCCTGAACAATGTCCATTTCAACAATCCGGCCTATTCCGCCGAACCCGGGGACAACATCAGTTACAATGACGTCTATATCAACAGGGTACGTCTCCAGCCCGGTGTCGAGTGGAGGCTGACCCGCAGGCAGTCTCTCGACTTCTATCTTCTTGGTGACTATACCTACGACAAGAGTTTCGATGCCAAGAAAAACGGCAATCTGAAAATTGCGGAAGATGCTTCCGGCTTCCCGGTTTATGACAAGAACGGCAATCCGGTATATGCGATATTCTATCAGAGGGCATGGGATTTCTCCTTGGGGATTTCCTATACTTACGCATTCTGACAGCATTGTTTTGGATAGTATTTTTTTGTACTTTTGCAGTCTGCTAATCAGATAATTATTTATGAAACAAATTTTCAACATTGTCCTCGCCGTTGCAGTGGCTGCGGCCTGTACATCAAACAACGGCCAGACCGTCCTCAAGGGCAAGGTCTCAGGCCTTGACGGAATCGATGAGGTGCACGTTTCCCTTCCTTCACAGGGTATTGACACTGTCATTGCTCTCAATGGCGTGCCTGAATTCTCTATCAATCTTCCTGTTGACAAGCTCGCTGCGGGCATGATTACCGCCGGATCATCCAGAGGCCAGTTCGTTTCTGACGGTACAGTCATTACTGTCAAGTTCGCCGGTGACGGAGTTGTCATCGAGTCCGACAAGAAGGGCTCTCTCAGCAACCGTTTCGAGGAATATACAAGCCGCACGAAGGAGTCAATGACGGAGTACCGCACTACAATGCGTGCCATCAATGACAGCACAGGCATCTCTGACGATGAGAAGGACCGTCTCATGGAGGAGTATGCCAATGGGTTCTTCGAGAAGTTCTCCGCATACAACCTTGAGACCATTTCCGCCAACAAGGACAATATCCTGGCTCTTGCTGCCCTCCAGCAGGTTTATTATGACCTTGAGGACACTGAGCTTGACTCGCTCATCAATACTCTTGACTCTACAGTCGTTGCTACTCCCCAGATAAGCAGGATGAAGTCAGCCCTCACCGCACGCCTCAATACTGCCGAGGGCAAGATGTTCACCGACTTCACAGTGAAAGGTGAAAATGGAGATGTAAGCCTCTCTGACTATGTAGGCAAGGGAAAATACATCCTTGTGGATTTCTGGGCATCCTGGTGCGGACCTTGCAAGGCTGAGATTCCTTACGTGAAGAAGGCTTACGAGGAGTTCCGCGGCAAGGACTTCGATGTAGTCAGCGTAGCCGTTTGGGACAAGCCACAGGCTTCCATCGACACTGCCAAGGTTTATGGCGTGAACTGGAACCATATCATTGATGCACAGGCAGTTCCTACTGAAATCTACGGCATTTCCGGCATTCCTCACCTCATTCTCTTCGGACCGGACGGCACCATTCTCAAGAGGGGTCTCCGCGGTGAAGGCATTTCTGAGGAGATTGCCAAGTACGTTCAGCGTTGACGCTTAGAGAGAAAATATCATTGTTTCCACATTCCCCCGGAGTCTACAGGTATTATGACTCCGAGGGGATTGTGATATATGTAGGCAAGGCGAAGGACCTTCACAAGAGGGTTGCACAGTATTTCGCTCCTCCGGAGAGGCTGACGGCAAAGACGAGAATCCTGGTTTCCAAGATTGCGGACGCACAGTATTCCGTCGTGGATTCCGAAGCCGATGCCCTTCTTCTCGAGAACAATCTCATCAAGCAATACAGGCCGAAGTACAACATTCTCCTGAAGGATTCCAAGACCTATCCCTGGATTTGCATTACCGGGGACGAGTTCCCGAAGGTCTTCCTTACCCGCCGGGTCATGAAGGGAAACCGTTATTTCGGCCCGTACAGCTCAGTAATGCACGCCCGCAACTTGCTGGAGTTCTTTTCGGAGAACTACAAGCTCCGGACCTGCAATCTCAAGCTTACCTCCGATGCCATTCTCCGTGGCAAGTACCGGCCATGCCTGGATTTCCACATAGGGAGATGTGCTGGATGCTGCGTGGGCAAGATTTCCTCGGCCGAGTACAATGAGGGCATCTCCGAGATCGTGAGCCTTCTCAAGGGAGGGGTCAATGAAATCATCCAGCATTACCGTCATCTTATGCGGGAGGCGGCGGACCGTCTGGAATTTGAGCAGGCACAGGTTTACAAGGAGAAGGCCGACTCCCTCCAGCAGCATTATTCCAAGTCCGTTGTCACTGCAGCGGCTGACGTGGACGTGGATGTATTCTCCCTCGTACAGGATTCCGCCGAGGCATACGGCAATTTCATCCGTGTCAGGGGAGGAGCGATAATCCAGTCCCTAAACCTTGGGTTCAAGCTCAATATCGAGGAGGAACCGGCCTCCATCCTGAGCGAGTTTATCGCCGAGATAGAGTCCAAGTTCGGCAAGATCGCAGGCGAGGTCATCGTACCCTTCCTCCCGGACGTGGAAATGGATGGGGTGAAGTTCCGGATTCCTGTCAAGGGTGACAAGCTTGCCCTGCTGGACCTGGGCACCAGGAATGCACGTGAATATCAGTTCAATTCCATCCGCCAGAAGGAACATACTGACCCTGACCAGTACAGGGCTACGGTGCTTGAGGAACTCCGCAAGGCAATCGGGATGGATGTCCTTCCGGAGCACATCGAGTGCTTCGACAATTCCAATATCCAGGGCACCAATCCGGTTGCTTCCTGCGTGGTTTTCCGTGGCGGTGTGCCTTCCAAGAAAGATTACCGCAAGTTCAAGATAAAGACAGTCATCGGGGCGAATGACTATGCCTCGATGAAGGAAGTCGTCAACCGGCGGTACTCCAGGATGCTGGCCGAGGCTCCGGATGACCTGCCGCAACTCATTGTCATTGACGGAGGAAAGGGCCAGCTGGATTTTGCTTTCCAGGCCCTGGCCGAACTTGGACTGACAGAGAAGCTGACAGTGATTGGACTGGCCAAGCGGCTTGAGGAGGTCATCAGGGTAGGCGACCCGTATCCGCTGTTCATTGACCGCAACTCAGCTGCATTGAAGCTGTTGCAGCGTGTCCGTGACGAGGCCCACCGCTTCGGCATAACCTTCCACAGAAGTCTCAGGAGCAAGAGCCAGATAGAGTCAGCCCTAACCAAGATCAAGGGTGTGGGAGAACAGACTGAAAAACGTCTCCTGATGCATTACGGAAGCGTTCCGAGGATTGCCGCGGCTTCTGTTGATGACCTGGCCGGTTTCCTCGGCAGGCGCGAACTCGCCGAGCGTATAATTAACGAACTGAATAATAAAGAGAATACATGAAAATCGACGAAAAGAAATTCAATCTGTGGTTCAATGCCTTCATCCTGGTAGGGATGCTCATTGCCGTCATTGTGACCAATGTTTATAAGTTCCAGCAGCCCGGGGCACGACATTTCATGCTTGTGCTTGCGAGCGTGGGGGCATTGACCGGTGTCATCAATACCGTCCTTTCCGCAAACGGCAATATCCTCACCTTCCTCTTCGGCCTCATTGACGTGACAATAGCTTCTTACGTGGCCTTTGACAGCAGCATACGCCCCGGCGGGGACCCGGTCTGGGGCAATTTCGCCCTGCACGCATTCTATTTCCTGCCAATGCAGTTCGTAGGCTGGTGGCAATGGAAGAAGAGGGGGGCGACGGCCAAGGAGAAGGTCAAGGCACGCCGGCTTACCGGAAGGCAATGGTCAATGCTGGCAGCAGCCTTCATAGCCGGCACTGTAACGGCCTATCTGGTACTCTGTGCAGTAGGCGGTGAGCCGGAGTCTGCGGGAGTAATCCGGACAGTCATCCTTTTCGATGCCCTTGTATTGGTGCTCAATATTCTCGGACAGGTGCTTATGTCCCTCGCATTCATGGAGCAGTGGGTGGTCTGGATTCTTGTCAATGTGTGCTCGATATGTCTCTGGGGAGGCAAGGCCCTGTCATCTCCTGATACGAGCTACACGGTGGTGATGGTGATAAAATATGTTTTCTATTTCCTCAATTCCCTCAACGGATTACGTATTTGGTACGGCCTCAGCAGGGAATAACAGTGAACTTGCACTGATTTGGCTCTTACATTTGTACTCAAGCGGCACTTTCGAGGAATAAATTGGCAAAATTATTGTCGTTTGGTCGAAATTGTTTTATTTTTTGGATTTTTTTTGCTTACTTTGCCGAGTTGATTGAAAGGAATATATATTCATAAACATTATAAACAGTAATTACTATGTCACACGAAGAAATTGTAAATCAGGTAAAAGCCATCATCGTTGACAAGCTTGGTGCTGAGGAGTCTGAGGTAACTGAGACTGCGAACTTCACCAACGACCTCGGTGCAGATTCACTCGATACAGTTGAGCTCATCATGGAGTTCGAGAAGGTATTCGACATCAAGATCCCAGATGAGGACGGCGGCCAGATCTCCACTGTAGGCGACGCTATCGCTTACGTCGAGAACAAACTCAGCCAGAAGTAATATCTGAATCTACAGATATAGAGAGAGGGTGATCCGAATGGGACCACCCTCTTTTTCTTATTTGATTGTCAATCAGTTAACTGCCTTCGGAACTGCGTACGTAATCCTGAACACCGGCTTCCTGGCAGATTCAGTCCCGGGACCGTTGAGAACTGCCCGGTAGAACCTGTGGAAATCCATCATTTCCATCGTGGTCTCCAGACTCTCGGACTCCGACGAAGCCGAGGCGTACATTGCCTGCATCATATAATAATTGTAGTAATTATTGTAATAGCTGTCATATCCGTATCCGCCGTAACCGCCATAGTATCCGCCATAGCCTCCGTAGCCGTAACCGTTGTACAGGCTGTTGTAGTAACTCTGGTAGGCGAGCATATCGTAATAGTCGCTTGACGATGACGAGGATGCAGAAGAGCCTGAGAAAATGGTCTCGGATGCCATTGCAAGCAGCCAGATATCATAGTTCTCAATCTTGTCGAGCTCCTCGAGCTTGATGATTTCCTGGACGTGGTGCGAGATGTCCGGAGCATACCTGCACCTGGACCTGTCAATGCTGCCCTGGTTTTCGTCCGATGCGCTTGCATCCGAGATACCGGCATAGGTGACAGAGGTGTCTGTGGCAATACGGCAGGTCGCACTGACCATTATCGGGTATTGGCAAATCTTCAAATAGTCGTCAGGAAATTCGAATGGCAGGTCCAGGGAAGCTTTGCTGACCACTACGGATGACGGGTCATCGGTATGCTTCAAGACCTCGTCCAGTACTTTCTCACGGATCCCGGCAGCCTTGATTACCGGTTTCAGGCCCTTGCCGCCTTCCAAGTATACCTTCTCCCCGGCTTTGCCTGCAAGGGCATTGCTCTCGTGCGTTGTAATGTCGTATGCAATCTGCGGGTAAGTGGTTGGATTTGTGGCGGTTATACCTTTGAGGTCATATATCTGGGCCGGACCCAGATAGAACAAGAATGTAGTGTCAACCTGCCCCCTGCCCTCATATTCTGCCGTGAACTTGAGTTCCGCAGCCGAACCGTAGAGATAGCCGTTATCGACACTGAGAGGGAGCTTGAACATATTGATCCGGCCTCCGATACCTGCTGGCGGATCCACTGTGAGGATGATGCCCGGGAACCTCTTGACATAATTGGTGATTGTATCGAGGTCATGGTCGGTTATGGTCAGGAACTTCTCGCCGAACTCCCGGCTGAAATCGAACGAAAGTGAATCCTTGCCGTTATAGACAGGAATACCGTCCGTGATTCTCTTCTTGGTATAGTGTACTTCCGGGGCTACCTTGGAATAATCAATTGCCTCGTCCAGTTCATATACATTGATATTCTGGAGAATGAACTGCTGGCTGAAGTCATCGTATGACGTGGAGTCGGACACGGCTGACATGTGGAACCCCCTGAAGACCTGGGTGCCCGGCTTTCCGTAATCGAGAGTGTCGCTCACCGGGACAAGGGTGAATGCCGCTGATCTCGTTGTCAGTCCAAACGTCTCATCCCTCACTGCACCTATGGTGAATTTGTACAGGCTGTAGGATGAGAGGCTGTCAGCCATTTCCATACGGATATCCTCAATCGGAAACTCTGCCGTGTAGAGGTCATAGAGCTGATTGTCGGCAATGAAGGATTCACCGAGTGAAGTGTTGACATTCACGCAGGATGATGCAACCAGTGCCGAGACGACAGTTATGAATCCGTTTCTGAATGAAAAGCTCATTTGCTAAAGACTTTCGTAAAATTTGTTATATGCGTCAATGTATGAACCGTCCTGCATTGACTCCCCATTGTATTCAAGCAGAGGCAGGGACAGCTCCTTGCAGTATTCCTTGAGTTCCGGAGCAACGTCTTCCGAACCCAGGATAACTCCGTCGGAATACCGGGCGGCAGTTTTCGCAAGATTTATGCCAGTGGATTCGCCGAGGTCTGGGATGTCCGCATCCGTGATGTCCCCGAACTTGACAAGCGAGCCGAGATTCTCGTCGAACTGTCCCGGTGTATCGCCGTAGAGGGACAGGACAATCTTGCTTGATGCGAATATCGGGTCATCTTTGTAAACCTTCTTCAGGTAGAGCGGGAGGACCTGGGTTATCCAGCCCTGGCAATGTATGATGTCAGGCGCCCACCGAAGTTTCTTCACGGTCTCGAGAACACCCCTCGCAAAGAAGACGGCTCTTTCCGCATTGTCCTTGAAGAATATCCCCTCGTCGTCGCGGTCTATCTGTTTTCTCTTGAAATAGTCCTCATTGTCAATGAAATATACCTGCATCCTTGCGGAAGAGATAGAAGCAACCTTTATCACGAGCGGCCTGTCCACATCGTCAATGACGATATTCATTCCCGACAGCCTTATGACCTCGTGAAGTTGGTTCTTTCTTTCGTTGATGCATCCGTAGCGGGGCATGAACGACCTTATTTCCTTTTTCTTCTCCTGAATCCCCTGTGGAAGGTATCGGCCTATACCGGAGATATGATTTTCAGGAAGATACGGGAAAATCTCTGAATTTACGAACAGAATCTTCTCTCCCATGTCATTTTTGTTATTGGTTCATCAAACAAAGGTAAGAATTTTTTTTGATATTTCGATAAATCACTATCTTTGGGGTCAATTTGGGTCAATATGCGGAAAAACGAAAACAAACTGATGCGCCGCCGTCTGGTGAACGCCTATCTTTCGTCAGTGGTCAGCATAAGTCTTGTGCTGCTGCTTGTCGGCGTGGCCAGCATGCTTCTTGTCAATACCCGCAGCGTCTCCGACTACTTCAAGGAAAATCTCCAGATTTCCGTCCTGATGAAGCAGGAGGTAGGAGATGAAGAAGCCGCCGTATTCAAGAATGAGGTGGATTCGATGAGCTTCGTCCGCAATACTGAACTTGTTACCAGGGCCAAAGGGGAGCAGGAGATGGCCGAGATGCTGGGCACTGATTTCCTGAGCGTCTTCGAGACCTCCCCGATTCCGGTTTCCATTGTGGTGACTCTCGATGCGGCATACGTTTCACAGG
>JBJEBP010000168.1:0-2552 GCA_051870135.1 Candidatus Cryptobacteroides sp. | reverse complement strand
CTCCCCTTGTTCCCCTTGTTGTAAGTCCTGCAATATTCCGGCTCTTTGTATCTCTCGGCACGCTTCGCTGATTCCTCCCTGCGAATGCCTTGGATTGCACGGTCAAGAACCTTATACTCCTTCAACTCCGAGCAGCAGTGTCGTGTGAACCTCGTGGGCCTTCCTTTCTTCGCTACAAGTTCAAGGAACGTATGCTTCGGATTAAGTATCTCCACGCCATTGTCCTTGCAGTGCTTGATTGTTCCCGGTGGGTCGATTGTCGTGTTCTTGTATATCGCCCTGAACTTGATTCCGGACATCCTCGCAAGCCGGAGTATCACATCGGAGTCCTTGCCGCCGGAATATGACAACTCAATCTGGCCGTCCTGAGGTATGCTCCGCAGAAGTTTTATGGCGAAATCTATCTTACGCTTGTAGTTCATACAAATAACTTTTGTTGTGTGCAATTTTCAATTAAACCTCTTGCTTTCTCGCAAAACTCTTTCTTTATCTCGAACCCGTATGCCCGACGTCCCATATTCGCCGCAGCGAGCAGTGTCGAACCTGAGCCTGCGCAGGGGTCAATGACAACATCATCCGGGTCAGTGAAGATTTCTATCAGTCGTTCAAGCAGCGGCACGGGCTTCTGTGTAGGATGAATTTTCGGTGTTTCCGTGTCACCTCCCCAGTCGAAACAGTTGAATATCATCTGTCCGTTGTTATTGAACTTCGGGAGCTTGTCCCTGTACAATATAAGTCCGTACTCGCAGTTTCCTACTACTTTCATATTCGCTTTCAGCACTTGTGCGCTGAACTTCTTGCGGAATACAAGAGGAATATAATGCTTGAATCCATACCTACGGCCAAGTTCGATGTACTTGAACTGCTGCTCGTATTCGCAGAACAAAATCATACAAGGCGATTGGCTCTTTTTCTTGCCTGTATTGCCTAATCTCTCGTCCTTTGATACTCCGTACTCGCCACTCTCGATTTCTTCTTCTGAAAGGCCGTTTTTCGGCTCTTTTACAAGCATCTGTGAACAGAAGTGCATAAACTCCGCAGGACGGAAATCTACATCAGTATCGAAAAAAGTCTTTCCTGCTTTTTCGCTCTCACCGTTACGGTTGTCACCGTCCTTGTACCATACGGGATTGCTTGCAAATGCGTTCTTGCCGAGGTTATATGGAGGGTCAGCGATTATAAGCTGCGCCTTGCAGGTCAGATACTTTTTCCAGTTCTGAAATGAATCATTATATAATTCTATACGTCCCATTGTATCAGCCTTTTAAGAATCAATCCTCCTTGCAGCAGATGCTCCCTTTCGTACCTATGCGTCAGGAAGTACCACAGCCATGGCCTGTACCAATATCCGTCAGCGAGTCTGCCACGAACTCTATCGGAATCGCATTTAAGCGTCTTTTGATGGCGCATAAAATGGTTTTCTCCTTTTCTCCGGCATACCTTACAATGTATCATGTAAGGCGTTACGCCAAAGTCCTTGTAGTAGGTGTAGAATCTATGCTCCGGATTTTTGTCGCAGACATAGACATCAATAGTACCTCTCCCGTCATAGACATCAATCGTATGTTCCGGGTCTTTCAGCAGCTTTCTGTACTGCTTTATCTGTTCAATTATTTTTGCCATTTTTCAAGTTCTTTATTTGCTTCATCTTTTTCTTTTTCAGCAACCTTGAGCTGGTTCCTCGTTTCTTCAATCTGCTCAAGAATGTACTCAATCCGGTCTTTGCTTAGTTTCTCCGGGTGAACAAGTGCGATTTCTAAATCGCTTAAGTATAGCGATAAATAGAATACTTTATCCAAGGCCCGACTTGCTTTCGTTACATCGGATAGCATCTTAAATATATCACTATTGAAAAAATCATAAAGGCTCATAAAAAATCCTCCTTCGTGAAAACGAATACAACCTTTTCCTCGCCATCCTGCTTCTGGGAGATGACCATCCGCTTGCATTTCTGCTTGACCATTATCAAGTCGTATGCAATGTCACGTGCTTCATAATAAGTCATATTCCCGAATAGCTTGCCGTTATATACAGAGCCAAGGGAGAAGTTTATCGTGTCTGCTTTCATACTTCTATCTCTTTGAGTTTGTCTATTAATTTCTTCCGGCTCATCACCTCTCCGTTGAGAGAGTATCGGACAGATGTCCTTGCCCTCGGATGCTCCATCTTGTAGTCCTCGGTCGGGACACTTCCGCACCTGTAAAGCTCGAACGGCACGTCCACCGCCTTGTAGGTTGATACGTGGTAGTCAGCCGTTGCTAAGTGCGATACGCACATGAATGCGATGCTGTTGATTTGTTCTTCTGTCATACCTCTGCCGCCATTATCAGCAGTCCAACTGCCGAGATTACTAAAACTATTATCATAAAGACTCCGAGGAAGGTCTCAAGGTAGTCCATTACGGGATTATCAATCCAATCCTTTGCATAAGCCACGTTTGCAATGAGGTATATCGCAAGGACTACCAATATGGCTATGCCGCATATTTTCTCTAATAAAACTGCCATATCATTTGATTTTGAAGTTGTCCGCTATGTCATTGAGCCCAATCA
>JBJEBP010000167.1:0-10530 GCA_051870135.1 Candidatus Cryptobacteroides sp. | reverse complement strand
AAAACAACGGAGCTGGAGCATTAGTTGTACAAAATAAGTCAAAACTCATGTTAGTGAAGGCGTTCAAAGCATTTCTACCGGTGCGTTTCTGGGGGATTATTGTGGTGGAAACGGAGAATTGCTCTTGCCAAACTCGTTGGTTGCAATAGGTGCTACTGCTTTTGAAGGTACTTATGCAAAAATAGTAATAGGAACAGGCACAACGGAAATTGGAGACAAGGCCTTTATTAGCAATGCGACGTCTGGAGATATATACTTGAATCTTGCTACGCCACCAGATACACGGGACAACATAATTGTGACCAAAACAAATTGGACTCCGGCAGAATCCCGTTGGACTCTTTATGTCCCTAAAGGATGCAAATCTGCTTATTCAAACAAATCTCCGTGGAATAAATTCAAGTCTATTGTTGAAGACGGCGACCTGGAGAAAGGCGAAGGCGAAGGTGGAGGTGAAAGCGGAGAAGAGGAAGACAATAATCAGGGAACAGAGGATGATGGCTCATATTCAGACAAATTGCAAGATGAAAAGGATGAGAGTAATCCTTTGAGAGGGGTTGTTGCAAACGGCTTTGCCGGAGGGACAGGCACATCATCTGACCCATACCGGATATCGAATGCTGCTGAACTAAGATATTTTTCTGATGCGGTAAGGAAAGGGGAGATATTCAAAAACAAGTATGTGGTATTGAGTGCGGACATCACAATAAATGAGAATGTCCTGACCAGTGATGGGGAACTAAATGGAGACGGACGCAATTTTGAGCCATGGATCCCTGTTGGCCGTTATGACCCATCTTATTTTTTCTGTGGTACATTTGACGGTAAGGGACATGTTATTAGTGGGTTGTATTGTAATCGTCCCAATGGCGACAATGTTGGTTTTTTTGGCAGATTGTGGGGGAACGTAAAGAATTTGACCATAAAAGACTCCTATTTCAAGGGAAAGAACTATGTGGGAGGTATCATTGGTGATACCAGAACGAGTTACATATCAAACACAATCCCGTCTTCAGTTATGGAATACTATAGAACCTCCAAGACCTTGACTATATCGGCTTGCTCAAATTATTCGATAGTGTATGGCGATCAATATGTGGGCGGAGTTGTCGGAAGAATATTCAGCAATACCGAAATAAAAGAGTGTCTGAATTGTGGCAGAATTATGGGAGGAGCAGGAGTTGGAGGCATTGTGGGATATTCTCTTGCTTTAGCTGATAATATCATTGTCAGCTGTTGTAACAAAAGTCCTGTGTCCAGTTTGAGTACTGCTTCTATAAGTGGCTCTATCGGAGGTATTGTTGGAACTGGCGGTTGCGATGTTCATAATAGCTTGAATACAGGAGATATCAGTAATTCATATATGTGCGCAGGCGGTATTGTGGGAGAATCCTTGAAACTATCCGAAGTAAGCAATTGCCTGAATATCAGCGTTAACATAGAGGCAAGTCATGACATTGGCGCTATCGTCGGGCGAAACAATGGAGGGAAAGTCTCCAAAAACTATTTTCTGTTCCATAGTGGTCTCTCAGACTGTGGTCGGACGATGAACTCTGGTTCTACTTTCTATAATAGCAGTATGACAGAAAGCGAACTGTCGAGCAGCGAATTCATAAGCAAGCTCAATAATGCAGCAAGGGGCAAATGGTGTTCTTGGAAAGAAGGTGATAGCGGTTACCCTGTGTTGAAATGGATGGATTGAGCCATGGATAACATTGAACTTCAAATACTTTTATATAATCAATTAATTATTTCAGTTATGAAAAAGTTTATTTCGTATTTGTTGCTGTTTGCAGCAATGGTGGTGACACCAAGTTTTTTCACTTCCTGCAGTGAAGATGAATCCGTGAATGAAGAATCGAATGAGTTGGTTGGTACCTGGATTGGTTACGATGGCACTCCAGGCCTTGCATCGACTGACAAATACACATTGACATTCTACAGTTCCGGGAAAGCCACTGAGACTGTCGAATATGACGGCGGATCAATGTCAATGTCAGGAACATACAAGTACTCCAATGGAAAGATTACGGAGTGGGAAATGGAAGACGGTTCGGTACTGATGGGTGCCCTGGGCAATTGTCCTTTGACTGTTACTTTTATTACGTCTGCGGAAATCAAAATTGGGGACTGGTATACCATAACATTTGTTCGTCAGTAATTTAAACCGCGTACTGTATTGAACCTTCCACGCTGAGGGCCGATATCTCACGGATGGTTAAGTTTCCAAAACGGGACCATCCTTGTTACAGGGCCAAAGCGTGGAAGGTTCGTGTGTTTTCCAAAGAACAATAACCCCTTTCTCCCCGATATAAAACATAAAATAGTTGAAAGAACGTGCCGGAACTTGAAGAGTATGTAAGATGTTTTGCGCACAAAAATTTTTCGAAATAAATATGGTTTTGACGATAATTGTCAAAACGAAGGATTAACTTTGAGGCAATGTAGATAATCAGCATATGACAAAACATCAAATACCGAAATTGTTTGAGGACAGAAAGATTCGTACCGTATGGGATGATCAGGAAGAGAAGTGGTACTTCTCCATTGTTGATGTGGTGGGAGTTCTTACCTACCAACCTGACATAGAACACGCCAGAAACTATTGGAAGGTGCTGAAACACAGACTTAAGAAAGAAGGAAATGAGTCGGTTACAAATTGTAACCAACTGAAGTTGTGTGCTTCTGACGGCAAGAGTTATAAAACCGATGTCGCTGATACAGAACAACTTTTCCGTATCATTCAATCAATCCCTTCTCCCAGAGTTGAGCCTATCAAGCAGTGGATGGCACACGTAACAGCAGAACGCATTGATCAGATTCAAGACCCGGAACTGAGCATTCAGCAGGCCATGATGGACTATAAGCGCCTCGGGTATTCCGACAACTGGATAAACCAGCGTTTGAAGAGCATAGAGATACGCAAAGATTTGACTGACCAGTGGAAACTGCACAATGTGGAGGAAGGCATCCAGTACGCCACTCTTACCGACATCATATATCAGCGTTGGGCCGGAAAGACGGCCAAGGAATACAAGATTTTCAATGGACTGAAAAAAGAGAATTTGCGAGACAATATGACCAATGAGGAGCTGGTGTTGAGCATGTTGGCGGAACTTTCCACCACAAGCATAACCAAGGCAAAGAATCCGCAGACACTGACGGAAAATATGCAATGTGCTGCCGATGGTGGAGACGTGGCACGAGTGGCGAGGGAGCAGTTGGAAGCCAAGACTGGCCGCAATGTCGTTTCCCCGCTTTCGGCTAAAAGATTTTTTGAGAATCAAGATCCCAAAGGAGAGATAACCGGAGGCGAAGAACGAAAGGGATGAAGCACTCATCTTACAGGGCCAAAGCGTGGAAGGTTCGATTCCATCGGCTGAGCAGGCAGCCTGCCCCTCACACCAGATACCCCCGATCCTTCATAAGCGTTGCGAACTTGTTGAAATCCGACTCGCGGATAAGAATGCGGTAGCCCTCCGCTAGGATTATCAGCTTGCGGATGTCAGGGTCCGAGGCAAGGAGACGGGCCAGGTCTTTGTTCTCCGGGTCGAACTCCTGCAGGATATACGTGCTGTTGCTGTTCTTCAGCGGCTTGCAACGCTGCTTCAGAGTCTGGAAGAAGTCCTGCCAGATGGCCGGCGGATCAGAACAGATGAAATCATTGAAGAACTTTATCTTGCTCTCCACATCCTTGATATCCTTGCAGTTCCTCAGGAAACTTCCGCTGTCGATTATGAAGCGGTTCGCCCCGATCTGGGTCGAAATCTCGCTCAGCAGGCCAGTGTAAGGATTGTCCTCTATGGCGGATGTGATTATAAGCCGCTCAGTATCAAGTATGAAATTGGCGGAGGAATCTATCTCCTGATGATTGTACGTCTTGTCAATGCCGAAGACAAATCTGCCAAGCGCAGTCATCTTTATGTAGAGAATCTCTTCGCAGGGGCTGTCCAGATTTCCTGAGCCCGGAAGATAGGCCAGATCCACTGTACCCAGGCAGTTCAATGCGTATGCGCAGGCCTTGAGCAGTTCCCTGTCCACCTCTTCACCCTGATTGTCAGGAGTAATCCTCTCCCCTGTAAGGGTATTGCAGAACTCCATTGAAGACAATGAATCCACACTGATCCGGTGTCCCACATCCCAGTCCTCGAATTTGCCCGAATGACTGAAGTCGCAGAGACGGTCCAGTGAGACCCATTTATCCGGAAAAGAACCCAGGGCTGCGATTAGCAGAAGAGGCCAGCGCTGAGTGAGGACATACTTGATCGCTGCGGCCCGGAAACCCTTCGTGTGGGGCAGCAGGGCGGGGTACATCTCGGCCAAAGAGGAATTGCGCATTTCCTCTACGGCCTTGGCGGCCACCGCATCCGGCCCTGCACTTTCCTTCAATGCGCATAGAGCCTCCTCCATATAGGCCAGGAAATACTGTCCGCCGCTCACGTTGAGAATAGCGTGAATATCCTCAGGAATCAAGTCCGGAATGCAAGTCTTGCTGAGAACTTTCTTCGCCGCCGCATAGCCGATCTTCATCTTGCTGGTCTTGATCAGCCCCTGGCGGTGCATCCCTACAATGACGGGATAGGCTGTCAGGTAGTTCTGCTCGCCCTTCACCACAATGCAGCCTTCCTCCGGAGAGTCGGCAAATATCCTGTCCGGATTCGTCATTTCCGGAACCAGGGCCTCGCAATAGACAGCCAGCAGTCTCGTAGGAATGTAGATGTAGCCGTCGCTCTTATATGGTTCAAAGCCTTGTATCGGACCACTCCGGAAAGGAAAAATTCCGGCGAACTTGTCAATTTCGTATGAATCGTGATAATAGTAGTATCCTTTCCTTGCCTGCTTCTTGAAAAACTCTCCCGCCCCGATTTCCGCCAATGACTGGCAGCTTGCGCAACAGTTCTCCGCCATGAAGGTCAATGCCTTCCTGACATACTCCGGCATCAGCCCGAGCACTGTCTTGAGATTCTCCGGACAGCAATGCACGAGAGCGCACAATTTGGACTTGTCCACCTTCCTGAACTTGGAGAAAGGCTGGTCCGGGATGTAATCGCAGGTGTCCACCTTCTTGCCCTTGACTGTGATTTCAATATCCTTCGGGAGAATTTTGAGCACGTTGGAGCAATATTGGCTGAATGACTCCGAACTGTAAGCCTGATAGAACCATTTTTCAAGGTCGTCGAAAGCTTCCTTGTCCGGAATATGCAATGTCAATGTCTTTTTGTTGAACAGATTTGCCATAGAAAGTTACCCAAGAATAAAGTCGATATCCTCCTCTGTCAGAGCCTTGGATGAGGTGGAGTCCGATGTTATCAATGCCTCCACGAGATCAGCCTTGCGCTGCTGCAGAAGTTGTATTTTCTCCTCGATAGTCCCTGTCGTGATGGTAGAGAATGAATGCACGGTGCATTTCTGCCCGATTCTGTGAAGCCTGCCGATGGCCTGCTCCTCTGCGGACCTGTTCCACCATGGCTCCGCAATAAACACAGTATCGGCTGCGGTAAGATTCAGCCCGACTCCTCCGGTCTTGAGGGTCATCAGGAGAACCTTGCACTGTGGATCCTCCTGGAAGCGTTCCGTGACACTTTTCCTGTCCCGGGTCGCACCTGTCATCACAGCATAATCGATACCTTCCGCATCGAGTTGTTCACCGAGAAGTTCAATGCCGGCGATGAAGTTGAAGAATACCACCGTCTTGTGTCCATTGCTGACAGCTTCCGAGACAGCTTCCGCAAGCACCGGAATCTTGGACGACTTTATGCTGCCGTCACTCAGGCTCTCCGGGATTGACGCTATCCTGCGGAGCTCGCTCAAGGCCTGGAGCATCTCAAACTGTGCCTTGGCAATGCCTTCCTTGCGGATTGCTCCCTTCAAGGTCTCATAATAGAACCTCCTCCTGCGTTCGTAGAACTCCGCATGCTCCGGCTCCATCTCGATTTGCAGCGTCTGGTCAATCCGGTCCGGAAGATCCTTGAGAACATCCTTCTTCATTCTTCTCAGAAGGAACGGGAAAATCTTCCTCCTGAGCTGCTGCAGGGCCTCCTTGTCACCTTCCCGCTGGATTGGAGAGGCATATTTCTCATTGAAATTTTCTTCAGAACCGAACATCTCCGGATTCAGGAAATGGAATAGGGAATACAGCTCCCCGAGATTGTTCTCCACCGGGGTTCCGCTAAGGGCGAACCGGTGCTCCGCCTTGAGCAGAAGCACGGCCTGGGACATTCTTGCCGAACTGTTCTTGATGTTCTGGGACTCGTCCAGGATAATGCACTCGAACTCCATTGTCATCAGGGCTTCGATATCATTGCGAACTACGGCGTAAGTAGTCAGGACAATGTCATTGGCACAGGTCTCGTCCAGGTTCCTGCCGTTGCCGTAATAGAGTCCGACGGTGAGCGAAGGCGCGAATTTCGCCAATTCCGCCTTCCAGTTGAACAGAAGGCTCCTCGGCATCACTATCAATGTCGGAAGAATCTTGTCCGACTTCTTCGGACGGCCCCTTTTCTTCTCTCCGGCAGTCCGATGCGACAATATCATTGCAATGGTCTGCACTGTCTTGCCGAGACCCATATCGTCTGCAAGACATCCTCCCATTCCATTGTCATACAAATAGTTGAGCCACTTCACACCATATTCCTGATAAGGCCTCAGCGTGGCATTGAGCCCATTGGCGGCAGGGGAGTCCTGTGAAGGGAGGGCATTGAACCCGTCATAAAAATCCCTGCATCTGCGGAAAATGCCGGTGTCGGGAACGTTCTCCGTGAGGGAAATGATTTCCGGCAGGTCGAAGAAGGAAATCTCCTCCTTCCGGCCCCTCTTCCCGGAGTTCAGGATTCTCTCCAGACGCTTGACATAAAGTTCGTCAATGATGCCCTTGTCTCCATTGCCGAGTTCAATGTACCTGTTCTTGCGGTATTGTGCGAGAAAGTCCTTGAGTGAGAAGGTCTCATCACCTATCTCAATGTCGGCATTGCTCTCAAGAAAATCAATGCCGGACGACGTCCTGATACGGAATTTCGGGGAAACAGCCCTGACCTTGTAACCTGCCAGCTTGTCCGAGCCGAGGACGGTGTACTCCTTCATCAGCCCTGCAAGGTTCTGTATGATGAAATTGCCTGCGGTATCGGCAGGAATCACGAAGAATCCGTCATCAGAATATATTTCCTTGGCTGCCTTCTTGTCGGGGGCGGAGGCGGCCACCACTTTTTTCATTCTCTCGAAATGCCCGTACAAGTCCCCGTACTCAACCTTTCTTACCGATGCCTCTCCTCCGTCAATGGAAACAAGTCTGGTAGGGGAAAAGTCTTCCGTAAAACTTAGAGGAATGCCGGGAATGGACTCTGTCATCCTGATATACAGGGACTTGTCCTCATCCACCTTCTCGAATACCAATGTCGGATCAGCTTTCACCGGGACCTCCTCGATTCTTGCAGGCACACCGTCCAGCCTCAGGTTCACATTCTCAAAATTGGACATTATCACTGTCAGGTACTGCTCAAGATCTTTCGCTGCGATTTTTTCATTGAGCAGGCCCAGCTTGAGATACTCGTCCCCCACCGGTTCCGTCTCCACAATCAGTCCGTCGGTGATTGCGAAACTGTCAGTAATCATCCGGAAATCCTTGAAAATCCGCGGGGCGTTCTCATTGCCCCTGCTGTCCTTCAGGCAGAGATAAAGGTGGGGTGCAGAGTTTCCCTCCCCGTCATCCACGAGGTCAATATTGACCGTATATACGCCTTCTCCTCCTTTGAGCGGCTTCATCCCCGGACCGACCACGTTCCTGCAACGTAGTATCTGATAGATCAATTGGGGGTGCTCGTCAATGTAAGTCAGGCCCTGGCCGCCTCCCCAGGAAATGCGGAACGCTCCGCTGTCCCTGATGGCATCCAATGAGCGGAGAAGCTGGAATGTCTCCGAATGGTACTGGCGATAATCCACATCCACGGGCTTGTCGCACTTGTCCACCACCGAAAGGGCTGCCCTGCCCTCAGCCGTATAGGAAATCCTGAAATAAATCTCACGGGCGCCACTACCCCTGCTGCCCTTGTGCAGCCTTCCACCCCTGATTTTGAACTGGTCGAGAATGTTTTCCATCTATCTGTATTCGTCAAAGCCCGGCATTCCGGTGCCGGTTATCAATTCCTTGTATTGCTTGTCATCCCTCGGACAGATAAGGAGCACATCATCGGTGTCAATGACAATGCAGTCCTCAAGTCCCCTGATGACCACCAGCTTGTCCTTGTTGGACGAGAGAATGATGTTCCGCCTGTCCTTCTGGAGAATGCGGCTGCGGGTATTGGAGAGATTCCCGTCCTTGTCCTTGTCCGGCATATTGGCATAGAGGGCCTCCCAGCTGTCAATGTCAGACCAGCCGAAATTGACCGGATATACCCAGGCCCTGTCGGTCTTCTCCATCACACCGTAGTCAATCGAAATCTTCAGGCAGTCAGAGTAGGCCCTTTCGATGAACACCTCCTCGGCCTTGGTCCCGAGCGCTCCCTCCCAGCCGTCGAAAAGGCGGGTGATTTCCGGGACGTGCTTCTCCATCTCCTCCTTGATTACATTGGCCTGCCATACGAAAATACCTGAGTTCCAGAAGAATTCACCGCTGCTGTAGAACACTTCCGCAATCTCCTTGTCAGGCTTCTCCGTGAACGTCTTGACCTTCACAGGCTCGTTCTTGCTGCAGGCCTCACGTCCTCCCACTGCCTGGATATAGCCGAATTCTGTGTCCGGCCTCGACGGCTTGACTCCGAGAGTCATCAGGACCGGGTTGGCCGAAGCATAGTCCAATGCGTCCGACAATGCTTTCCGGAACATGGCTTCATCCTTGATGATAAGGTCGGAAGGAGTGACGGCCATTACTGCATTCGGGTTCCTTTTCAGCAGGGTGTAAGTGGAATATGCCACGCAGGGACCGGTCCGCCTGGCCTGGGGTTCCAGCAGGAGATTTTCCTCCCGAAGCTCCGGTATCTGCTTGAGTACCATATCCTTGAACTTGGACAATGTGACCACGATGATGTTTTCCTGCGGAACGACACCCACACATCTGTCGTAAGCCATTTTTACAAGGGACTTTCCGCTTCCGGAAATGTCAAGAAAATGTCCGGGCATATCTTCCCGGCTGATGGGCCAGAATCTGTTCAGATGACCTCCGGCCATTATTATGCAATATTGGTTACTGTTCATCGACTATGTGTTGTTTCGGTTTCTTCAAAGTCCAATGCCCTCATACGTAAATTGGAACGAAGGCTCCCGGAAAATAATTGATCCGCACATCCCCTCCGTCAAAGGTCACGGCAGCGACATCGAACCATATTTCCAGGCTGTCGGAAAGCTCCTTCCCCTTCATTGTCATATACCTTCTTGCTGCCTTGACGATATTCCTCTGCTTGACGGCATTCACTGCCTCCTCCGGCTCTCCCTGGACAGGCGCAGTCCGGCTCTTCACCTCCGCAAAATGTATTCCATCCGGAGCCAGGGAAATGATGTCAATTTCCTGTTTTCCTGCCCTCCAGTTCCTTTCCAAAATTGTATGTCCGCGGGCAATCAGCCATTTGCAGACCTCATCCTCTCCCGCCTTCCCGAGTTTGCCC
The DNA here is from genome assembly GCA_051870135.1 of Candidatus Cryptobacteroides sp. GTDB lineage: Bacteria > Bacteroidota > Bacteroidia > Bacteroidales > UBA932 > Cryptobacteroides. Next base: position 937 of record JBJEBP010000167.1, on the reverse strand, counting down.
TTCCCGTTCATTATCTGTCAAATGTCACAACCGTAACTCCCGAACCGCCCAGCTGGATGCTCTCGTCCTTTGCTGACAGCACCCCGGGCACAGTCCTCAGATATTTCTGGATCTCCTCCCTGAGGGCCCCTGTACCCTTTCCGTGGATAATCCTGACCGACGGCACGTCCAGCATCACTGCATCATCGACATAATGCATCACATTCTCCAGGGCCTCATTGACTCTCTGCCCCCTGACGTCCAGCTCCATCTTGAAGTTCAGCTTCCTCTCCGATATGGAATCCATCCGGACCGGAGTCGCCGTCACCTTCACCTCGGATTTCACGGCCGCCTTGTATTCATTGGAAGTGATTCTCTCCACCTTGTCCAGCGGCATCTTGCTCTTGATGCTTCCCACAATCACCGTGACAGCCTTGTCTGAGACAATGGCCACCTCTCCGACCATGCCGTTGGCCTTGATCCTGACCTTTTCCCCGACCTTGAGCGGCCCGTTGCGGAACTCGGCGATTTTCCTGTCCTTTTCCTCCTGCTCCCGGGCCTTCTTCATTTCCTCCTCCGTCATCTTGCCCTTCTTGCGCAATTTCTGGCGCTGCTTCCTTTCCTCGACCTGGCGCAGTTTCTTCTCAAGATAGGCCTCCCTGTCCTGTTCGTCCTGTTCCTTCTTCATCGCGAGGGCATTGACGAAATCCTGCAGGCCGCTTCTCGCCTTCCTGGTCTCGTCCTTTTCGGCCTGTGCCTCCTTGATGGCACGGATAGTGTTCTCCACCTTCCGGTTGGCTTCCCTGACAATTTCCCCGGCCTCCTCCTTCGCCTTGTCCAGAATCTCCTGGCGCAGTTTCTTTATGTCCTGAAGCTCCTTCTCATATTTGCCCGTGATGTTCTCGAGAGCCTTGTCGGTATTCTTAATCCGCTGGAGTTTCTCCTCCAGTGCCTTCCT
>JBJEBP010000166.1:0-2564 GCA_051870135.1 Candidatus Cryptobacteroides sp. | reverse complement strand
GGGGCGGTAGCGCACACGAGGACTGTCGTTCAGGAGGGCAGGCGTGAGCCATTCTGGGGGTCTGACGGGGAGTTCACATTGTCGGATGGAGGTACTTACAATGTAATCAAGGAGGGCTATTAATGAGTTACAACAGCAAATATACCGGGGCAGAGGTCGAGGCCCTGCTTGACAAGGCCGGGAACACCTACACCAAAACGGAGTCCGATGAACTGTTTGCGACCAAGACCGAGGTGAATGATGCCATAGCAAATGCCATAACTACAACACTTAACACGGAGGTCTAATGAGCAAGCAGAACAACCTTACCGATTTCCTGACGGATGTGGCCGATGCAATACGGGCCAAGAAAGGCAGCTCCGGCATGATTAATCCGCAGGACTTTTCTGCGGAGATAGCCGCCTTGTCGGGTGGCCTTGAAGTCATAGAAATGGCCGAAACGACTGCGACCATTGAGCCTAACAAGGTCTATGTCTGGGGAATGGTCGAGAGCCTTGACATCACACTCGGCACAAGCACGAGTGATGACGACTTCTTCGCCTTCCGCTTCCGCTGCGGCAAGCCTACAATGACCGTTGTAACCGTAAACGGGGCGACTTGGGCGAGCGACACGGAGCTTGACGATAGCGGCAACCCGGTACTTGACCTCGGGTCGTACTATCAGTGCGAGATAAAGGGCGGCACTTCTGCGCTCTATGCAAGGCTGGCGCATTACATCCCGTTCGAGGACTCCAATGTAGAGGCAGTGCTGATGTCAAATGGCATCGGTGATGGGATAGGCATTACGTATGCTGATGCAGCGAAGGTAACGACCATATCGACGTGGTTCCAGAACAATGTTGATATAACGGCTTTCGAAGAGTTTGCTGCATTTTCTGGGATTACATCGCTTGTAAAGTATGCGTTCAGATATTGCTCGTCTTTGGAGCGTATAAAACTCCCGTCAAGCATAAACAAATTTTCAGGTGACGCAGTATTCGAGTATTGCACTGCACTTACAGAAATATATTTGCCTTCTGCTATAACTTCGATGGCCACTTGGACATTTAACGGATGTACCTTGCTCGCCAAAGTTTCGAACCTTGAAAATACTCAGGTGACGAGCATCGGGGATTCTGCGTTCAAAAACTGCTCCTCCCTGACGGAGATAGCCTTCCCTGCGACACTGACGCGCATAGAGGATTATGCGTTCAACGGCTGCTCCTCCCTGACGGAGATAGCCTTCCCTGCGACACTGACGAGCATAGGGGGTTCTGCGTTCAACGTCTGCAAAGCCCTTGTAACCGCATCTGGTCTCGGAGATACTCAGGTGACGAGCATAGGGGGTGCTGCGTTCAACGGCTGCTCCTCCCTGACGGAGATAGCCTTCCCTGCGACACTGACGAGCATAGGGGGTTCTGCGTTCAACGGCTGCACACTTACAAATATTACATTCGCTCAAGGTATATCGTCCATAAGTGTAGGCAATAGTGGATTAGGCGATTTGATAAACTTATCAACTTTAAATGCCGACTTGTCTATCTTTACCTCTGTGGGATCGTCTTGCTTTATTAATTGTTCGTTATGGGATGTAGTAACTTTTACAAATTTACAATCAATAGGTAGTCAAGCTTTCAGAGGGACATCTATATCACAAATTTATTTGCCTGCTATAGAAACGTTGGCGGCTTGGTCGAATTATGAAGGTATCTTTTCTTATTGTCCGAATCTTGTTTTAGTTGACCTTGGTGAAAACTGCGCCACTATAGGAAGCAATAGCTTTGGGCGTCTTGTGGGCACAGTAGGAAATGATATAACACTCATTGTCCGTGCCGTAACGCCACCTGAACTTGCCGGACCTATTGTAAATACACAATGGGTAAAAGCGAAGTTGGCAGTGATATATGTACCAGACGATAGTCTCACGGCTTATCAGGAAGCTACCAACTGGAGCCAGTATGCCGACATTCTCAAGCCTTTAAGCGAATACACCGAAGAATAAAATAATATTACGTGATATATGACAACAGAACAGATTACAACGACCGTCCTCAAGGCAGACGAGGGCAAGGTTCTCCGCCGGAAGTCAAGCGGAGCGATATACGGAGAGACGGTACACCTCGGCTACAACTACTATGACGCAGGAGTGGGCCTGTCGGAAGCGCACCTTGACACTCCAGATGACTTCGAGGAGATTGACAAGCCGGAGGACTACGAGGCTTTCAGGATTGACCAAGTGAAGCGTCTTAACCGCATCACCGAGCTGGTCGCTGCGGAGAAGGCAGGCATCAACAACCTTGAGCTGACCGACAAGGAGAGCCTTGAGGTCATTGACTGGTTCCCGATATGGGAGGCCGGGAAGGAGCTTGCAGAGGGCGAGAAAGTGGCCTATGACGGCTCTCTGTGGCGAGTAAGGCAGGCGCACACCTCGCAGGAAGGATGGGAGCCGTCAACAAGCACGGCTGCGCTCTTTGAACACATCGAGGTCGAGGCCACAGGCACAATAGATGACCCTATTGCCTACGTGCCACCGATGGAGATATTCAGCGGCAAGTATTACACGCAGGGCGGTGTGCTTTACCTCT
>JBJEBP010000165.1:0-10663 GCA_051870135.1 Candidatus Cryptobacteroides sp. | reverse complement strand
CTTCCCCAATACAACCAAACTCAAGCGGAGTGCTTCCGATATAAGCAGAAAATCCATAGTCGGATTTCTCAATAAAAACTTTACATTTCCTCATACTCTATTTATGATTAGCAGGTAGGTGATATTTCAATCTGTCAAGACTGAGTTCAATATCAATGGATAGCACCGGATTTCTCGTACAAATGTAGGATTTTTGCTACAAATATTCAAGATGCTATGTGCCAAATGTCAAGATATTTTGAATGATGCTTGCATATATCAAATCAGCGGTTTACTTTTGTATTGAAAATCCATGATAATTGCAACTGGATAATTCATAAAGGTATGGAAAAACAAAATTCATCTTCGCCATCGAGTTGGGGTGGTTCCAGGGCCGGTGCGGGACGCAAGCCGGTGGAACACGGAAAATCATTCACTTTCAGGGCAACACCTGAGGTGGACGCATTCCTGTCTTCTTATGAGGGGAACAAGGCCAAGTTCATCAATGACGCTATAGCCAAAGCCATTGCCGGAGTGGAAAAATAAAGCCTGCCCTCGTGACATTCATTTGGAACCGGATGTTCCACTACAATGTATTGTGGAAGGCCTAGGGGTGTCCCGATGGAAGCGATTCCTTTCCATTGGGAATCACATTATGCCCCACAGCTTCGTAAATCCGGTCGGTGGGTGTGCAGATGAATGTCACGAGCCGGAACAGGAATTGAACCTTCCATGCAGGGGCCCCGTATCGAGGATGGTTCAATGTTATTGATGCCATCCACGATTGAATTACCTATAGTGGATGGTTCGGCCAGATGCTGAGATCCAAAATGCTACAATCGCTCCTGAGGCAGCCGTTCAGGTGACGATGTTAGTTCAGATTTTCAATAAGAGCTACTATCCTATCCGCAGGTCTGCCCGCAAAAATCAAAAAATATGTCCAGTGACATTTTCTGAACAATTTCCTGATTTCTTGGTATATTTGCATTAAACTTTAGTGTATGAGAAAGAATTTTGGAGCCAAGTCGTGGTTATATCCCCAGCCAGTGCTGATGATTGCCACATACAACGAGGATGGGACACCCGACATCATGAACGCCGCTTGGGGCGGTATAAGCGATTCCGATGAAATCTCTATTGCAGTCAGCAATACCCACAAAACGGCGGACAATCTGCTTAAGAGGGGAGCGTTTACAGTCAGCTTTGCCACTGCCGAATATGTTGCCGAGTGTGATTATGTGGGCCTCGTTTCCGGAAAGAAGGTTCCTGACAAGTTTGCAAGGGCTGGATTTCATGCGTTGAAATCAGAGTTCGTCGATGCCCCTCTCGTTGAGGAATTGCCAATGGCCATCGAGTGCCGCGTCCGTTCTTACGATACTGAGACCGACATCCTCAAAGGCGAGATTGTGAACGTTTGTGCCGACGAAACCATCCTTACTGACGGAAAGATTGACCCGGCCAAGCTGCGACCGATTGTCTATGACGCTGTCAATCATACCTATCTGGAGATTGGCGCCAAGGTAGGCAATGCCTTCAGCGATGGAAATAAATTGAAATAAGTCAAGATGCCGGAACTTCTTGAATACGAAATGGGCGGGGGAGTACGTGCCTTCACAGCAGGTCGTGACACCGGCCTGCCCTTTGCCGTGACCCAGCCGCACCAGACCCATTCTACCAATGTGGCTTATGTTGACAGGGTCGGCCTTACCCGTGAAGACCTTGAAGGCGTGGACGCATTGGTGACCAATCTCACGGATATCGCCATTGGTGTCCGGACGGCCGACTGCATCCCGGTACTCCTGTATGATCCGGTGCACAGGGCAGTAGGTGCGGCCCACAGCGGATGGCGGGGAACGGTGAACATGATAAGCAAGAAGACCGTGCTGGAGATGTGCCGTCTGTTCAGGACACGTCCTGAAGACATTATCGCAGTAATAGGTCCCGGCATCGGTTACGACAGCTTCCAGGTAGGGGAAGAGGTCGCATTGACATTCAAGGAATCCGGTTTCCCTATTGACAAGGTGTGGTCATTCCGTGGAGCGCGGAAGGAAGGTTCGATGGAAGGAGGCCATCACATTGACCTTAAGGAATGCATCCGTTTCTCCCTGACAGAGTGCGGGGTTCCACAAAGAAATATAACAGTCTCGGATATAGATACTTATACGGACAAGAACTTCTATTCGGCCCGTCGTGAGGGAAACTCCTGCGGCAGGAACATCAATGCTATAATGCTGATATGAAGCCAGCCTGCAACTTGACAATAGCACCTGCCCGCTACTTGACAATGACAACCGGATTTGAACATTTGACGCCATCCAGTTTGAAGACCTCATCTGCCCTGACTCTCACCTGGTGAATCTTGCGTTTGTATGTGATTACATTGTGGCTTCCGTCCGGCCAGTTGAGATATAAATTCTCATTGTCATAATTTGAACCGCCATCGAATTCTCCGAACGCAAGATAATAGTAATCACTGCCCTTTTCGAGCCTTAATCCCTCATATATCGCAGGTAAATACTTGGTCCTTGGATATGCGATACTTTCTTCGTCAATCTCAACGATGATGCCCCTGAAACTTATTGTAGTTCCGATTAGCCAGGAATTGTCCTTTTCCGGATCGAGGAGATCATTGCCCTGGGCATCCTGTACCCTCACCTTGAAAGTAATCGGAACCCAATCAATTATTTTTGCGCAGCTGCAGAGACTAAGAAGCAAAATGGCTAGAATCGCTGTTCTTTTCATAATTATTACGGTTTATTAGATGCCCGGTCAAGCCGGGCATGACGAAAACGCAAGCCGGGTTAATGCCGCCTTACTACCTCTGCGATTTCAGGCGCCGGCAGCAGCCGCTTTTCCCAGCCGAGCCTCAGGATGCAGGCCTCGTCGCCTGAAGGGAATCCCATCTTCACAAGGTAGTCCAATCCGCTGTCTCCAATGCGGAAACATCTGGAAATCAATGTGTCCCCAATGAATGTCTGCCTGATGAACTTGATTGCCAGCGATGAAACGTAATGAGTCTCAATGAAATCCGTCGGGAAATCACGTACGGCATAATTGACATACGAGCGATTGCCCACGTGCTTGTTGAAATCCATGTCACTCAAGGTAGTAACATGTTCATTCTCGGAAATCTGGTCATCGTATGCCTCAAACTTAACCCTCTGGTGTTTTGTATGGGGCTCGCTGCCAGCATCCCGGACCTCGCATACCTCCGAAATCTGGACAGGCCTTCCGGTAGCTTGGCTTATCGGTGTCCAGATGCCTGTGCCTGAAGCATATACATCTCCATTGTTGCGCCTTAGACAGAAATCGAAATATGCCCTGGACGAACTCAGTTCGCTGACCTTGACTTCCGAAGTTATCCTTTCCCTCCAGATGGGCGCATTCTCGCTCACCTTCATTGAAATCTCCGAAATGACCCACATATACCCATTCGGGCGGATATCGAATGCCGCAATGTGCCTGTCGGTCATGAATGCGGCCACCGAGTTCTGGAAATATGCCAATGCGGAAGTAAGTTTCAACCTGTACTCCGGGTCAATGTCCTCGAATGTAATCAGATATTCGTTCCGATGGATGCCGTTTAGTTCGATATATCCCATAATTGTCTTCCTTTTATATGGCAAAAGTAAATATTTCCTTTTGTTTTGAAAAAGAATTTGACAAATGCATAGTATTAATTGAAAAAATTATTATATTTGCGGTGAAGTTTTTCATAGTTTAAGTTTAGGTTAAGTAGCGGGGCTATCGCAGTGAGTGCGACGGCCTCGTGAATTGTTTATACGTGCCTAATCCCGACCCGATGTGCAAACCTGAGATTCAAAATCATGAACAAAGAACCTGCCAGGCCCAGTAACAATATTTGCAACCAGTTCATAACCAGATGGATACTGTAAATGCCATAGCCTGCGTACGGGAGCAGCAGTATTGACGTGACAAGTCCTGGAACATAGCCGCATACAAGGACCGCCTGGACCACGTGGACCAACAGATGAATGGAAAATGCAAGAAATATTGCTGTCCAAATTTCCCTGGCATAAGGGCATTGCGCAAGAACGTATGCGGTGACGAGGAAAAGGACCAGGAGTTCCTCGGCTGCAGCAATGGCGAAGCCCCTGGTTCCAAGTCCTGCCAGACGGTCAAGAAGCGGGGCGGTTTTCGGAAACCTTGCTGCCACACCATCCTTGTTCCGCAACATCCACTTACTTAGTAGAAATATCTCCTCCAAGTCGTGAACAATGAAGACAATGGGCAGGGGAAGCACCAGGAGCAGTATTGACAATCCGCTCATATCCAATCAGTTGATTACGATTTCATCGACGAAGAGCCAGGCCTTTACGGATGGATTGCGGAAAGCCTTGTATCTTACATAGCGGGCAGTTTCATTGCAGGTCACATTGAAGTCCTTGAACAACAGATTGGAATCTGATGTTGGGACATCATTGAAACATTCCCCTATGTTCCGGAAGTTCTCTCCGTCATTGGACACGGCTATTTCAGCCTTCTCCGGCAAGAAGATACCCGGGCCGGAAGACTGGAGGAAAGTTGCCCCAATATAATGAATATCAGTCGTTTCGCCAAGGTCAATGATGACGTCAATGTCGGAGAGGAAGCCCATCCAGCGTCCGTCATTGTTGGCCCATCCGCCGTGCTGTCCGTCAATCAAAGTCCTCTCGCCTGAACCTGGGTAGAAGTCATGCCAGCGTTTCAGATACTGTATTTTTCCGCCTGAGGCAAGGTTCCTGACAGGAGCCAGCGACGCCTTCCTCTCGCCATACTCCCCGGCAAGGTTAAAGACTGCGTAGCCCTTGTCCTTCAAGGTATTCATCGCAATCAGCGCGCGATTCCTGAAATCAGGGAAGTCCCTCCCGGAAGCCGGGCTCCAGCCTATCTCCGCCACGGCAGCGGCACGTGGCCAGAGCATACGTTCCGCGTGACTTTCTGTAGGAACATACTCAGTCCAGAGATTGGCCTGCACGCCCAGAAGCCTGTCCAGACCGTCCTCCGGCATTGAATCTTCAACCGGCTCATAACCATACACTTTCTCCAGCGGAAGATAGCCTCCAATCGACTCGGGCTCAAGGAATGGGGCGTCCTGGGCCTTGTCCAGATAACAGTAACTGCCTGGGCACATTATCACGTCGTTCCCCTTGTTCATCGCAGCGATGCCGCCCTCCGTGCCCCTCCAGGACATCACTGTGGCAGTTCCGCTTACTCCGCCTTCCAATATCTCGTCCCAGCCTATGATTTTCCTGCCCTTGCCGAGCAGATATTTCTCAATGCGGCGTATCATATAGCTCTGCAGTTCATCAACGTCCGCCAATCCCTCCTCCTTCATCCTCCTCTGGCAGTCCGGGCAGGTTTTCCAGGCAAGTTTTCCAGCCTCGTCACCGCCAATGTGGATGTACTCCGACGGGAAGACCTCGATCACCTCGTCCAGGATGTCCTGCAACATCTTGAATGTCACCTCCTTGCCAATGCAGAGGTCAGCGTGGCTCTCAGGCTCGCCTGAACAGCTCACCTCCGGATATGCGGCCAGAACCTCTTCAGAATGCCCCGGCATTTCAATCTCCGGTATCACGGTTATATGCCTTTCTGCAGCATATTCCACAAGAGACCTTAATTCCTCCTTGGTGTAGTACCCTCCGTATGCCCCAGGAGTGCCTTCTTCCACATAGTCGCGTTTTCCGTTCCACCAGGCCTTCCAGCTGGCCTCAGGCCTCCAGGCGGCATATTCCGTCAATCTCGGCCATGAGTCAATCTGCATTCTCCATCCGGCAGCATCCGTAAGGTGGAGGTGCAGCCTGTTCATCTTGAACATAGCCATCGCATCCACCTGCTTTTTCAGGAAGTCAATGCTGAAGAAATGCCTCGATACATCAATGTGCAGCCCCCTGTACGGGAACCGCGGATAGTCCCGGACAATACGGCATTGCAATGTTCTTGAGCCGTTTTCGCTTTCTGCCGCAAGGAGAATCTGGGCCAGTGATTGCCTGGCATAGAAGTCCCCGGCCTCGTCCGAGGCGATTATCCTGACACCCTTCTTTCCAATCTCCAATGTGTACCCCTCTGCAGGACCCTTGCGGTAAGTGACCTTCACCACCGGCTCCCCGGAAAATGTATAAGTCCCATCATTTTCAATGATTTCCGCAGGGCGTGGGAGAATGATATCCCCAGCTTTCGCAATGTCGCATATCGAATTTGCAGCGGCTGAAACAAGGATGGCCGCCAATGCCGATATCAATGTTTTCCTGTCCATATCATGTGGTTTTCCGCTAAGTTAACCAATTTTGAAAAAATTGAAAAAAATATTTGTAATTTAGAATTATTATAATTTAATTTGCATCAAGAAATTTTAAATAATTCTAAATAATAACCATTTTGATTATGAGAAGTATCACTACATTTGACCTGCAGTACGCCCACAGGTTCTATGGATTCCAGGGCGAAGCACAGTATCTTCACGGACACACCGGCGTTGTTACGATCGAAGTAGAGGACAGCGTAAATCCGGGAGTGAATATGGTTTATCCTTGCAACGAGATTCAGAAGGTTGCCTGGGACGTGCTTAAGAATTTCGACCACGCCCTCATCCTCAGGGAGGACGACCCTCTTCTTCCGGCTATCCTCGACGTATATGAGAAACAGGGTATCCGCAACGGTCATCCGCGCAACACAATGAAGGGCGAGGCTTTCAAGACCGAGCTTGCAACAGCCTATCCTGACTGCCGTCTCGTGGTAACCAAGGAGACAATGACAGTTGAGGGAATGATAAAGATTATCTACGATCTCCTCAAGGACAAGCTCAACATTGCCAAGATTACCTTCACTTCAGGTGTCAATGCCGCAAGCTGCGAGTTTGACTCCCGCAAGGAAATCGACAGATGCCCTCTGTGCGGCATCGCCCTTGACGAGAACGGTGTCTGCCCTAAGTGCGGCTATCGCAAGTAATCTCTGTTAATCGCTAATATTCGCTGGAGGCTGCCTGGAAGGAATAATTTTCAGGCAGCCGTTTTTCAATATTTTATAAGAAGCTGCGCAATGCTCTTGCGGTACTCTATTGGAGTCATATTCTTCTTCCTCGTGAATGTCCTGATGAAATTGGACTTGTTGTTGAAACCGCATTCCCAGCATATCTCCGATGCGCTCAATGTGGTGGAGGCCAAAAGATTGCAGGCCTTTGCGATACGCTGGTTGTTCACGTAGTTGATGAAGGACAAGTTCGTGCGCTTCTTGAAGAAATGGGAAAATGCCGACTCCGACATATTCACCATGGCGGCTACGTCGCCAAGCCGTATCTCATTGCTGATATTCTCATCAATATATTTGCATACTTTTGCAATCCTGCGTGACTTCGACGACCGGACAATGCTTTCCGGATCATAGTTGCTGCTCACCAGTTTCTTCCTGCTCGCCGTGGCCAGCAGATTCAGTATGTTCAGGAAGTTTGTCGCCGTATGGAAGCCCTGAAGTTTGGTCAGTTCGATGATTTCGTCCTTGATTCTGACCGCCTCCGGGCCGGAGAAACTCAGACCGTGGACACTGTCCTCAAGCAACTGTTTAATAGGTAGAAACAAACGTTTGTCCAGTATCGGGAAGGACAGCATCTCTCCGGAGAACTGTATGGTAATCACGTGGTTGGTCTCCTTGTCAGACTTCCATACGTGCCCCACGTTTGGGCCTATCATCACCAGGTCGAAATCCCCGAATTTCTCTTCCGAGTCCCCTACGACCCTCGTTCCGTCCGTATGCATTACGAGATTTATCTCATACTCCGGATGACAATGCACGGGATAGTCGAATTTGGCATTGGGGTGGTTGAGAATGATGAAGAGATCCTCCTTGGTGATAGGGGTCACTTCCTGCTGTATATCAATCATAGAGTTCCGATATTAAATAATCCAATGCTGCAAAATTACATTGAAATTCATTTAAAACAATACAATAATTCAAAAAAGTATAATTATTTGACATTGATTTAAAACGATAGCCGCATATATCATCCTACCTTTGCAAAGTACAAATTTCGTTTTTATGGGAGCATTGAATATCAGCATCTGGGAATGTGTCATCGTTCTCGCTTACATCATCCTGATAATATGGTGGGGACTCCGCCACGCCAAGTCGGACAGCGCTGGCTCGTATTTCCTTGCCGGCAGGTCAATGCCCTGGTGGGTTGTCGGCCTCTCGCTGTTCGCCGCCAGCATTTCCAGCACCACGCTCATTGGCCAGGCCGGATATGCCTACAATGCGGGTGTGGCCCCGTTCAACTACAACCTGATGGGCGTTGCCGTCCTCGTCTTCTTCGCAACCTTCATTCTTCCTCTATATATAAAGTCCGGAATTTTCACCATCCCGGAGTTTCTGGAAAAGAGGTATGACAGGAAGTCAAGATACTATTTCTCCGCCATCTCCATCATCGGCAATGTCTTCCTCGATGCCGCCGGTGCCCTTTATGCCGCCGCACTGATTATCAAACTGGTCTTCCCTGAGGCTGACCTGCGGCTCATCATCGCAATATTCGCAATCATTGCCGCATCTTATACTATCCCGGGTGGCCTGTCCTCGGCAATTAGCGCCGAACTGGTTCAGGCTGTGATACTTATCGTTGGCTCTATAATACTGACAGCGGCCTGTTTCGCCAACGGGGGAGGGGAGTATCTGGCCGGACTTTTCAGCAGCGGGGATATCTCCATGAAGCTGGTCCGCCCACTTGCCGACATTGAGACACCTTGGCCCGGACTGATAGTGGGAATGCCGGTCTCGGGCATTTATTTCTGGGCCAACAACCAGACCCTGGTGCAGAGAGTGCTGAGTGCCAAAAGCGTGGATGAGGGCCGCAAGGGTGTGATGCTGGCCGGCTTCCTTACACTTATCACGATATTCATAATAGTATTTCCGGGAATGATTGCCAGGAAACTCTTCCCTGGGATTGAGAACAGCGACATGGTCTATCCTACAATGGTGATGAAACTTCTTCCTGTCGGCCTTCTCGGAATAATGCTGGCCGCGCTACTTGCCGCCCTGACTTCGACTATGAGTGCGATACTAAACTCGACTTCAACTCTTTTCACGATGGATTTCTATGCGAAGATCAATCCTTCAGCAGACCAGGGGAAACTCGTCGTGGTGGGGAAAATCACTGCGGCCGTGATTGTTGTCATTGCCGCGGTCTGGGCCCCGCAGATTGAGAAATTCGGCTCGCTCCTGAAGTATTACCAGGAGATGCTTTCCTACCTTGCACCTCCAGTGGTGGCCGCCTTCCTTATGGGAATGTTCTGCCGCCGGGCCAATGCCAAGGGAGCATTCGCCGGACTTCTCTCCGGTCTTGTCGTGGCCGTGGCGATGCTTGTCTGGAAAGACAGAATATTCGGCGGACTGCACTTCCTGTATGTGATACCTATACTGCTGGTTTTCAGTATGGTGGTCATATATCTGGCCAGCCTTGCAGCACCTGCTCCCGGGCAGGAGAAACTGGAATCAACTATGTTCAAGGCGGGAGATTTCAGAAAGGAAACCGCTGAACTGAAGACGGTGTCATGGTACTCAAATTACAGGGTATGGGGAGGTGCGCTACTCGCCGCCTGTGTCATCCTACTTGTTGTATTAAGTTGAAAATCAATTGTTAACAAATATGAAACTTGTCAAATATGCAGGCAATCCCATCATTGCCCCGAATCCGGACAATGGTTGGGAGAACCTTGTAACCTGCAATCCGGGGGTTATCTACGACGACGGAGTCTTCTACATGCTGTACCGGGCTGCCGGTGACGATGAAGACCACGTCATCCGGTTCGGCCTGGCGCAAAGCGTTGACGGATTGCATTTTGAGAGGATGTCCGACAGCCCGGTCTTCGGGCCGAGCGAGGACGGTCCCGACAGTGGCTGCGTGGAGGACCCGAGAATCGTCAAGATGGGCGGAGAGTTCTATGTCACCTACGCCTACCGGCCGTATTCCCCGGGCCGTTACTGGACATTCCCGCACGACGTGGTGAGACTTCCGGAATGCGGAGCGGACGCTCCCAAGGCCTGGTCCTCCAATCTGGGCAACACCGGACTTGCCCTCACACGGGATTTCAGACATTTCAGAAGGCTTGGAAGACTGACTTCTCCCGTCCTCGATGACAGGGATGTCATACTCTTCCCTGAGAAAGTGGGCGGCAAATATGTAATGCTGCATCGTCCCAAGGAGTACATCGGTCCTGAATACGGGGTGGATTTCCCGTCCATCTGGGTCAAGTTCTCCGATGACCTGCTCGCCTGGGAGGACAAGGAGAGCCATCTGCTGATAACCGGGCGCAAAGGTACCTGGGAAGAAAAGATTGGCGGAAGCACGCCTCCTATATTGACAGAGGACGGCTGGCTGATGATTTATCACGGAGTGGCCGACGGCGGAACTGCCGCCTATCAGGTCGGAGCCCTCCTTCTCGACAGGGAAAATCCGCTCAAGGTCCTGGCCAGGACACCGGAGCCTATTCTTTCTCCGGAAGAATGGTATGAGACCGAGGGCTTCTACAGCCATTGTGTTTTCCCTACCGGCAATGCCGTGGTTGACGGTACATTCTATCTCTACTACGGTGGCGCTGACAAGTATGTCGGAGTGGCAACCTGTCCTTTGCGGAATCTTCTGGACTATCTGAAAAATGAATGCAAAGTATAGAAGTCTTCAAAAAAGTATAATCCA
>JBJEBP010000164.1:0-2586 GCA_051870135.1 Candidatus Cryptobacteroides sp. | reverse complement strand
CTTCTCGGCTGAAGTTCCGCCGATTACGAATGCGATGTGGTAAGGAGGGCAGGCCGCTGTTCCGAGGCTCTTCATCTTCGCAACGAGGAAAGGAATGAGGGTTCCCGGATTCTGGATACGGGCCTTGGTCTCCTGGTAGAGATAGCTCTTGTTGGCCGAACCGCCGCCCTTGGTGACCATCAGGAAACGATACTCGTCGCCCTGGGTGGCCTCAATGTCAATCTGTGCCGGAAGGTTGCACTTGGTGTTCACCTCATTGTACATATCGAGAGGGGCGTTCTGGGAATAACGCAGATTCTCCTCAGTATATGTCTTGAATACTCCGAGGGAAAGTGCCTCCTCATCCTCGAAACCAGTCCAGACCTGCTGGCCCTTCTCGCCGTGGATGATGGCGGTACCGGTATCCTGGCAGAGAGGGAGCTTGCCCTTGGCTGCCACCTCGGCATTGCGCAGGAAGGTCAGGGCCACATATTTGTCATTGGCCGTAGCCTCAGGATCCGAAAGAATCTTCGCCACCTGCTCATTGTGGCTGCGGCGGAGAAGGAAGCTCACATCCCTGAACGCGGTATTGGCCATAAGGGTCAATGCCTCAGGAGTGACCTTGAGCATCTTCTTTCCCTCGAACTCCGAGGTTGAAACGAGTTTCTCTGAACCCGGAATCTTGTAGTATTCCGTGGTGTCCTCTCCGAGCTGGAACATCGGAGCATATTTGAATTCTGCCATTTTATATAAATTTAAATGTTTGTCAATCAATATCTTCAATCTGCACGTCCGCATTGCCCTGATTCATCAGGAATGCCTTCATGAACTGGTCAATGTCACCGTCCAGCACACCCTGGGTATCAGCTGTGGCGAGCCCGGTCCTGAGGTCCTTGACCATCTTGTACGGATGCAGGACGTAGGAACGTATCTGGGAACCCCACTCGATACGCTTCTTGCTGCCCTCGAGCTCGGCCTGCTTTGCCTGACGCTTCTTGAGTTCAATGTCATAGAGCCTGGACTTGAGGATGCGCAGGGCATTCTGCCTGTTGTCCTGCTGCGAGCGGGTCTCGGTATTCTCCACCATAATGCCGGAAGGGATATGCCTTACGCGGACTCCGGTCTCCACCTTGTTCACGTTCTGCCCGCCGTGTCCGCCGGAGCGGAAGGTATCCCATTCGAGGTCGGAAGGATTGATTTCAATGTTGATGGTGTCATCCACGAGAGGATAGACGAAAACCGACGAGAATGTGGTCTGACGCTTGCCCTGGGCATTGAAAGGGGAAATCCTGACCAGCCTGTGGACACCGTTCTCGGCCTTGAGATAGCCGAACGCATAGTCCCCGTCCACCTGGATCGTGGCCGACTTGATACCTGCCTCATCCCCTTCGAGAAGGTCGGTGACGGTCATCTTGAATCCGTTGCGCTCACCCCATCTCATATACATTCTCATAAGCATCGCGGACCAGTCATTGGCCTCGGTACCGCCTGCTCCGGAATTTATTGTCAACACAGCTCCGAGATTGTCACCCTCGGCGCCCAGCATGTTCTTGAGTTCAAGGGCCTCGACAGATTTCAATGCCTCGTCATACGCGGTGCCCAGCTCTGCCATCTCCTCGGACTCCACGGCATTCTCTACCGTGATGTCCATGCTGTCCTTGGCGAAATCATAGAGGACATCAAGGTCCTCCGTCTGGGAGAAAGCCTTGTCATAGTCCGTGACCCAGGACTTGACCCCGTTCATGTTTTTCATGAATGACTCGGCCGCCTTGGGGTCGTTCCAGAAATCGGCAGCCTCGGTCTGTTTCTGAAGCTCCGCTACCTTCGCGCGTTTCGCTTCGATGTCAAAGACACCTCCCCAGCGTTTCCATACGCTGATGCAGAGCCTTTATCTGTTCAAGAGTAATCATTGCTCTCCACGTTAAATGTTAATCATTCCCAAGGTCGGGGCGAAGCCGGCACGAGCTGCCGACACGGTCGCCGGACCCGAATGCAAATGTACGGAAATAGCGGAATTTTTACAAGAGTACTATATACCAGGTGTCCGCGGAAATCGCATAAATAAATGAAAAATAATAAACCACCTTGGGCAACTAGTATATAGTTCCCATTCTTTTTCTTATTTTTGTAATAACACTGCAAAAAGGAGGAGAATATGCTTTATCCGATAGGAATTCAAAGTTTTTCTGAAATCCGGGAAAACGGATATGTATATGTGGACAAGACCGCATTGATGTACAAGATGGTCAAGGAAGGAAAGTATTATTTCCTTTCGAGGCCGAGGCGTTTCGGCAAGAGCCTGCTTATCAGCACGTTGGAGGCATATTCCCTCGGAAAGAAAGAACTGTTCGAGGGGTTGGCCGTAGCCGAACTGGAGAAAGATTGGATTGAGTATCCGGTGCTGCATCTGGATTTGAATACTGAAAAATACGATACCCCCGAGGTACTCTACAATAAAATATCTGAGACGTTGAAGTTCTGGGAGTCTGAATACGGTGGGAGCGACTCCGGGTTAAGTCTCCCGATGAGATTCGAGAATATCATCCGCCGCACCAAGGAAAAGACCGGCCGCAATGTGGTCATCCTCGTTGACGAATACGACAAGCC
>JBJEBP010000163.1:0-10733 GCA_051870135.1 Candidatus Cryptobacteroides sp. | reverse complement strand
AAGCCCCGCGCCATCTTCGGTTAACAGTCAGGATAGGGGTACCTGAGTAGTTACATCTTTTATACCTGCTACCAAATTCCAACAAGCGGCAACAGCGTGATAATCTTATCATTACAGACGCTGAAAAGCCAAAGTCGAAAAAACCTAAATTACAACTTCCTACTAACTATTTGGATTACAAACTCATACGATTTTCAGCAAAAGTATTGTAGAATTAAAAATTCTGTTTTAGATTTGCGACCACGTATTAATATACACTATATATGCTGATTCATTCAGTACTATCAAAGGAAAACAAAATTTATCAGGACAACATCCGGCACAAGGATGCGATCCTGCTTATTCATTATCACCAATCAAAACAAATCAGTTCTTATATGGACAAAGCAGCAACGTTATTTGCCGCCATTGTCCTGTCCTTCGCGCTTGCCCCGCAGATGAATGCTGGGCATACCAATCTTGGGTTCGCTGCGACCCAGAGCCAGAAGAACAGGGCTATCGGTGGAACAGTGCTGGATGAAACAGGCCAGCCTGTAATCGGAGCCACAGTATCTGTCCCGGGTACCAATATCTGGGCAATCACAGATGAAAATGGCAAATTCTCTCTTGACGCCCCTGCCGGCAGTATCCTGAGCATCTCCTACCTCGGATACGCAAGCCAGGAAATTGAGGGGACAGGAACGGATATGGTCATCAGCCTCGTTCCGGATGACAAGCTACTTGAAGAATCCGTTGTCACGGCGCTCGGCATCCGCAGGTCGGAAAAGGCCTTGAGCTATAACGTACAACAGATTGACAATGAACAACTTACTACAGTAAAGAGCACCAACTTCATGAACTCTCTCGCAGGCAAGGTCGCAGGTGTCAACATCAATGCATCCTCAGCCGGAATGGGTGGTGCCACAAGAGTTGTGATGAGAGGTCCGAAGTCAATCAACCAGAGCAACCAGGCCCTCTATGTCATTGACGGTGTTCCTATCAGCAACAGGAACAACGGTGATGTCTCCGGCATCTTCACTGACCAGCCGGGAGGTGAGGGAATCTCCGACTTCAATCCGGAGGACATTGAGTCAATCAGTGTCCTGAGCGGTCCTGCCGCCGCGGCACTTTACGGCTCGGCCGCAGCCCAGGGTGTCATTATGATTACCACAAAGAAAGGCAAGGAGGGGAAGGTGTCCGTGACCATATCGAACAGCACCCAGTTCTCCAATCCGTTATTGATGCCTGAGTTCCAGAACGAATACCCTAACCGTCCCGGGGAAATCCGGTCCTGGGGAGAGAAAGGGTCGTCAGAATACACAGGCTTCGACCCGAAGAAGTTTTTCAACACCGGGGCGGACATCCAGAACAACGTATCACTCACTGTCGGAAACGAGCGCAACCAGACATACGCATCCATCGGCACGACAAATGCGAACGGAATCATCCCGAACAACGGTTACGAAAGATACAATTTCACATTCCGGAACTCCACCTCTTTCCTCAATGACAAACTCACCCTGGATTTCGGGTTCAACTATGTGAAGCAATATGATTCCAACCTGATGGCGCAGGGTCAGTACTACAACCCTCTCGTCCCTCTCTACCTCTTCCCGCGCGGGGAAAGTTTCGATGCCATCCGCACATTCGAGGTATATGACCAGGCCAGGGGCATATATGTCCAGAACTGGAACTTCGGTGATGCCCTCCAGATGCAGAACCCTTACTGGGTAGCCGAGAGAATGACGAGGACCAACAACAAGCACCGCTATATGGCGAACGCCAGCCTGAAATACAAGATTCTGGACTGGCTTGATATCGTCGGCCGCGTGCGTTATGACAGGTCAATGAACAAGTTCCAGGACAAGCGCTATGCCTCCACCATCAACCTGTTCGCCCACTCTGACTACGGATTCTACAAATACAGCAACTCCACAGACCAGAGCCTGTACAGTGATGCAATGCTGAACATCAACAAGACCCTCGGAAAGTTCTCAATAGGAGCCAACCTCGGAGTCTCCACTTCAAGGACCTCCTACATCGAAGAAGGCTACCAGGGCGGTCTCAAGGCCCCTTCCAACATTTTCACGCCTAATGCCATCGACTATGCCAATGCCACCAATGACAACAGGCCTATTTTCGACTCATACCGCCACGTCATCAATTCCGCATTCGGAAACATTGAACTTGGCTGGAACAGCATGCTCTATCTCACGGTGACCGGCAGGAATGACTGGGACTCAGCCCTTGACGGCACCAGCAACGAGTCATTCTTCTATCCTTCAGTAGGTCTCTCCGGAATCATTTCGCAGATGGCCAGAATGCCGGAATTCATCAATTACCTCAAAGTCAGGGGCTCCTGGGCTTCTGTCGGTTCAGCCATCAGCCCGAACATCACCTCGAAATGGAGATATGAGTACAATCCGGCAACACAGAGTTACTCGACCGTAACCTACAAATTCCCGGAGACATTCTATCCGGAAAGGACCAACTCCTGGGAGGCCGGTATCACCGGACGCTTCTTCGACAGTTCGTTCAGCTTCGACCTCACTTTCTACCAGTCCAACACCCGGAAACAGACATTCCTGAGGCCGATTACCGGTTCTGAAGGATTCAACAGCGAGTATGTCCAGACAGGAAATGTACGCAACCGTGGTCTTGAACTCACCGTAGGCTACGACAAGACCTGGAAAGATTTCTCCTGGACCAGCAGCCTCACATACAGCATGAACCGGAACAAAATCATTGATCTTCTCGATGACCCGGATGAAGTCATCAGCATGGGAGGACTCAATGGAGCAGATGTCATCCTGAAGAAGGGCGGCACAATGGGTGACATCTACACCTATACTGATTTCGCAAGAGACGCCGACGGGAACATTGCCCTTGACGCCAGCGGGAATGTCATCCGCGAGACACTTTCAAATCCGGAGTACCGCGGCTCCGTCCTTCCTAAAGGGAACATCGGATTCTCCAACGAATTCGGATGGAAAGGCCTCAATTTCGGTTTCCTCATCAGTGCACGTCTCGGTGGCATTGTCCTGAGCCAGACCCAGGCCATCCTGGACTACTACGGAGTATCCCAAAGGACAGCCGATGCCCGTGAAGTTGGAGGAGTACCAGTAAATACCGGGCTTGTCTCAGCGGAAGGATACTACAGCGTAGTCGGAGGCGACAACCCTATCTGGTCCGAATACATATACAGCGGAACCAATGTCCGCCTGCAGGAAGCTCACATAAGCTACACCTTCCCGCGCGCACTGCTCAAGAAACTCGACCTGACTCTCGGCATCACAGCCAACAACCTGTGGCTCATCTACTGCAAAGCTCCGTTTGATCCGGAGTCAACCGGTTCGACAGGAACATTCTACCAGGGCTTCGACTACTTCATGCAGCCAAGCCTGAGATCGTTCGGCTTCAATGTGAAGATCAAGTTCTGAACTTTAAAAGAATATGAAAATGAATAAGATACATAGAGTGATTTCGTACATTCTCTCACTCTTCCCGGCAATGCTGATTGCCGTTTCCTGCACTGCGGGATTCGAGGAGGCCAACCGCCCCGGCAACGAGGTTTCCGCAGAAGAGCTGTCGAGAGACAACTACAATACCGGCTCATTCCTGCTCCAGATGCTGAATGAAGCATTCCCTGAACAGGAAAACAGCTACCAGATGAACCAGGACCTTATCGGAAACTATCTTGGCCGCTATATGACCTACGCCAACAATGGTTTCTCAGGCAACAACTTCGCAAAAATGAATGCTCCGGTGGGTTGGGTCAGGTATCCTTTCGCAGACAGTATGCCAAAGACCATCTCAGCGTTCAATGAAATCCTGCGTCTTGGCGGTACCGAGAGCCTCAGCTATGCCTGGGCATTGATCCTCAGGGCCCAGTCTTTCCTGCGCCTTACCGATATGTACGGCCCGATGCCGATCGGACTGGAAGAAGATCCGAATGCATATTCATCCCAGCAGGCAATCTACCACGCACTTATTGAAGACCTCGACAATGCCGTGAACATTATCAGCGGCATGATTTCCGCCAACGGAGGCGCCCTCGTCCAGTTCAAGGACTCCGACAAGGTGTACTCCGGGGACTTCACCAAATGGGTAAAGTTCGCCAACTCATTGAAACTCAGGATGGCTGTCAGAATCCGTTTCGTTGAGCCGGGTTATGCGCAGCAGGTAGGAGAAGAGGCGGTAGCTTCAGGTGTCATGACCTCCAATGATGACAATTGTGCCATCACCTACACTCCGAACGGACTCTACAAGGTGTCAAAAGAATGGGGCGACAGCCGTGCCTGCGCAGATTTGGAAAGTTATATGACCGGTTATTCAGACCCACGCCTGAGCCTGTACTTCGAGCCTGCAGCCAATCCTACAGCCCGCACCTATATCGGTTGCCGTGCCGGTGCGAATATTGGAAACAAGACCATCGCCGATGCCCTCTATTCAGGAGCCCGGATAGAGCAGGACAGCAAGGGAATGTGGATGGCCGCTGCTGAAATCACATTCCTCCGCGCTGAAGGAGCCCTTGCCGGCTGGAGCGGGATGGGAGGCAGCGTGGAAAGCCTCTACAACCAGGCCATAACCCTCTCTTTCGAGCAGTGGGGTGCCAAGGGAGCGGATGCCTATATAGCTGACAATGAGTCTACTCCGGCAGACTATGTGGATGCGGACGGCGGCTACGGCGGCTCTCACGCCAAGATGAGCAGCATCACGATAAAATGGGATGACGCAGCCTCCGATGAGGAGAAACTCGAAAGACTCTCAGTCCAGAAATGGATTGCCCTCTTCCCTGACGGACAAGAGGGATGGTGCGAAATCCGCAGGACCGGCTACCCGGCCGTGTTCCCTGTCGCCCAGTCCACATCCTACAATATCGAGGTGCCGAACAGGATTCCATTCGACTATACGGAGCCTGTAAACAACCCTGAAAATTACCAGAAGGCCGTTGCTCTTCTCGGAGGTCCGGATGACTATGCGACCAGGATGTGGTGGCAGAGATAATGACAACCAGAAATGTACATTGCAATGAAAAATAACATAATCAGAATACTTATCCTCGTTGCCGCCGCATTCCCGCTGTTTGCCGGCTGCGACCTGGAAGCGGAGCTGAAGAATCCTGAGGATCTCCTGAATCCAGAGCGTTCGGAGGATTATTATGCGGCTCTCCGCGAATACAAGAAGACAGATCACGCCGTAGCATTCGGATGGTTCGGAAACTGGGTAGGGTCAGGTGCCAGCCTTGAGAACTCCCTCCGCGGATTGCCTGACAGCGTTGACTTCGTTTCAATCTGGGGCAACTGGCGCAACCCTTCTCCGGAGAAAATGGCCGACATGGACTTCGTACGCAGGGTGAAAGGTACAAGAATGCTCGTATGCTTCATCGTTTCCAGCATTGGAGACCAGCTCACCCCTGACGGAGTCAGTACCGCCAACTATTGGGGATACACCCCTGGTGACCAGGCTTCCATCACAGCAGCCATCCAGAAATACGCCAATGCAATCTGCGACACAATCGACCGCTATGGCTATGACGGATTCGATTTCGACTTTGAGCCGAACTACGGACATTCCGGCAACATTGCCGGTGTGGACTACGCAGAGAAGGCCTTCGTTGAAGCCATGGCCAAGCGTGTGGGTCCGAAATCCGGGACAGGCAGGCTTTTCGTCATTGACGGTGAGCCCCAGAGCATAAACAGTGAGGTCGGCGACTGCTTCGACTACTTCATTGTACAGGCCTATGCTTGCAGTGGAGATGCCAATCTCGACAGCCGTCTCAACTCCACCATTGCCAACTTCGACGGGGTCCTTACGGCTGAGGAAGTGGCTTCCAAATATATCGTGACCGAAAATTTCGAGAACTATGCCGCAGCCGGAGGTGTCAGCTACACAGACCGCAACGGAAACAAGATGATGAGTCTCGAAGGAATGGCAAGATGGACTCCTGTCGTGAATGGAGTGAAAATGCGCAAAGGAGGCATCGGAACATATCATATGGAGTATGAGTACAATGCCGGCAGCCAGCCGTCCTATCCTGCTCTCCGCAAAGGAATCCAGATAATGAACCCAGCTGTAAAATAATGAAAACAATGAATATCAAATATTTCCTGATGGCTCTGGCGGCTCTGGCAGCAATTTCGTGCACAGATGCGGAATACAGCGCATTGAGCAACCAGGCCTTCATTCTCCAGACGAACACTGATGCCAATTCATCATTGAAACTGTCTGTGGGGAATGACCCTGTATCCACGAGCATCAACGTAAGGGTCTCAGAACCCGTTTCTGCGGATTCAAAGTACAGGCTTGTCTATGCCCCGGAATCCGTGGACGCATACAATGCCAAGAATGAAACGGCATATTCTCCTCTCCCTGAGAATGCCTTCACATTGTCCGATTCAGAGGTGACTATAACAGAGGGCACATCAGTATCTTCTCCGGCCCTCCTTACGATAGCGCCTTACACGGATGAATTGAAGAACTCCGGGAAAAAATACGCCCTTGCCTTCAGGCTTGAGAATGTTTCCGGCACGGCTGACATCCTTCCTTCAGGCAGCATTATGGTATATCTGCTCGACCTGGTGGTAATCCAGCCGGTGGTAGTGCTCAACTCAAGCTGCTACATACCTGAGGTCCAGCTTCCTGAAGTCGTAAACCTCCCTGAATGGACAGTCGAGTTCAATATCAACAAGGACCAGCTCAGGACTGAGGTCGGCAAAGGCAACAACCAGGCCCTCTTCGGAGCCTATGCGGACGGGTCCGAGATCTATGTCCGCTTCGGTGACGCTCCTATCGAGGGCAACCGCCTGCAGATCAAGACCCAGGGCACCCAGATGAACAGCAATATGCTCTTCAATACCAACACCTGGTACCATATTGCCGTGGTTTCCACCGGATCCAAGCTCTACCTGTACGTGAACGGAGTGCTTGACAACTCGATGGATCTCCCGAACACCGGCAACTCGATGTCCTGCTATTCCACCTACACCGGCAACGGCTATCATCTCGGAAACACAATGTACAGCGAGATGAGGTTGTGGAACAAGGCGCGTTCACAGAAGGAAATACTGAACAATATGTACGCCTGCGATCCTGAAACTCCGGGACTGGTATTCTATTTCAAGTTCAATGAAGGAGAGGGCTGCCTCTTCCACGATGCAACCGGAAACGGATATGACGTGACAACCAACAATGAAGTAGTTCCGACTTGGATACCGGACGTACGCATTGACGGCAAATAACAGGAGGAAAGACAATGAAAACAATGAAATACTCAATACTGGCATTGATTGCGGCGGGGGCATTCTTCTGCTCCTGCGCCGAGGAGCCGGAAGTAGGCTCCACCCTTTATCCCGAGGCCGCGGAGACCTTCGGGCCAAGGGTATATATCAATGAAACCGACATTATAGGCAATACTGCCGAACTCTCCGTGGTGCAGACGCCCCAGGACGTGCTGGCTCCTGACAATATCTCTTTCTATCTCAGGCTGACCAGGGCAGCGGCAGAGGACGTGCAAGTCTCCGTGGCCCTCGATACCCCTGAAACTGAGGGATATACATCACTCACATCCAGTTCGGTAAACCTCATCAACCCTACAGTCACCATCCCTGCAGGAAAGCTGGTTTCTTCCGAGCCGGTGACTCTCGAGTTCGTAATGAGTGACGAATTCAAGGGAGACTGGACCAACGCCATCACTTCAGTGAAAATCAGTGAAGTGTCTTCTCCGGAAGTTCTGATAGGCTCTGACCATAACACGCTGACAGCCCGTTTGGAAAAGGCATTCACAAATCTCAAGGGCCAGTCATCAGATGACCTGGCAAACCTTGCGCAGATTCCGTATGAAAACTACACTGTTGATGCCTGGTCGTACGATGACTATTATGTCTATGGCACCTGGGAAGGGACTTCCAACCTCAGCGACGGCAACGCCAAGACCTATGTCGGATATGAATACGGATATCTGGATATCGTTATCACATTCGACCAGCCTGTCCCGGTATCCGCCCTGTCATTCTGCTTCTACAACAGTTCAGGCTGGTGCCCGAAGGACATCGAGATATTCACAAGCGATGATTACACCAACTGGACAAGCCAGTGCGCATTCTCCAATGCAGTCCAGCCGAAGAAGAACACCGATGAGGTTCCTGTCGTGTTCTATTCTCCTGTCACCTGCACCTACCTCGAGTTCTTCGTGTACAGCTGTTTCTGGAGTGCCGGCTATGGAGATGACTACTGGTATCCTGCCGTAAGCGAGTTGAAATTGTACAACTGATACCTGGATACAACTAAAGAGAGGGGATGACCACGAAAGTCACCCCCTCTCTTTTTATTACATTACAATACTATCTGTATGAAGACTTTACAAAAGGAGCATCAAGAAGATAATCAGCGCACATCTTCATGCTTGTACGCCAGTCACCAGTGCTGAAACCCTCAATCTCGACTACAATGTCACGGAGACCGGCCTTGTCGGCATTATTGAAAATCGCATCAAAACCGACCATGCCGCTCTGTCCGATCTCATAATGATCCTTGATATGGAGCATTGTGAAACGGCCCGGATACTTGGCGAAATACTCCACCGGAGCAGCCTGTCCGTTGACAGTCCAGTAAACATCCATCTGGAAGAAAACCAGTTCAGGGTCAGTATTCTCCAGCATATAGTCGAACATTACCTTGTCCTCGGTCTTCTTGAACTCATGGGAATGATTGTGATATCCGAAGAGGATCCCGTTCTCCTTGCAGAGACGGCCTATCTCATTGAGATAGAGGCAATAAGTATGGAGGTCGGCAAGACTTTCCTGATTGCCGATATGAGGAACGACAATGTACTCCATACCAGCGGCCTTGTGGGCAGCCACGCATTCCTTCCACCAGTCCATGGCGGCGGAAAGGTCGCCTGATGCAAGTTCTTCCCTGGAAAGCCCTCTTCCGACGTGTGACGAAAGGACCTTCAATCCGGCAGCCTCGACATCAGCCTTGAACTGCTCGGGAGAAACCCCGTAGAACAGGCCGTCTTTGTAATTGGCAGCCTCTACAGCGGTATATCCGAACTCGGCAAGAGCCTTGAATACCTCCTCGTGATTTGCGGCATACTTCTCAGCATTGCCTATCAGTTCCCTGAGACTGTAAAGTTGGACACCTATATCCTTCTTTACCGGCTCGGCAGAACCTGGGCAGCATCCTGTGATGCTGCCCATAAGAACTGCCATATAAAGCAAAAACCTTTTCATAGGATTTTATTCCATCACCTTGATACGGATATTCCTATACCAGACATCGTCTCCGTGATCCTGGAGTCCGAAATAGCCCTCGTGATTCTCTCCGCCGCAGTTGTTGAGGAGTTCGAATGCGAGAGGCCACTTCTCCTGGGAGAACTTGGAAGCCTGGAGCATCTGGGTCCACTGGTCTGTCCACAGATGATACTCAACAACATTGGCATCATTCTGTCCGTGAACGACAGTTCCCTTGTAAACCATAATCCTGGCCTTGTTCCACTCTCCGTAAGGATTCTGGTTCTGCGGCTTCGCAGGAATCATGTCATAGAGGGATGCAGACTGGCGGTTGCCGTCAACACCGAGAAGGGCATCCGGATGATTGGTATTGTCAAGTACCTGATACTCAGGAGATGAGATATAAATTGGCTCATATTTTTCAGTACCGTCCTCACGAACAGTCTTGACCTCCTGTGCAAGATAGAAGATACCGGAGTTGCCACCCTTGGAAACCTTCCACTCGAGTTCGAGGATGAAATTCTTGAACTTGCGGGCGAAGATGAGGTCGCCGCCCTCGCCGGTCTGGCCTTCACCGCTACCGGTACCTGAGAACTTGATGCAGCCGTCCTCGATAGTCCATCTTGAAGGAACATTGTCCTTTCCATATCCGCGCCATCCATTGAGGGAAGTTCCGTCGAAGAGAACATAGTATCCGTCCTTGTCAACCGGAACTGAAGCCAGGTCAACCTGAGGCTTGTCAACCCTGATATACTCAGGAGCGCCCTCATTGGCAACCTTAGTCTCAACTGTCTCGCCCTGCTCGAACACAATCTCTGCAGGAGCCTTGGTGTTGTTGCCGCAAGAGGCTGCAACCGCAGCCATTGCAATGGCTGATAATGTATAAATTGTCTTTTTCATTGTCTATAAGTATTAAATGTACAACTGTCTGTTATTCAGGCATATCAGGAAGCTTCCAACCATCACGGTATGTATGCTTGATGAGTTCCTGGGCATAAGCCTTGGCATTCACAGGATCAGTATAGACCGTCTTGAATGTCGGATGTCCGTCCGTGATGGAGAAGCCGTCGTGGATGACAGTCCTGATTGTAGCGTCGTCAGGGATATTGGTGAACCTCATGTTCTCTCCATCCCACTCAAGCTCAATGTTAAGGGCGGCGAGACGGACTGCGAGGACACCCATAAGAACCATCTCGGTGAAAGGACCGGCTTCGGAGAAATCTGAAGCAGGCTTGACCCTGGTCTCGTAAGGCTCCTTGCAGGAACGGATCCAGTCCTGCTGATGTGAGAGGGTAATCTCCCTGAGTACGTGAGGAACTTCAGGATTGCGGCCTGAGAGAAGATACGGATCCCTTCCGTAGCAGCCTACGATGAGTGTATCCTTGGTACCGTGGAAGATAACTCCGCCGCCGTGCATATTGAGGTCCTTGCCCGGAGCAAGTCCTGCAGGCCTTTCAGGCTTGAGACCGCCGTCGTACCAGATAACCTCGACCTCCGGCATTGCAACCTTAGGCATATTGT
>JBJEBP010000162.1:0-10765 GCA_051870135.1 Candidatus Cryptobacteroides sp. | reverse complement strand
GACAACGCATCAAGAACGGCGGGAAGGTTTCCCTCCCCCACCACCTGTGCAAGATACGTCCTGAATGCCGGTGAGAAATCCATCAGCCCCTGAATGCGGATTTGTCGAAGCCTTCCGGAAACATTGACGGATCAATGCCTTCAGGCATCTTGCCCTCGGCCATATCGGCAACGGCGTCCACCATCTTGTCCACCGCATCCTGAAGTTTGGAGCCGAGCATCATCTTCATCATGAAGTTCAGGTCGGCATCAATGTCAATGTGGAAATCCGTGCTGTCCGGATTGCCTCCGTCCGCATCGAAGCATATATTCACATTGAAGCTGAACGGAGCACCGTTGTCCTTATAGGAAATAAGGGAATAAGGTCTTCTTTCCGAAACCTTCACACCCACGTTGAAGCCCTGCACGACGGCAGAGATTGAATCGAAGTCAGCTGTCACGCCCTGCTTCTTGTCTTCCGGAAGCATATTCACGAAATTGCGCATATCCGAAAACGGAAGATAAAGCATATAGGGTGCACGTTTGACAATCCTATGTTTACTCTTGATATTCATAGCGTTACAATATTATTTTCCCCAGGTGTCAGGAGATTTTCTCCACTGGGCGAGAATTTCCTTGTGAGCCTCGGTTATATAACCAGTCTCGGCAGCCACGCTGACAAGGGCGGTGTAGTTGGAAAGCGTATCAAGACGGACACCTGCCTCTGCAAACCTCTCGGAAGCGAGGTCGAAGCCGTAGGTAAACACGGCCACCATTCCAAGAACCTCGGCTCCGGCATCCCTCAATGCTGACACAGCGGCAAGGCTGCTCATACCGGTAGATACAAGATCTTCTATCACAACCACTTTGGCTCCCTTTGGAAGTTCTCCCTCAATCTGGGAGCCGGTCCCGTGATCCTTCGGTTTCGGGCGTACATACACGAAAGGCTTCCCCATCCTGTCGGCAGCAAGCACACCGTGTGAAATAGCCCCGGTGGCTACTCCGGCCACAATGTCAGCCTCCGGATAGAGTTCAAGGGCCTTGGAGGCAAGCCAGCAGGCAACCCTGGACCTCAACTCCGGATGGGAGAGGATACGCCTGTTGTCACAATAGATAGGTGAATGCCAGCCTGATGCCCAGGTGAATGGAGAGTCAGGGCGGAGAAGTACCGCATTGATGTCAAGAAGTGATTCTGCAAGAATTCTTTCAACTGCCATTTTGATAAAAGTTTGATGATTGACAAAATTAACTATTTTTCACGACATATTGCCCTGTTTCTTGCCGAAATTGAGTAACTTCGGGCGTTTTTCAAGACAATTCCGATGCACAGAATATATTTCGACAAAAGAGCAATCATAATCTGCCGTCCGGAGGAAGCAGCCCTGACGGACCCGAATGCTGTCGAGTTCCATTTCGGCAGCAAGGCTGACATTTCCCCGGTCGTCAGTCTTTTCGAGACCACCCCGACATTGGAACGGATTTACATTCCTTCCGATGACCCGGAAAGCACCTACAAAATTGTATGCAGGGAGTTCAAGGAAGTCAATGCGGCCGGAGGCCTGGTCTCCAACAGGCGCGGAGACTATCTCCTGATCAGGAGAGACGGGCTCTGGGACCTCCCGAAGGGACATCAGGAAGCGGGTGAGGACATCAGCGTGACTGCGATAAGGGAGGTCCAGGAGGAAACCGGAGTGGACAACCTCATTTCCGGGCCTCTCATCTGCATAACCGACCATTGCTACAGAAGAGACGGAATCTGGCATCTGAAGCATACCTGGTGGTATCAGATGACATACGACGCACCTGTTGACCTCACACCACAGACAGAGGAGGACATCACCAAGGCTGCCTGGGTCGCAAAATCCAGCCTGCCGCCGTTCCTGAAAGATACTTATCCCTCAATCAAGGAAGTGTTCATCGAGGCCAAGGCCGTGTAGTTTCCTTTCAATGTATGAAACAAATTGAAAATTGTGTCGTATATATAAAAGATGTACGACTTTACAATTATACAACATGAAATTATCGCAGTTTCAATTTCCAATCTCCCTCAAGAAGGACATTGCACACGAACCTACCGGAAAATGGCGTGATGAAAGCAGGATGATGGTTCTTCACAAGGACACGGGGGAAATAGAGCACAAGATTTTCAAGAACATAGTTGACTACTTCGGAAAGGGCGACACATTCGTCCTCAATGACACCAAGGTATTCCCTGCCAGGCTTCTGGGCAAGAAGGAGAAGACCGGAGCCGATATTGAGGTGTTCCTCCTCCGGGAGCTGAACAAGGAGCAGAGACTCTGGGATGTCATTGTCGAGCCGGCCAGGAAAATCCGCATCGGCAACAAACTTTATTTTGGGGACGACAGCCTCGTCGCCGAGGTAATTGACAACACCACCTCCAGGGGAAGGACATTGAGATTCCTTTATGACGGACGCTATGAGGATTTCAAGAAGACCCTCTTCAGCCTTGGTGACATTCCTCTCCCGAAATGGGTTAGGGAAAACACCGTACCTGAGGACAAGGTCAACTTCCAGACAATCTTCGCAGCCAACGAGGGTGCTGTTTCGGCTCCGGCAGCAGGACTCCACTTCAGCCGCGAGCTCTTCAACATGATGATTCTCAAGGATATAAACAAGGCTTTCATCACCGAGCACATGGGCATAGGCTATTTCCGCAAGGTGGATGTGGAGGATCTTTCCAAGCACAAGATGGACTCCGAGCGTCTCATAATCGGCGAGGACGCGGCCAACATCATAAACAAGACGAAGAGAGATGGGCACAAGGTGCTTGCTGTAGGCGTGACAGTAATGAGAGGTCTTGAGACCTACGTTACCACCAATGACGAGGTGCAGCCATACGACGGCTGGACCAACAAGTTCATTTTCCCGCCTTACAGATTCGCCATACCAAACGCCATTGTATCCAACTTCCATCTTCCGGGCTCCACAATGCTCATGGCGGTAGCCGCTTTCGGAGGATATGAGGCGGTCAAGCACGCATACGACACAGCCCTTGAGGAAGGTTACAAGTTCGGCCCTTACGGAGACGCACTCCTGATTATATAATATTGAAGGCGCCTTTCCGGCTTGCCCGGAAACTCCGATGACAGTCCACCGGGTTAATAAATCTCCCGGAAAATTTAAAATTCATACGAATAGTGGCTTTTTAACCGATAAAAATCCACTATTCGTTTTTTATGCGGATTTCTTTGCATACATTGGCGCATTGCTTCATCCGGTTCCGTAGATTTCATTCTATGCTATTCGACAATACGGAACAACTTGCGCCCTGGAGTGCTGTCAACCGCATTTTCGGCTTCGCGCCGAGAACAGGGGCTGCGCTCGTGGAACATTACGGGTCCCCGGAGGCCCTGTTCAATGCAGACAGAAAGGAACTGGGCTATCTGCTGCAGAACAATAATGGATATCTCGACTATCTCGTCCCGGCCACATTGGACAACGAGAGGGCTGAACTTGAAGTCCTGATGAAGGAAGGCGTCCGGATGCTCTGCATTGAGGACGAGAGATACCCGGCACTTCTGAAAGAATGCCCGGATCCACCGGCAATGCTGTATGTCAGGAGTGATTCTCCCCTGTGCGACATTTTCCAGGGGCCACGGAAAATTGCCGTGGTCGGGACAAGGGATATAACGTCCTACGGGAAGGAATGGTGCACCAGAATCGTTTCCGCCATCGCCTCCTGCCCGGATGAAAAGCCATTGATAGTCAGCGGACTGGCCATAGGAACAGACATTACCGCACATCTGACGGCATTGGAAGCGGGGCTGCCCACGATTGCAGTGATGGCCACCGGGATTGATGCAGTATATCCATTCAGGCACGGCCACTATGCCGAGAGGATAAAATCCGCTCCCGGGAGTGCCCTGGTAACCGACTATCCCCCGAACACCACCCCGAGGGCCATAAATTTCCTGAGGCGCAACCGCATCATTGCCGGGTTGTCAGAGGCGACAATCCTGATTGAATCCAAGTTCAAGGGAGGCGGAATGATGACCTGCAGGATTGCAGCGTCATACGACAGGGATGTCTTCGCCCTTCCGGGAAGAATCGGGGACCAATGCTCTGCTGGCTGCAATGAACTGATCCGCAATGGCACTGCGGCCTGCATATCCGAGGTCAACTCCCTCCTTGACTCCCTTGGACTCAGGCGGAACGGGAAATGGAAGAAGGATGACATCAGGATGAAGACCTACAGTTTCTACAAGGACCGTGAGGGGGCGGACCCGGCTGACAGGCTTTCAATCATAGCGGACATAATCGGCAGGAATCCGGACATCCGCATTGAGGATATTGCCGTTGCCGCCGGAATTGATTACCGGGAGGCGGTGAATGCGGTCGGGCTTCTCGAATGCGACGGCATCATTGTCACCGACCTGCTCAGGAGATGTACGGTCAATCCAAAATTCCTGTAGATATTGCTTAAAAATCCTCAAATATTCCCTAAATTTGCTGCACATTTTCAATTGATTCATGCCGCAAGGATACAAATATATAGATACGCACGCCCATCTGTACGACGAGGCGTTCAGCGGGGACGTGGCCGGGGCTGTTGAACGTGCCGTTGCCGCTGGTGTCGGGCTGATTCTTCAGCCGGATGTGGACAGCAGGGAAAGAGAAGCCATGAAAAAACTCCGGAATCAATATCCGGAAGTATTTCTTAATATGGCAGGACTTTATCCGGGTTCCGTCGACGGGAACTGGGAACGGGAAGTGGAACTCGTACGGGAGTCTGCCGCGGAGGAAGGTACGGTTGCCATCGGAGAAATAGGGCTGGACTACCACTATTCAAAGGAGAGTGCAGACCTGCAGAAGGCTGCCCTCAAAGCCCAGTTTGAGCTTGCTGCCGGATTGGGCCTGCCTGTCAACATACATCTCAGGGAGGCGGAGAATGATTTCTACGAAGTTCTTGACAGTTGCCGGCATCTCGGACTGTCCGGAAACCTCCACGCCTTCAGCGGTAGCTACGAGACATTCAGGCGGCTTGAAAAATATGGAGACTGGTATGTTGGCATCGGCGGGGTACTTACGTTCAAGAATGCCAGGGTTGCGGAGAGCCTCAAGAAGATTCCTCTCGACAGGATTGTGCTTGAGACCGATTCTCCATACCTCACCCCGGTCCCGTTCAGGGGACGCAGGAATGAGAGTTCCTACATTCCCGTCATAGCCGCCGCAATAGCCGGAATCAAGGGGACCGGCATTGACAAGGTGGCCGAGGTCACCACCCGCAATGCGGAAAAACTTTTCAAAATCACGAAACAATTATGATGATGACACTAGACTGCACCAGAAAATCCGCCATACTGATAATCTACACCGGAGGAACAATCGGGATGAAGCAGGATCTCAATGACATGACCCTCAAGCCGTTCAACTTCAGCCAGATTCTCGAGGAAGTACCGGAAATCGGCAAGTTCGCATTCAAGACCGACACCTGGTCCTTCGACCCTCCGATTGACTCTTCAGATGTGGAGCCGGCGCTATGGCAGTCACTGGCAAGGCTCATAAAGGAGAAGTATGACGACTACGACGGCTTCATCATCCTCCACGGCACGGATACGATGTCCTATTCCGCATCAGCATTGAGCTTCATGCTCGACGGACTTACCAAACCTGTCATTTTCACCGGAAGCCAGCTTCCAGTCGGAGTTCCGAGGACGGACGGCAAGGAAAACCTGATTTCGGCAGTTGAAATCGCTTCCGCCAGGGATGGAGAGGGCCACGCAATGGTACCTGAAGTCTGTATCTGCTTCGATTCCCTGCTGATGCGGGGAAACCGTACCACCAAAATAAATTCCGAGGTGTTCCGGGCTTTCTCATCCCCGAACTTTCCTCCACTTGCCGAGGCCGGAATCAACATACGGTTCAACAACGAGCTGATCCGCAAGCCGAATGACTGGTACCAGAATCTCAGCATCAACACTGAACTCGACACCCGGGTGTCAATTCTGAAGATTCATCCGGGAATCACACCGCAAGTAGTGAGGAACATTCTCTGCGGGGATGAAACCAGGGCCGTCATAATGGAAACATACGGGGCAGGCAACGCGCCTTCTGCCGGATGGTTCCTTGAAATTCTCCGGGAAGCGGCAAGCCTCGACAAGATTATCGTCAACGTAACTCAATGTTTTTCAGGGAGTGTCGATATGGACATCTATGCGAACGGAAAGATTCTCGAGAATGCCGGAGTCATCAACGGATATGACAGCACTACCGAGAGCGCGCTCGGAAAATTGTTCTATCTGATGGGCAAAAGTGCGGACAACAACTGGGTCAGAGCAATGATGCAGAGAAATCTCAAAGGAGAAATATCCAAATAGGTATTGTCGAATGAATTTTTTTTGCTAAATTGCAACGGTTTTCGGATACCGGTCCGCCTGTATCCGGGTAATTCATAGAAATTATTAAACATTAATACATTATTTATTTCAAACACACAAAAACAATTATGAAAAAGTTTTTCATGTTTTTGGCAGTTGCCGGCATAATGGCCGTTTCTGCAAACTACGCTTCCGCACAGGACGAAACAGCTACCAGCACTGAGGCTACTGAGGCTGTAGCTCCAGCTCCGGCAAACGACCTCGCGGCTCTTACTGCAGCAGCCCCTGAAGTTCCACTTCACCAGGCTCTCAAGACCAAGTTCATCGAGGGTGGTGCAGGCTTCATGTCCCTCATCATCATCTGCCTTATCATTGGTCTCGCACTCTCCATCGAGAGAATTCTGACCCTTTCTTTCCAGAAAGTCAACACCAAGAAGCTTATCCTCGCTGTTGAGAGCGCTCTCCAGAACGGTGGCATCGAGGCAGCCAAGGACGTATGCAGGGACACCCGCGGTCCGGTAGCTGACATCTTCTATCAGGGTCTCCTCCGTTACGACCAGGGTCTCGATGTTGTTGAGAAGTCAATCGTTTCCTACGGTTCTGTACAGATGAGCAAGATGGAAAGCGGTCTTTCCTGGATTTCCCTCTTCATCGCCATCGCTCCGTCTCTCGGATTCCTTGGTACCGTTATCGGTATGATCCAGGCATTCGACGCCATCCAGGCTGCAGGTGACATCTCCCCTAACGTTGTCGCAGGAGGTATGAAGGTCGCCCTCATCACAACCGTCGGCGGTCTCATCGTTGCCATGATTCTTCAGGTGTTCTACAACTACATCCTTGCCAAGATTGACACTCTCTCAATCGACATGGAGAACTCTTCCATCGAGCTCATCGATGTTCTTTCTGCCTACAAGGCAAAGTAATTGACAACCCCTAGAGAATATATACAATGAAAAATCTCGAAAAATTCTTCAAATGGCTGATGGTGGGACTGATCGTGATCAGTGTCGGCATTCTGGTCTGGGGATTTGTTGCGGGATACCCTTCAACTCCTAACCAGCCTGCTGCTACTGTCGAGGCCCTCCTCTACTGGGCTTATGCGATGGTCGGTCTCGCACTTGTGAGCGTCGTTGTATTCGGCCTCGTGATTGCAGCCATCAACGATCCGAAGAGCCTCTTGAAGCTCGGTATCGGAGTCGTTGTAGTGGCAGCGGTCTGCGGAGTCGCATATCTGCTCGCACCAGCTAACCCTGCGATGGGCTTGCTTCAGCAGCCAAGCACAGGCACTCTTAAATTAACAGATACGATATTGAACCTCACATACCTCGCAGGTGGTCTTGCTATTCTCTCGATCATCTTCGCTGAGATCTGGAGCGCAATCCGTAGTAAATAACGATTTGGGATATGGCTAGTAAAAAGACACCAGCAATCAACAGCAGCTCAACGGCGGATATTGCGTTCCTGCTTCTGTGCTACTTCCTTATGACTACAACTATGGGGTCACAGACAGGTCTTCAGCGCCGTCTTCCGCCTATGCCTGACAAAAACCAGAAAGTCGAGGACCAGAAGGTCAACAGACGTAACATTATCGTCGTGAAGATCAACTCCCAGGACAGGCTTATTGCAGGCAACGAACTTATGGATGTCAGCCAGCTCAAAGACAAGATCAAAATGTTTATCACTAACCCGACCGACGATCCTACAATGCCTGAAAAGGAAGTGAAGGAAATCGAAGGTTATGGCCCTTGTGCGGTATCAAAGGGTGTCATCTCCCTTCAGAATGACCGTGGTACCAGCTACAGAGCCTATATCGCAGTGCAGAACGAACTTGTGAAGGCCATCAATGAACTTCGCGACGAGTTCTCGAAGAAGAACTACGGTAAGGGTTTTGACAATCTTACAGAGGAGCAGCAGGATATTGTAAAGAAGTGCGTACCTCAGAACATATCCGAAGCTGAACCTAAGGATGTTTCAAAAAAGTAATGAAGGAGGAATAGGAATATGGCAAAATTTTCAAGAGGCGGTAAAAAGGAAATGCCGGGCATCAGTTCCGGTTCGCTTTCAGATATCGTCTTCATGCTTCTCTTCTTCTTTATGGTGACCACACAGCTCAGGAGCACTGAGGACCTTGTGATCGTCAAACTCCCTGAAGCATCTGAAGTGATCAAACTCGAAAGGAAGGATCTTGCCTCGTACATCAATGTCGGCCCTCCTGTAAAGAACATGCAGGCCAAGTTCGGTACCGAAGCCCGTATCCAGTTGAACGACTCTTTCAAGACAGTCAACGACATACGTGACTTCATCGCGGCCGAGCGCGACGCAATGTCAGAGGGTGACCGCCAGTTCATGACAACAGTCATCAAGGCAGACCAGGATGTACGTATGGGTATCATCACCGACATCAAGCAGGAACTCAGACGCTGCTCAGCACTGAAGATAATGTATCAGTCAAGAAGAGCAACTGAAGATTAATCCTCGTTGAATACTGTCAAAAAAGCAGTCCCAAATCCGGGGCTGCTTTTTTGTATTGTGTTATGATGAATTTATATTATATTTGTATGATAAATTACAGGAAATCCTATGGAGACAGTAGTTAGAATGAAAATCAAGGACCTGTTGAACGAGGCTCCGGGAAAGGAAGTCCTCGCAAAGGGATGGGTCAGGACAAAAAGAGGCAACAAGCAGGTCAAGTTCATCGCATTGAACGATGGCTCTACAATCAATAATATCCAGATAGTTGCGGAGACTGATAAATTCGACGAGGATCTTATCAAGAGAATCACTACGGGGGCCAGCCTTGCCGTGAGAGGACAGCTCGTGGAGTCAATCGGAAGCGGGCAGAAGGTCGAGCTCAAGGCAGAATCCATCGAGATTTATGGAGAATGCGACCCTATGAGTTATCCGCTCCAGAAGAAGGATACTTCACTGGAGTACCTGAGGACTGTCGCTCACATGAGAATGAGGACAAACACATTCGGAGCAGTCCTGAGAATCAGGAACGCAATGGCATACGCCATCCATACATTCTTCCAGAAGAAGGGCTTCGTATATCTCCACACACCTCTCATTACAGAGTCTGACTGCGAGGGTGCCGGACAGATGTTCCAGGTGACCACACTTGACCTCGAGAAGCCGCTTCCACGCAACAAGAAGGGCGAAATCGACTACAATGAGGACTTCTTCGGGAAACAGACCAGCCTTACCGTGAGCGGACAGCTTGAGGGTGAGCTCGGGGCCACTGCCGTAGGAGAAATCTACACCTTCGGCCCTACATTCAGGGCAGAGAATTCCAATACTCCGAGGCATCTTGCGGAATTCTGGATGATTGAGCCGGAAATGGCCTTCTACGATATCAAGGACAATATGGACCTCGCGGAGGAATTCATCAAATACCTGGTTTCCTACGCATTGGAGAACTGCATTGACGATATCAAGTTCCTCAATGACAAATATGACGAAGGTCTCATTGAGAGGCTCAGGAGCGTCGTCGGGACAGATTTCGTGAGATTGGAGTACACCGAGGGTATCAGGATACTCGAGGAAGCAGTCAAGAACGGAGTGAAGTTCGAATACCCTGTATATTGGGGAGTTGACCTCCAGAGCGAGCACGAGAGATTCCTGGTGGAGAAGCATTTCCAGAAGCCGGTTATTCTCACAGGTTATCCGAAGGAAATCAAGGCATTCTACATGAAGCAGGATGACAACGGCAAGACCGTCAGGGCTATGGATGTCCTCTTCCCTAAGATTGGCGAAATCATCGGAGGCTCCGAGAGGGAATGGTCGCTTGAGAAACTGGAGAACAGAATCAATGAACTCGGAATGAGCAGGAAGAACCTCGAATGGTACATTGACACCAGAAGATTCGGAAGCGTGCCTCACAGCGGCTTCGGACTTGGATTCGAGAGGCTTCTCCTTTTCGTGACCGGAATGAGCAACATCAGGGACGTCATTCCATTCCCAAGGACTCCAAGGAACGCGGAATTTTAACCTTCAAAACACATAACTCCTATGCTCGTAATCGGAATAGCAGGCGGTTCAGGTTCAGGCAAGACCACTGTTGTCAGGGCCATTACCGAGAAACTCAATGAGAAAGTGGTAGTGATTCCCCAGGATTCCTACTACAAGGACTCAAGCCATCTGCCGCTGGAGGAAAGGCAGCAGATCAACTTCGACCACCCTGATTCCATTGATTTCAGGCTTCTCTGCAAGCAGCTCAAGGAACTGAAGCAGGGAAACAGGATAGAGCAGCCGGTTTATTCCTACCTTACCTGCACAAGATCGACTACGGAGACGATTACTGTCGAGCCTGCGGAAGTCATTATCATTGAGGGTATTCTGGTGTTCACCTGCAAGGAGCTCAGGGACCAGATGGATATCAAGATATTCGTGGATGCGGATGATGATGACAGGCTGATGAGGGTGATGGCAAGGGACATTATCGAGAGAGGC
>JBJEBP010000161.1:0-2620 GCA_051870135.1 Candidatus Cryptobacteroides sp. | reverse complement strand
GGCAACATAACCCTGACTGATTCCCAACAGTCCGCACTTGACAGAATCATCAGTTTCATTGAATCGAAGGAATACAGGGTATTTATCCTAAAAGGTTTCGCCGGTACAGGCAAAACAACGATGGTCAAGGCTATCATTAAAGAGATAGCCAAACGCCGATGCAGTTTTACCCTGCTTGCTTCTACCGGCAGGGCGGCTAAAGTATTGAGCGACGCAACCCGTCATGTCGTGAGTAGCGAAAACCGTGAGCATCAGGTAATTTCCACACCTGCAAAGACTATTCATTCACAGATATACACATTCAGCTACATAAACCAGGACCTTGACCTCTTCAGCGGGCCTAACGGCAATTCTGAAGTGGAAACAGACAATGTTAAATTGCAATTCTCTTTGACGCATCGTGATGATAATGGAGCCGAAATGTTCTATATCGTGGACGAGTCTTCAATGATTTCCGATGCAAAGGACAGCTCATTATCGCAAGCGGAATATGGTGCAGAAGGAAGATTGCTGAAAGATCTTCTCGATTATGATGCAAAAGGCAAGTTCCTTTTCATCGGTGATACTTGTCAGTTGCCACCGATAAATCAGTCTTTTTCACCTGCCTTGAACAAAGATTACATACTTAACACTTTCGGCATCAATGCTGATGAGTCAGAACTCACTGAGGTAGTCCGACAATCTAATGGGAACGACATAACACTGTCCGCAGCCCGAATCAGGCAGCTGTATTTCTCGACACCTATCGGTCCGATAGCGAAGTTCCCGTTAAGAGGATACAAGAATATCCATATCCTTAAGAACGAACTTGAGATGCTCAATATGTATCTAGACTGCATCAAATACAAGGACTACTCAAAGGCAACGATGATTGTAATGACCAACAAGACAGTCAAATCAATTTCCAATATTGTCCGACCGTATCTCGGATTTCATGAAAGCCTTATTTCGGTAGATGATCTTCTTCTTGTGACGCAGAACAATATGGTCAGTGGCCTGATGAACGGAGACCTCGTTAAAGTAAGGCAAATTGGCCGCAGAGAAAAGAGAGCAGGTCTTACATTCGTTTATGTAGAAGTGGAATCTTTGGCAAATAAGAACGTATACGGGCAACTGCTTATTGAAGATGTAATGAACTCCGGTGGTACAAACATCACCCCAAATCAGCAGACATATCTCTTGATTGACTATCATAAAAGGATGAAAGTGAAAGGCATCAAGCAGAATTCTCCCCGTTACAAAGACAATATGAGGACTGACCCTTACCTCAATGCGTTGAGATGTGTTTTCGGGTATGCTTTGACCTGCCACAAATCTCAGGGAGGCGAATGGGACAAGGTTTTTCTCATGATTCCTCGCGGCCTTCCTTATAACAACCCCAGGAGCTATGCATATCAGTGGGTTTATACTGCTATGACACGAGCAAAAAAAGAACTGTACGTACTGGATGATTACTGGGTTATGTGATTGTGGCAAAACACTGGCAACAATGATTTCCCGGTGTACTTCTATACTCTATACTTCTATTACTCCGTAAAACGACCCCTTGGGAACATTATGCAGGCGGCATCACCACTCTGAAGAATCAAAAAGTGCGGATAGAATGGCGACATTTGATATTTTTCACCCGGTTTTCGCCATACTATCCACACTTTTTCAAAACTTTTCGTTACTTTTGTAATGAACAAAATCCTTTGCCATGCGCTACAAAAGCTCAATAATCGGACGTCGTCACGAGCAGGACATCCTTCAGATATGTCTGGATTCTCCAAAAGCAGAATTCATTGCGGTCTATGGGAGAAGGCGAATCGGAAAGACTTATCTTGTAAAGCAGTTTTTCGGGGAAAATTTTGATTTTTTTGCAACCGGGGTATATCAGGCATCCCGCTCCAGTCAACTGAAGCACTGGCAGGAGCAACTCAAGAAAGCCAGCGGGAAAAAATGGAACAAGCCAAAGGATTGGAACGATGCGTTTTCGCAGTTGCAGGAGCATTTGGAATCCCTGTCCTCCAAAGACAAGATCATCATTTTCATTGATGAACTTCCCTGGTTTGATACTCCGAAATCAGGGTTTCTGCGTGCATTGGACCTGTTTTGGAACGGTTGGGCCTCCACAAGGAACAACCTGAAGTTCATCGTATGCGGAAGCGCAACGACCTGGATGACGAACAAACTGATTGGGGACAAAGGCGGCCTTCACAACCGTATCACACGACCTGTTCATCTTGCCCCTTTCACCTTGTCCGAGACAAAAGATTATCTCAAGAGCCTTAATATGGACTGGAGCCTTCAGGAAATTCTTGATACATATATGGTTCTAGGAGGGACTCCGTTTTATCTGTCCCTGTTGCGTCCGGACCTTTCCTTGACGCAGAATGTGGACGAACTTTTCTTCAGTGACGATGCTGTCTTGCGGACTGAATACACATTCCTCTTCAAGTCACTTTTCAAGGAAGCTGCCCTATACAGAAAGATTGTCGAAACTCTTTCTTCAAGCCTCAGCGGAATGACAAGACGCCAGATTGTCAAGAATGCAATGATTACTGACAACGGCAACTTTACTGAGGCTTTGGACAATCTGGTGAAATGCGATTTCATACGCAGATACCAGGCCTTCGGC
>JBJEBP010000160.1:0-2622 GCA_051870135.1 Candidatus Cryptobacteroides sp. | reverse complement strand
GATGCAACGGACGAGGTCAGCAGGACGGTTGCTGAAGCCGACCTGAGCAAAGTAACATCCGCAGGAGGAAT
This sequence comes from Candidatus Cryptobacteroides sp., assembly GCA_051870135.1. Lineage (GTDB taxonomy): Bacteria > Bacteroidota > Bacteroidia > Bacteroidales > UBA932 > Cryptobacteroides. The sequence continues at coordinate 2,551 of JBJEBP010000160.1, read as the reverse complement.
ATCTGGTCTTATCAACAACAAGGACTATGTGACATTGCTCCGTATGACCAAGTATCTTCCGAAGGAGATGCAGTCCACGGCTTCGGCCTTGGTCAAGAACCTTATTTCTGATAACGAGAAGGCGATGGAGAGCTATGCCAAGCTCCTTATGAAGTTCACGGATACCGCACAGCAGCGTCTTATCATAGAGCAGCAGACCTCGGAACAGATAAAGAAGCTCAACGAGGGAGAGGCCATTGCTCTGGCCAATGCCGCATCAGAGGCGGAGAAAGAAATGATAAAGGCACGAACCTCTGCTGCACGTCAGGCATTGCTCGGAGAGCGTGACCTATCAATATTCAAGCTGTCGGATGACTACATTAGGTACTTCTCCGCCATAAACACTATGTCCTCGGAAACTGCGGCGACCGTAAGAAACGAACTGCGGAATGCTATGTTCAAGGCATTTCAGGACGGAGCTATTTCAGCGGACGAGCTCAAGAAGGAACTCCGTGCGATAGACCAGCAGTTCAAGAAGTTGCAGGAATCGTCACGTCTTTTCGCAACCTATCTTACCGGAGGTATTGAGGGTGCTTTGAACAAGATACAGACCTATTCGGACGAGATAGGCGGAATCGGTGCAAAGATGCAGAAGATGGGAGGCATAGGAGAGCTTGCTGATGCTGACCGGAGCTATATTGACAAGTATCTGAAACTATTTGGAGGCAAGGGCAACAATACCTTTGAAAAGGCATTCGCCAATGCAGGGAACGATGTCAAGCAGATGGGTCAGAACCTCACAAATATGAGTGGTCAGATGTCGGCTACGGTAAGCAATGTGGCAGGTGCGCTTTCCATTGTCGATATTATTATTCGTTCAGTTCATCAGGCCATATCAGCCGTATCGCAGGTCATTGACCAAGTGAACAGTATGCGGAGCGAGGAGAACCAGACCGGAAAGGGATGGAAGTTCCTTGCGGATTTCGACAAGTACGTATTCAGTGGATGGGAAAACCTGAAGTCCGGCAATGTGTTCGGGGCGATAGCAGATACGATTGGAAGCATCCTTTCGATATTCCAGAACATTCAGGCCAACAAGATTGAACGGCTGAACAAGGCGATAAAGGAGCAGACCAAACTGATTGAAGACCTGAGTTACGCCTATGGGCGACTTGAAACGGCACAGGAATCGGCATTGGGCGCAGGATACATACAGAACTACCGACAGAGGATGCAGAATCTTCTTGCGGAGCAGCAGGCATATCTGAAGCAGGCTGAACTTGAACGTGCGAAAGGCAAGAAAACTGATAGTGACAAGGTGCGTGAGTATGAGCAGCAGGCAAGGGATGTAGGCGACAGGATAACCGATATGATGTCGGAGCTTCAGGAATACCTTGCCGGAACAGACATCACATCCTTAGCAAGGGATTTCGCATCCGCTTGGATTGATGCATACAAGGAGTTCAGCAGCACGACTGACGCAATCAATGAGAAGTTTGCCGACATGATTCAGAATATGATTATCGAGGGCATCGCTGCGGAGCTTGTCAGGAACATACTTCAGCCTATCTACGATTCAATCGGAGAGGCGGCAAAGGACGGAGTCATTGACGCAAAGGAGATTGCCGACATCGCCAATTCTATTCCGGGAGCGACTCAGGAGATAAACACCGTTATGAACATTCTTTTGGAGAGCCTGAAGAATGCAGGCTACGACATAAGGCAGCAGACCACTGGCCTTACCGGAATCAGTAAGGACATAGCCACCGCATCGGAGGAATCCATACTCGGGCTTGCCGCAGGAATCAACACGCAGAACTTCTACATAAGCCAGATACACGCAAACGTGGCGGCTATACTTGCCAAGATGGGAGGTACGCCATCAGCGTCCGGAGGAGTGGATGTCAAAGCCCTTGTGGAGATACAGAACCAGCACCTCGCATACCTTCCAGTGATAGCGCAGCACACGGCTGACATCCTCGTAAGGTGCGAGAGGGCGGCTACAGCCTGCGAGTCGATGTCGAGGAACATCGGCAGGGTCATAGTGCCGAAAGGCTCGCATTCGTCGCATCAGGTGAGCGTGACGCTCAACTGACAACATTTTCTTGTTTTGTTCATATCGGGGAGAGCTGCCGCGAGGTATCTTTCCCCTTTGCTTTTTCATCTGATTTTCTTATATTTGCGGTATGCAAGATTGGAAGGACATACTTATTGAAAGAGCCAAGGAGCAGGGTATGTGCCGTGAGAATTTCACGGCCCTTGAGCGGCTGTCCGACAGGAGGAGCGCAGTTGCCCTCTACAAGAAGACCGTGGACTGGGCTTTGGAGAATGGCTATCCGGGATTGGATGTTATACGGCAGTATTTCAACGGGATGGAGCAGGATGGCATATACGTTGATTTGAGCTTCAGGTATGACGAGGTCGTGTCGCAGGTTGCTGTGTTCCACAACTGTTCAGGCACTATACGCACCGGGCTGAACGTGGAGACTGCGGTCATTCCGATGCTCTACCTCGCCAACGGCAGCAGGTTGGTGATTTACGGCAACGGGAGAACCGACTGGGCCGTGACTGT
>JBJEBP010000159.1:0-10793 GCA_051870135.1 Candidatus Cryptobacteroides sp. | reverse complement strand
AAATTGTATAACTTTACACCTGATGGTGCTGTTGCACTGTCAAATTGAATTCGGCCTTTGAATAATTGAGATATGAATAATTTAACTATATTTGCAAAAAATATTGACGATGAATCCTTTCATAATAACGGGTGAATATATCTCCGCTGAATATTTTTGTGATCGTGAAACTGAAACGAATACAATTGAAGCCAATGTAATCAACGGCAGGAACACGGTACTTATCTCATCGAGAAGAATGGGAAAGACAGGACTGATATACCATTTCCTTAGTCAGCCTGGCATCAATGCGGAGTACAGGTCGTTCGTTATTGATCTATATTCTACTAATTCCCTTCAGGAGATGGTGATGATGCTGAGCCGTGAAATCATTAGAAAGGGCAAGACCAAGGGAGAGAAAGTTTTGGAGTCTTTCGTGGATGTGGTCAAGTCACTCAGACCAGGTGTGAAGATGGATTCGGTGACGGGTCAGTTGGTCTTTGATTTGTCCTTGGGAGAAATCAGTCATCCGGTAGAGTCTATTGAGGAAATATTCGAGTATCTTGAGGCTGCTCCGCAACCGTGCATTGTGGCTATAGATGAATTTCAACAGATTGCTGACTATCCGGAGAAGAATACACTGGCCTTGCTTAGGACCTACGTGCAAAGATGCAGGAATACATCGTTCATCTTTGCCGGCAGCAAAAGGCGAATGATGGAGAAATTGTTCAATTCTCCATCTGAACCGTTCTACCAAAGTTGTGTCCCTCTGTACCTTGAGGCTATTGACAAGAATACCTACTTCAAATTTGCAGAAGCTCTCTTTCACGACGCTGGCCGCATATTGACGGAAGAATGTTTCGACGTATTGTACAGGACCTTTGACGGTCACACGTGGTATGTTCAAAGAATACTGAATGAAATGTATGCCTCCAATGAGTCTGTTTTGACACCGAAGCATTTCCGTGATACGCTGGAATATGTTATAAAGCTTGGCGCGAAGGCTTTTGAAGAGCAGTTCAGGACGTATTCCAATTCTCAGAAACAGTTGTTGATTGCCATAGCAAAAGAAGGGAAGGTTGGTGCGATTACATCCATGGCTTTTGTCAGGAAACATGCCCTGAAGAGCCCAAGTACTGTCCAAAGTGCGGCCAGACAACTTTATGAGACTGAAGTCATAACCCGTGAAAAAGATTGTTACTACATCAGCAATCGCCTGTTCTCAATGTGGATTCGTGATAATTATTGTGCGATTCCTTGACTGCCGTGATGACTTGATGCATAATCACGTGGAATATCGAGAAGACCTCGGTAAATGAAAACCAGTGAACAAGCGGTGCCACTACAATACCCTGTGGCCATACCCCTTGTTCACTGAAATCATTTTCGGCAGGAATGCGATTGTCAGAACTCCACGCCGACACTGCCTCCTGGAGGCAATAGAAATCAAATCCACGTCGTATATCAAATTATCAGAAATCCAGGCACCCCGAGCGATAATTTTGCATATATTTGTAACACTATGGCATTCCGGAAATACGATACCTGCTTTTTCGAGCGATATGCTATGCTTCAGTTGCGGCGGCTGCTGGGGCATAAGTTCGATGGGCTGGTCAATCGGGACAGGCCGGACCTGCAGACGGAGGACGGGGCCACGCTCGGCATTGAGGTTACCAGGGCAATGGAGGGAGGACGGCAGGCGGCATTGAAAATGCTCAAGGACATCTCGGGCATCTCGGCGGTGCCGGGGGAGTCCCAGGCCGACATTGACGTGATGCAGACCAGCGGATACGGGTACGGACTTCGGGAAGGCGGATATATCGGCGGACTCGAACTGGATTACTGGATGGGAGCACGGCCGATGAAGGAAATCATTGCCAGCAAGGTGGGCAAGGTATCGTCCGGCTTTTACGGCGAGTTTGGAGAATTCGGCCTCTTCGTGTTTTCCAATGACCCCCTGACCCTGCCCAATGCATTCGCCGCAGTCCAGTACACATTGTCCCTCCAGCGCACCCTCGACGTTAAATATTCCAGGCTCTATATCTCCGCGGTTTCGGATTTCTATGCCTGCAACCTTGAGGATGACATTTCGCCGGAGTTCCGGATCACCCCATATAGCGTTGACGAGCAGCAGCGGAGGACGTTCTTCCTTTCTGCATTGGATTACAGATGCGGAGAGAGTTCTCCCGACCCTGCGCAGATGCCATGAATGAGATGACAATATGCTGCGGGTAATCAGAAAAAGGAAGCATTATGACATTAAGACAATACATTGAAACAGAGATAATTCCGCGATATGACAATTTCGATGCGGCACACAGGCGGGACCACGTGGAATACGTCATTTCCCAGAGCCTGAAGCTGGCGGAACACTATGAGGTGGACAGGGATATGGTCTATGCTGCTGCGGCCTACCACGATACCGGCCTTGCCGTTGACCGGAAGACCCACCATCTGGAGTCGGGAAGAATAATGCGTGCCGACAGGAGCCTGAGGCAATGGTTCAATGAAGACCAGATCGAGACAATGGCGCAGGCCGTCGAGGACCATAGGGCATCGAGCGACCACGAGCCACGCAGCATCTATGGCAAGATAGTGGCCGAGGCGGACAGGCAGATTGACCCGGAGACCATCATCCGCAGGACCGTGCAATACGGACTTTCACATTATCCCGAACTGGACAGGGAAGGGCACTGGCAGAGGATGCTCGACCATCTCAATGAGAAATATGCTGAGGGCGGATATCTCAAACTTTGGATTCCTGAGTCGGACAATGCGCTGAAGCTCAAGGAATTGCACGAAATTATCAAAGATCTCGGGCATTTGAGGACCCTGTTCTGCAAGTTCTATGACGCATAGCATTTTCCCGGATAATTTGTAAATTTGTAAGTTACCCGTAGGGAATTGACTATGACAAAGAAAACAGAATATATAGAGATACGCGGAGCCGGTGCCCATAACCTCAGGAACGTAAGCCTTGACATCCCGAGAGGCAAGTTCGTGGTAGTTACAGGATTGAGCGGAAGCGGCAAGTCCTCATTGGCTTTCGACACCATCTATGCAGAGGGGCAGAGGCGCTATATGGATACTCTCTCGACCTACGCCAAGCACTTCATGGGCGTTCTGGAGAAGCCGGACGTGGAGGAAATCAACGGCCTCAGCCCAATCATCGCCATTGAACAGAAGACCACCGGCAACAACCCCCGCTCCACAGTCGGGACAATTACGGAAATATTTGATTTTCTGCGGCTTCTCTATGCCAGGGCCTCAAGGGCATATTCTCCTGTCACCGGGAATGAAATGGTCAGATACACCGACGAGCAGATAGTGAACCTCATAATCGGGAACTACGCCGGGCGGAAATGCATCCTTCTGGCACCGCTTGTAAGGGGCCGCAAGGGACATTACAAGGAACTCTTCGACCAGCTCCGCAAAAGGGGCTTCACAGAGGTCCGCATTGACGGGGAAATCAGGGATCTCTCCACTGTTACGGCCTTGGACAGGTACAAGGCCCATTTCATCGAGCTGGTGGTGGACAAGCTCAAGCCCTCATCCGGAGACGAGAAGCGCGTCAGGGACTCGGTCAACATTGCCCTGAGCCGTGGAAAAGGCTCCGTGGCCGTGCTGGATATGGAGACCGGGGCGCTCAGCCATTACTCCAAGCATCTCGTTGACCCGGATTCCGGAGTATCACTCCAGGAGCCTGCCCCGCATTCGTTCTCATTCAACTCTCCGGAAGGCTATTGCCCTCATTGCAAGGGACTTGGAATGATAGTCGATGTCAATATGGACACCATCATCCCGGACCGCTCAGTCTCGATAGCGGACGGCGGCATTGTCCCTCTCGGCAAAATCAGGGAGACTCGCAAATATGCCATAATCCATTCAATAGCAAGGAAATACGGCATTTCCTTATATGCACCTATAGAGGAGTTGCCGGATGAGGTGATTTCCCTCATTGTCTTCGGCTCCGATGAACTTTTCAGGGTCGGGGACGGGTCAATGTCGGAGATGGTCTCATTCCCGGGCATCGTCAGTGATATTGACGAGAAGATTGTCTGCCCGGTCTGCCACGGCACCCGTCTCAATGAGCAGACCAACTGCTTCCGCATTGACGGAAAGACCATATCCGAAGTGGCGGCGATGGAGATGTCGGCCCTCGCCGAATGGCTCCGTGACCTTCCTTCAAAGTTGACAAAGCGGGAGAATACCATCGCAAGGGACATTCTCAAGGAACTCACAGACAGGACCCGGTTTATGCTGGACGTGGGCCTGGACTATCTCTCACTGGACAGGGCAACTGCCTCATTGTCAGGAGGAGAGAGCCAGCGCATCCGCCTCGCCACCCAGATTGGCTCCAAGCTGGTCAATGTCCTCTACATCCTCGACGAGCCGAGTATCGGACTTCACCAGAGGGACAACAGAAAGCTCATAAACTCCCTCAAGGAACTACGGGACGAGGGCAATTCGGTAATGGTGGTCGAGCACGATGCGGAGACAATGTACAATGCCGACTGGCTCGTGGATGTCGGCCCGGGGGCTGGTGCCGAGGGAGGAAAAATCTGCCTCAATGCGCCTGTGGATGCACTGCTGAAGGACGCTCCGATAGAGGATGAAGTCAAGCCTCATTGCATTATAAAGGATTCACTCACATTGGATTATCTCCGTGGCAAGGAGACTATTCCGGTTCCTTCCGCAAGACGCAGTGGCAACGGACTCACACTGGGCATCCGTGGCGCAAGGGGCAACAATCTCAAGAATCTGGACGTGGACTTCCCGCTCGGGATGTTCATTGGCATAAGCGGAGTCAGCGGCAGCGGCAAATCCACCCTCATCAATGAGACCCTGATGCCGATTCTCAAGAACAAGTTCTACAACTCCAAGCTGAAACCCCTTGAATATGACTCGATTGAGGGGATTGCCAATGTTGACAAACTCATTGAGATAGACCAGAGCCCGATTGGACGCACGCCGAGGAGCAATCCTGCTACATTCACCGGGGTCTTCAATGATATCCGCAACCTCTTTGCCGAGACCAATGATGCCAAGGTGCGCGGCTTCGGTCCGGGACGCTTCTCTTTCAATGTGCCGGGAGGACGATGCGAGGCATGCAAGGGTGCAGGAATCAAGGTCATCGAGATGAATTTCCTCCCTTCGGTCAATGTCGTATGCGATGAATGCCGGGGGCACAGATATCAGGAAGACACCCTCGCCGTGAAGTATAAGGGCAAGAGTATCAATGATGTACTGGAGATGCCAATCAGCGTGGCCTACGAGTTTTTCAGCGGCATCCCGAAGATAACCCAGAAACTCAAGGCTCTCGTGGATGTCGGCCTCGGCTATGTCCATCTCGGCCAGTCAGCGGTGACATTGTCGGGAGGAGAGAGCCAGAGAATGAAACTTGCGTCCGAATTGTACCGGAAAGATACCGGAAATACACTTTATATACTGGACGAACCGACTACGGGCCTGCATTTTGAAGACATCAAGATTCTGCTAGGAGTACTCCAGAAACTAGTTGACAGCGGGAACACCGTCATTGTCATAGAGCATAATCTGGATGTGCTGAAATGCGCCGACTATATTTTCGACCTTGGCCCTGAGGGCGGCAGGAGGGGAGGCTGCATAGTGGCGCAGGGAACTCCGGAGCAGCTGGCCGTGAACCCGGATTCGGCCACCGGGCCATTTTTGGCGGAAGTGCTTGACAATAAATTGATTGGAAAATGATAGAGAATGATTCTTTCAAGGTTTTCCTTGCAAACAACGGCACTGTATGCGAAGTGCCTTTCCTCAAGAAGTTGAAAGATTTGTCGGATGAGGTCTGCCCTGTGGTGAAAGACAGGAAGACCGGGGCGGAATTTCCGGTCCTGGCAGCCCTGGTGGACCATAAATTGAAGGAGCTTGACTATAAGCTGGCCGTATCCCACGAGGTGGAGTTCATAGGCTACAACCATCCGGACGGGAGACGGACCTACCTCCGTTCCCTCTGCTTTGTCCTTCAGAATGCAGTCCGGGCGCTGTATCCCGACAAGGTGCTGATAATCAATCATTCGCTTCCGAGCGGATTGTATTGCACCATCTGCGAAAAGGAGCCGATGGAGGATGGCCGGAGGGCTGTCATTGAACTTGATGACAAGGCATTGGCAGAACTGAAAGCCGGGATGCGGAACATCATTTCCCGTGATCTGCCTTTTACCAAGGTCAAGATGGAAGCCACGGCGGCGGAAGAGTTGTTCTTGGCCAACAACCAGCCGGACAAGGCAGCCCTGCTGAAGTCTCTCGGGGTCCTTATTTGCAGTGTCTATTACCTTGACGGACAGGCGGATACCTTCCATGGCCCGCTTCTCCCGTCCACCGGCTACCTGAAGGTCTTCGACCTGATGCCGTACGGAGAAGGTTTCTGCCTCCAGTTCCCGTCCGACGGGGATTACAACAGGCTCATTCCTGTCAGGAAGCAGTCCAGGATTGCATCCACGCTCAAGGACTACGCGGACTGGTGCTCAATTATCGGGGTCAACGGCATCGGAACCCTGAACAGGTCCATCCTTGACGGATTTGCCTCCAGGCTCATCAATCTCTCCGAAGCCCAGCACGAGAGGAATTATGCCGCCATTGCCGACAAGATATACGAGAAACGGGGCCAGGTCAAGATTGTCTTCATTGCCGGCCCGTCCTCAAGCGGAAAGACCTCGTCCTCGCTTCGTCTGGCATTGCAATGCCGGGTCCTCGGCCTCCAGCCGAAGGTTATCGAACTGGACAATTATTTCGTGGACAGGGAGCATACACCGAAGGACAGCGATGGCAATTATGACTTCGAGGCGCTTCAGGCAATGAACCTCAAACTTCTCGGGGAACAGCTCAATGACCTTCTCGCCGGCAAGGAAGTCGAACTCCCGAAATTTGATTTCAAGGAGGGTAGGGGATATCCTTCCGGGAAGCGTATCTCATTGGGAGAGAAAGAGATACTTATAATGGAGGGCATCCACGCCCTCAATCCTGAGATGGTTCCGGACGTGGATAATTCCCGAATCTTCAGGGTTTATGCCTCAGCCCTCACATCTTTGAATGTGGATGAGAACAACAATATTTCTACTTCTGACAACCGCCTTCTCCGCCGTATGGTAAGGGACAACAGGGTCCGCGGCATCACCCCGGAGGAGACCATTCTCCGCTGGCATAGCGTGCGCCGCGGCGAGAACCGCAACATATTCCCGTTCCAGGAGAATGCGGATGCTTCATTCAACTCTGCGCTGATATATGAGCTGCCAATGCTGAAGTACTATGCCGAGCCGCTCCTGAGGCGTATCGGTCCTTCTTCACCGGCCTATACCGAGGCTGTCCGCCTGCTGAAATTCCTGGACTATATTGTGGCATTGTCCCCGTCGGAAATCGCCTGCATCCCGCCTACTTCGATAATGAGGGAATTCATTGGCGGCCAGACGTTGTGATTGTCCCGGATATTATGTATTTTTGAAAAACTAAATTCTTATAGCAATGAAAAAGTATGTTTGCAAAATCTGCGGGTACGAGTACGACCCAGCAGCAGGTGATCCGGAGAACGGAATCGCTCCCGGAACCGCTTTCGAGGATATTCCTGAGGATTGGGTTTGCCCGCTCTGCGGAGTAGGCAAGGACGATTTCGAGCCGGTAGAGTAAGAGGCCTTTTGAAACAAGACCCCTTTATCTCATCTCACCCTCGGCCTTCATGAGGTTGACATTGACCATCTGGGCTTCGATGCCGGCGTCAATGTATTCCGAGTGGGCCTGAAGCCAGGCGCTGTGAGCCGACAATGCTGTGTTGGTCGTCACGGCGCCGTTCTTTACGCCTGAGGCGGCCATGCGGAGATTCTCCTCGGCGCTGTCAAGATTGCTTTCTGCCATTGCCAGCTTCTCCAATGCCTCATCCATCTGCTGTTCCAGCTGGGTTACCTGAAGAGTAATCATCTCGCAGGCATCCTGATACTGGCTTCTGTAAAGGTTTGCCTCCGCCTTGGCCTTGCGGGTCTTCTGCGTGGCTTCCATGCCGTGGAAAATCGGCACTTTCACGACTACTCCCGCACTGAAGTTGCCGTTCCATTTGTTGCTGAACCCATTCTTGGCGGAAGGATTGGTGAACAGGTAACCTGCCGTCAATGCCACCTGGGGCATCATATCCGCACGTGCCACCCTGACCTTCTGGTCATATATTCTCGTGGCAAGGTCAAGGCTGCGGGTCTCAGGCCTGTCGGCAAGAATCTCGTCCATTTCCTTCCTTTCCCGCATCTCCGGCGCAGGGACGGCTTCCGTGTTCTCGTCCACTAGCATGATGTCAGAGTTGAGATCCAGGCCTATCTCCTTGCAGAGCAGCATCTTGGCTATGGCCAGGCCGTTGGTGGCCTTGGTTTTCATCATATTGGCCTCATTGACCTTCACCTTTATTGACAGTTCGTCCGATTTCGTGGCCATTCCCGCCCTGACTGCGGCATCCACGTCCTTCTGCATCCTGATGAGCAGGTCGGCATAGTTCTCGGCGAGCCTTTTCTTGGCGGCGATTGACACTATCTGCCAGTATGCCTGGTCAACTGTCGTAATCAGTTCCTGGTATTCCTTGTCATAGCTTGCCTGTGCCAGTTCCTCGGCGAGACGGGCTATACGGTTGGCTGCCACTATCTTGCCTCCTGCGAACACGGGCTGCTGGAGGCTCACTCCGGCAATGAAGATGTTGTGGATGTCCAGATGGAAGGCATCGTCCAGCTCTGACCCGAGCTGGTTCAGGGCAGCGCTGATGTCGGTCTGTCCCATTGCTCCCATTACTGTCTGCCAGAGAGGGCTCTGCATATACTCTGCAGCGGCGGCAGGATTGGACATGATGGCCTGCTGGAGGCTTCCCATAAAATCGTTCATTGAGCCCTGGACAAGGTCGCCGGCGTGTGTCAGTTTGCCAGACATGTCATCGCTGATGAGCGATGCATTCTTCTCATTGAACATATAGGCTCCCGTGCCGCTTATATTTGGATAGTAGTTGGCCCTGGCGATTTTCCTGTCGTAGCCTGCCATCTCCACCTTGATGCGTTCCTGCTCGAGCTTGCGGTTATTGTTCACCGCCATTTCGCGGCATTCTTCAATATTGAGTATTTGTTGTCCTGAAGCTGCTCCAGGCAAGGCGACGAGCATCAATGTGGCCAGAATCTTTTGCGTTATTGTCATAATAATATTCCTTTTTGTTAAAAATAAACTGCCCGATTGGGCAGTCCCGTGGCCGAGCCTGCAAATTAATTGCCAAAAAGTACGCTGAAATCGTCTTATTGTAGTGCAATAACGCCAAATGATTGTCCGAAAAGTAGGATTTTTGGAAGTTTGTAAATATTAAACGGTTTCATTATCTTTGTATTTGTAGTTTCGCATTGATATGGAAGAAGTATTGCACAACATAAGCATCAAGAAATTCCGCAGCAGATTTCCTGATGCGCCTGGTTCCGCTCTTGGCGATGATCTTCTCATTGCCGATCTTCGTTACGAAAGAGCGTTGAGCGTTTTCAAGTATCCCTTCCGTTTCGACGGGTACATCATCATTTTCTGTATATCCGGGAAGATTACATTGGAGGTGAATCTGGATTCGTTCCAGGTTGGGGCCAGTTCCCTTGTCCTGAATGTGCCCGGGAACATCATCCGGGTTTCCGGAGTGGATTCCAACGAGAAGGATCTGCGCTTCATCGTTGTCGCAATGTCCAAGAATTTTATGTCCGGTGTCCGTTTCGACTTCAACCGTCTTTTCAATGACAGCATGGCCCTGTTCGACTATCCTTGCATCAGGCTGGACCGCAGTGAGAGAAGGCTTTGCCGCCAGTATCTTGACCTTGCCTCAGTGCTCCTGAACAGCGAACTTCCGAACAGGAAGGAGTCCATCGGGGCGCTTATTTCTTCAATTTCCTATGTCCTCGGCTCCATCTGGACTACGAAACTTACTGCAGTAGAGCACAAGGCCCAGCATGTCCCGTCTGCCAAGGCCAAGAATGTCTATGACCAGTTCCTCAGGCTTGTTACGGACTATCACACTTCGGAGCGCAATATGAAATTCTATGCGGACAAACTCTGCCTGACACCGAAGTATCTTTCCAAGTTAGTCAAGACTGTCAGCGGACGCTCCGCCCCGGACTGGATTGACGCCTTCGTGGTGCTGGAAGCAAAGAATCTTCTGAAGTATTCGGACCTGTCAATCAAGGAGATAGTGGGCAAACTGAACTTCCCCAACCAGTCCGTCTTCTACAAATTCTTCAAGTCGCATACCGGCAAGACGCCGAGCCAGTACAGAAATGAGTAGTATCCTGGCATCGATTGCCGCATTGTTGATTGCGGTCGGGGTTCAACCGAAAGACACTATCGCGGAAGCCGTGGTGGTTTCCTCCGTAAAACAGAGCTTGAAGATACCGGAGGTCGCTTCTCCAGTGACCTCCGTGACTTTGTCCGAAATTGAGGACAAGGGAATTTCAGCCCCGAGAGATTTGTCTGCTATCGTGCCGGGACTTCATATCCCGGACTATGGCTCTGCAATGACATCGTCGATATATATGCGTGGACTGGGGTCCCGTATAGACAACCCGGTGGTTTCCCTTTATGTGGATGATGTACCTGTCCTGGACAAGAACAACTATGATTTCCAGTTTCTGGACGTGCGCCGGGCCGATATGTTCCGGGGGCCGCAGGGAACATTGTACGGCAGGAATTCTATGGTAGGCATACTTTCGGTGGAGACATTGGCCCCGTCCGTTTACCAGGGCATCCGTGGAGGCGTGGAGTACGGTTCCGCAAATACTGTAGCGGCAAGGGTGTCAATG
>JBJEBP010000158.1:0-2630 GCA_051870135.1 Candidatus Cryptobacteroides sp. | reverse complement strand
ACCCCAGTAGCGCATACCCTCAATCTGGTAGCCGTTGACCTGGTCGCAGGCTCTCCATCTCTTCAGGTCAGCCCAGCGCATTCCCTCGCCGATGAACTCGTTGCGGCGCTCACGACGGATATTGTAGAGGGTAGCATCCACGAGCTGGCCGTGGGAATATGCTCCGAAGTCACCTTCAGCCTCTTTTGACATCACGGTTGCAGCGATTGTCTTATTGTAGTTCTCATCTACCTTCGCACGCTTGCGCAATGCCTTCCAGTACTTGTCTGCTGTAGCGTCAATGTTGCCGGTCTTCACGTAGCAGGCCTCCATGTAGTTCAGCAACGCCTCGGTTCCACGGAATACAATGCTGCCGGTGGTACCCTTGTGGTGGAGAGTCTGCATATAGTCGTTGTAATGCTTGCCCTTCTTGATGGCATATCCGGTAACCATGCGGGTCTCGTTGTTTCCCTTGACAACCCACTCGAGGTCAACATAGTTTATAGTACCTGCGGAGGTATAGTTCTCGATATCCCCGTCCTTCTTGGTGAAGATGCAGATACGGGAATCCCTGTCCTGGAGAGTAGCCTTGATGCCCTGTTTCTCCCACTCCTGGTTGTAGCCTGAAGCCGGGTCATAAATCGGAAGACCATTTCTCATGAGGAATGAGTTGACAAGTCCCCTGGTCCATCCTGAACCGCCGCCATTGTTCTGGAGCTGCATCTGGATATTGTGGGTGATGCTGAGGCTCTCATCATATTTGCGCCACATCAGCACCTCGCTGTAGTTCTCCATATTCTCATCGCAGAACATTGTGTAGTAAGGGTTAAGGCTGTTGAAGGATGCGTCCATTCCCTCCGGAGCGTCAGTGTTCTCCACAAGATTGTTGACGAGCTTGTCACCAACGACCTTGGCAGATTCCATAGCCTCGCCGAGGAAGTAGGAAATCTCTTCGTCAATGTTGAAACCGGTGAGCAGGCTGTTGTCACCAGGCCAGCCGTTTCCACCAGGAACGAATGCGGTACCCTTGTGGTATTTCAGCCAGGTTCCCTCGTAGAGAGCCACTCTTGAACGGAGAAGGTAGGCTACATCCTTGCTGATGCGGTTCTTTCCGCCCGGAGCAGACTCCTGGAGAAGTTCTATGGCCTTGTTGAGGTCTTCGAGAATGAAACGTGCTACCTTATGCTGAGGCTGGCGTATTGAAGCCTCGACCAATGTGGCCTCGTCATCCTTGAGGGCTGTTGTGATGATAGGGCAGTCTCCGATTGTCTGGAGCTTGTGGAAATAAGCGTATGCCCTCATCAGGTACATTTCTCCGATGTAGTGCTTGATATTGTTCTCATTTCCGGAAATCTTTCCTTCCTCGTATTTAGGCAGCACCTGGTCGAAGAAATAGTTGCAGTGCCTTATCTGGAAGAAGTTCCATGCTGCGGTGTAGTCGCCGTCGCTTGTGGATGAAGGGACTTTCCATTCACCAGGTACCCAGCGGGAGGAATAACTGGTAGCAGCCTGGTTGTCGGTGGCATTGTCATAGCCGAAAGTGCTGATACCGTAGCTTCCCGGTGCAATGCTGGTGAAGAATCCGTACAGATTGATCGAGTAGGCGGCGAGGTCAGCCTCCGAAGTGAAGTAGGCACTCGGTGTGACCGAACTCTCCGGTTCGCGGTCCAGGAAGCTGTTGCAGGCAGCGAGACCGGAAACAGCCGCTATGAGCAGGCCGATATTCAAATATTTAAGTTTCATACTTTCCTCAATTTTAGAAGGTTACACTTACACCGAATGACACTGTCTTGGACAGAGGATAGGTCTTTCCAAGGTTTCCGCCGTAGCCGGCTCCGATGAGTTCAGGATCAGCTATGTCCGTGAAGTTCGTGATTGTGAACAGGTTCTCTGCTGAAACGAATACGCGGAGATTCTGCACATAAATCTTCTGGGTAAGGCGGGCAGGGAGGGTGTATCCCAATGTCACGTTCTTGAGACGGCAATATGCCGCATTCTGCAGATAGCGGGTCTGGGTCCAGGTGTTTCTCCAGCCGCCCCAGTCAGGACGTGGATAGTAGGCGTCGGTGTTCTCCGGTGTCCAATAGTCAGAATGTGCGGAGAATCCGAGAGCCTGCCATTTCCCTGTACCTGTTGCGCCCCAGAATGTTGCGCTACCCGGCATATAGTCGCGCTTGAGGGTTCCCTGGAAGAAGAGCTTGAGGTCGAATCCCTTGTAGGCGAAATCGAAGTTGAGACCGAAGTTGTAACGTGGTGTGCTGTTACCGATGACCTTGAGGTCGCCGTGGTTGTCAACAGTGTACTCACCCTCATCGACTACTCCGTCAC
Organism: Candidatus Cryptobacteroides sp.; assembly: GCA_051870135.1. Lineage (GTDB taxonomy): Bacteria > Bacteroidota > Bacteroidia > Bacteroidales > UBA932 > Cryptobacteroides. The sequence goes on along the minus strand of JBJEBP010000158.1, from coordinate 323 downwards.
CGTTGATGTCGGCGTACATGATGTCACCGGCGGTCCAGTTGGAGCCGCAGTAGCTCTGGTCTGCCTTTGCAAGGTGAGCATCCATCTCTTCCTGTGAACTTGCAATGCCTACAGTCTCGAAGCCCCAGATGTCGCCATAGACTGCTCCGTTATAGTACTTGCCGAGTTCCTTTGCAGGGTTAGGATACTTGTCAATGATAGTCTTGCTGTCACTCAGGACAAGGGAGACTCCGTAGCTGAAGTCATTGACAACGTCACGCCAGCTGATCTGGAGATCCCAGCCCTTGGTGGTCATGTCGAGGTTGTTGGTCTTCGGCTCGGCT
>JBJEBP010000157.1:0-10917 GCA_051870135.1 Candidatus Cryptobacteroides sp. | reverse complement strand
TGTCCCTCACGAGGTCATATTCCTGGCCCACATTGCCTATGAAGTTCAGGACGGCGAGGACTATCAGTGTGCTGATGACTGCCACCACCTGGTATTGCGTTATGGTGGACAGGAAGAGTCCTATCGCAGAGTATGCGCAGATGGTGATATAGACTCCGAATGCGGCCACCACCATCATCATTATGTCCGGGTCCTGGACATACATTCCGACGAAGATGGTCGGAAGGCACATGATGAACACAAGCACAAGGCCATAGACCATGGTGGAAAGATACTTTCCGGCTATAATCTGGAAATTGGACACCGGCGAAGAGTAGAGCAGCTTGATGGAGCCGTTGCTGTACTCACGGCTCATAAGGCCCATTGTCAGAAGAGGGATATAAAGATACAGATGGTCGAGCATCTGCACGAAAAGGCCCCTCATTCCGCTGATCAGTTCAGCGGTCGCTCCACGCACAGGATAGCCGATTTCCTGATATCTCAACCCGTCCGCGTACAATCCGCAGAAGGCCGCCCCGGCCTGGACCGCGAATACCAGAAGTATCAGCCAGGCAATCGGCGAGTAAAAGAACACCCGGAGCTCCGTTTTCAATATTCTCAATATAGACCTCATACTACTTGAATGATTTTCCTGACAATTTAGCAAATACCTTGTCCAGGGACTCCTTCTCGAGGAAGATTTCCCTCAACTGCCAACCGTTGGTGCAGGCAGCCCTCACAACCCTGTCCACAATGCTGTCATCCCCGGTGAAATGCAGGCGGATACGGGTGCGGGTGAGCCTCTCCACCCTCTCGATTCCCTCAATCTTCAGGAACTCCTCATCAGAAGGCGCATTGTGCATTATCGTGGTAAGGGCAGACGGGTCCATATAGGCATTGAACTCGTCAATCGAGCCCTTGAACACCATATTGCCGTGCTCAATCATCATGATGTAGTCGCACACGGCCTGTACCTCAGGCAATATATGGGTCGATATCAGCACGGCCCTGTCCTCGGCTATCTCCCTTATCAGTTTCCTGATTTCCATTATCTGGTTAGGATCCAGGCCGTTGGTAGGCTCGTCGAGGATGACGAAGAGCGGCTCGTGTATGATGGACTGTGCAATGCCGACTCGCTGCTGGTAACCGCCCGAGAGATTCGAAATCTGGCGGTTCCGGAAATGGGCAATCTGGCATTTTTCCATCACCTTTTCCACAGCATCCTTCATCCTGTCCTTTGGCATCAGCCTCAGGTCAGCGCAATGGTAGAGATATTCCTCAACCGTCAGCTCAGTATGAAGCGGAGCCTTCTGCGGCAGGAAGCCTATGAACCTCTTGGCCTCGATAGGGTTCTTCCTCAGGTCAATGCCATTGATGATGACATCCCCCTCGGTCTGGGTCAGGACATTGCAGATGATGTTCATTGTCGTGGATTTGCCGGCCCCGTTCGAACCGAGCAGGCCGAAGACACCCTTGCTGTCAATGTCGAAATTGATGTCCCTGATTGCCCAATCCACGCTGTACCGGTGAGACAAATTCCTGACTTCTACTATTTTGTGTTCCATATTACTTACGCTGTCTTCTCATTATCAATACAATGCCGGTGAGCATCAGGGTCAGCGGGAAGATTCCGAGGAAGATAATCTTCAGCCACATTGAGAATCCTACAGGCAGCCGGGTCTCCCCGTCGATGGCATCAATCCTGTCAACCACAATCGGGAACTTGTCCCCGGAGAACCATCTGAAGGTTGCCTGGACCATCGTGTAGTTGTTCGCGCTGATACCGGAATGCTCGGTCCCGAGTTCCTCATTGGCAATGAAGTCGGCATCACCGGAAATGGCGATTTTCTGCTCCTTCCCGTTCACATTCCTGCTCAATGCCGCAAAGGTGGTATAAGTTCCTGTCTTCTCGCCGGCCTTCTCATTGCATACGAACTCGCCGTCCACAAAGTCTGTCGTCTCATATTCCACCCAGGCCTTGTCCGTTGTCTGGAGGAGAGGAGTAACGCTGAAGTCCTTCACACCGGAACAGTCAATGGCCAATGTCGTAGGCATCAGCACGCAATAGCCCCAGGCTGCGATGTTCCTGATTATAGGGCTGAACTCCAATGCCTCCCCGGTGAAGTCCGCAGCCACATTGGTCGGAGCGATGTACTCATTCTCCTGTACCAGCAGGCCGCCATAGTATTTCACGCCGAGACGTTCCACGACCGGTGCAAGATATCCTCCCCTCTTGTAGTCGGACAAGATGAACATATCCCCGCCACGGTCAATGTAGTCATATATATTCTTCTGGGCAGTCTCCGAAAGCGGCTGGTTTATGTCAGTGAGCACCAGCACGTCCGTACCCTCATAGTCGGCAGCATTGTCCAGGTCCAGCACCTTGACATCGAAGCCTAGGTTGTAGAGGGAATGCCTGAACCACTTGTCATAGCCCACGAGGTAATAGCCCCTGGAGCCGTAATTCTCTATCGACCTGGAGCCGTAGCCCTCCGCGAAGGCCACCATCGGGCTCTTGTTCACCAGTTTGTTGAAAACCACGGACATCTCCTCCTCATTCGGAAGCTTTTGGTTGTCATTGAAACATCTCATCACTTCCTTGTGTCCGTGCTGGTCCTCAACTACCCTGACCCAGCGGTATTTTTCCGGCTCGAGGTCAATGATTTTGTCGACCTCCTCCTTGGTCATGAAGTCCTTCAGTTTCAGGTCGTGCACCTTGCATATTTCCTGTGCCCTCTCCTCCCAGGTCATATCAGGATACTTCGCCTCAAGCTCCCGGCTTCCGTTCGGGGCATAGTAATATACATATTCCAGCTTCGTGTCAGGCTTGAACCTGATATATTTCTCCAATCTCTCCTTGTCATAGTTCCTGGCCCGTGGAAGGAACCAGTAGAACTGGTCGTCGAAGAGATTGACGTATGTGGTTATAGTCAGCCTGTCATCTATGTCGGCCAGAATCTGGCGGCTTTCCTTGCAAAGAGTATTGCTCTGGGTATATGTGGCATCATAGTAGAACTTCAGCCTCGGGAATGTAGTCACATATCCGCAGGCGAGGCAGGATGCCACTATTGCGCAGTATTTCAGGACCTTTGTCCTGCGGCTCATAATGCTCTTCTCGGTATTGAGCTTGAAAATGGACAATGAGAGGAAGAGAGTTATGACAATGATGAAGTAGAGGAAGTCCTCGCTTGTGAACAGGCCGTCCAGGAAGACCTTTGCCCTGCCTGAAAGCCCGAGCCAATAGGTTATGTCCCTGATGATGTCGTTCGCCTGTCCTATTTCATCCACATTGTTCAGGAAGGCCAGGGCGGCGAGAGTGCCGACTGCGGCTACCACCTGGTACTTGGTAAGGGACGAGAAGAAAATGCCGATTGCGGAGTAGGCCAATATCAGCAGATACAGCCCCAGCAGGGCCACGCAGACCATCTTGTAGTCGAAATGCGGGGTGAAGATGTGGGTGAATACTGCGAACGAGGCAATGATTCCTATCAGAACCCCGCCATAGACCACCATAGAAAGGAACTTTCCGAGAATTATGGAAGAGTTCCTGACCGGGGATGAGTAAAGAAGCTTGATGGAGCCGCTCGCATACTCCCGGCTCATAAGCCCCATCGTCACAAGGGGAATGTAAAGATAGATGTATCTCTGGATGCCCGGGAGAATGCCGGACATAGACTTTCCGAAAATCTGCTGGGAAACGCTCCAGGAGGCCCGGCCCAAATCCATCGAGTCCAGGATGCTGCCGAACACGTCCACGTAGCTGTAGCCTACCTGGACGGCGAAGACCAGCAGTACCAGCCAGGCCACCGGAGAGTAGAACATCATCTTCAGTTCGGCCCTGGCTATTCTCAATGTCTGATTGAAATTATTGTGCTTTGCCATTCCTATTCGTTTTTAGCTTTTTGAGTATTACCGGCTTTCCCTGAGAGTTGCGCAAATATCTCATTCAATGAAGCCCTCTCGACATAGATGTTCTTCAGGCCCCAGTCCTGGTTGACACTTTCCCTGATATAAGGCTCGGTGATGGAGACATCGTCCTTCAGGTAAATCCTGAACTTGCCGTCCTCCAGGGCCTCCACGCCATTGTTGTCAGCCAGGTTCTCAAGAATCTCCCTTGAAGGCGAGTTGGAGAACTCCACTATGAAACTCTCCGGGGCGACATAATTGTCGAACTCCTCCATTGTTCCGGAGAACACAAGCTTGCCACTCTCAATCATGTAGATATTGTCGCAGATAGCCTGGACCTCGGAGAGGATATGGGTGGAAAGCAGGACGGAATGGCTCTTGGCGATCTCCCTGATCAGGTTGCGGATGTCCACAATCTGGTTAGGGTCCAGGCCGTTGGTAGGCTCGTCCAGGACCACGAACTGCGGATTGTGGACTATGGCCTGTGCAATGCCGACTCTCTGCTGGTAGCCTCCTGACAGGTTCTTGATGAGCCTGTCCCTGAAATGTGTTATAGAGCATCTCTCCATAGCCCTGTCCACGGCCTCACCCGCCTTGTCCGGGTCAACCAGCCTCAACAGGGCAGCATACCTGAGATACTCGGCCACAGTCAGGTCACTGTACAACGGCGGTTGTTGCGGAAGAAAGCCTATATTCTTCTTGGCCTCAACGGGATTCTCGCGGAGATTGACCCCGTTGATGAAAACTTCCCCTTCCGTCTGGTTCAGCACACCGCAGATTATATTCATAGTGGTGGACTTGCCGGCCCCATTGGAACCGAGCAAGCCCATCACTCCCTTTTCATTTATGTCGAAACTCACATTCCTCACCGCCCACTGGACGCTGTAGCGATGTGACAAGTTCTTGACAGATACGATTGGATGTCCCATACTAATACCAAGGCTGGTCTGTTTCCTTGTACTTGATGTCAACTATCCTTCCGCCCGTCTTCGCCGCTGCCTTTTCCTCATCGGTTCTTGGATAAACGAGTTTATGCTCATCCTTGATGTTCTTGGCCCTGTTGGCACCCAGCACATAGAAGCTTCCGTCCTCCAGGCCTACGGCAACGTGAATGTTGTAGTATGAGTCATAATTCACCGCAGTGATATCGCTGTCAAAGGTGTAGTATTCCTCGGCAGGGGTCATATTCTCGAGGTCAAGTATGTAGAGTTTGTTTCCGACTGCGAAGAAAGCATATTCCTGAATGTTGTAAATCGGGAAAGCGCATAGTGAAGGCTCCGAAGGAAGACCTTCAATCGGCTTCTTCACGATGGAATTAACTACGGGAGCCTGGCCCCAGGCCTTGTTGACAATGAATTTCTGCAGATACAGCCCGCCGTCATCGCCTTTGAGAACTTCGAAGAATCCGTAATTGAAGCCTCCGTCATACTCTCCCTGGCACTGGCTTATGTACTTCAGTTCATAGCCGCTGTGGTCATTCAACGGAACCACTCCGGCAAGGCTAACCTCAGGGGACACGGTTATAGGAGTAATCCTGGCTGCGCCCTCGGCAGGTGTGTACCAGTCTCCGCTGCCGTCGGCCATGAGGAGCATTCTCTTGTTCTTTCCGTCATATACGACCTGGTAACCGAATCGGTTGCTCTCATAGAAGCCCCTGACTACACGGCAGTTCTCAAGCACCTCGCTCTCGCCATTGGCTTTCAACGGGGTCGGCAGGAAATACTCGGAATGATAGGCCTCCGGAGTCAGCTTGAGACGGGAATAGAGCTTTCCGTCCTGGTCTGCCACGACATCGGCGTAATCCATGAAGGTGCCGGGATAAAGTACGGTACCTGCAGAAGGATACTCTACGAAGGAGTTCCTCATATCCATCTCCTTCGTGAAGCCCACTCCCTCAAGATCGACTGCGCCGCTCTCCTGGAACACGAGGACGTTTCCTATGACGTCGTCACTCCAGCTGATAGCCTCCCTCCAATGCTCCTGGAGGGCGATAGGACCTGTTCCCAACTCGCCTACGAACACGTCCTGCACGAAGCGGGTACCATCATAATAATACTGGTCGCTGCCTTCCGGATATTCAGGAGAATCATCCTCCATTAAAGAGGTAACGGAGAGGAATGACAGCCGGGACTTGCCGGCCACGTCGGACAGAATCATCCAGGAATCGTCATTGGTGTAAACGCCGTTGACATTGACATTGACATAGTTCATATAGACTACGTCGGTCTTCTTGTCCCTCACCTCGATTGAGAGGCGGACGAAATCCAGCAACTTGTCGGATGTCCACTTGAAATCCATCGTGTTCCATTCAGGACGGGTCTCAGTGTCGAGATACCAGGCAAATTCGTAGTTTTCAGGATTGTTCTCCACAATCTCAGGATAAGTCGGCTTCACTTCCAGCTCATCCCCGAGAATGAGATAGTATGGGCCCGGATTCTCGAAAGTTATCTCAAGCCTGTTGATATCCTCGTAATCATAGTTTCCAAGATCCTTGTAGCAGCCTGCCACCATCAGGAAGGAAACCATAAGGAAAAGTATATTGATTTTTTTCATATCTTACAAACCGTTAAGTATCAGTTAATTGGGATCATCATTGGAGAGCCGTCCTCCTCCGTGATGCCGTTCTCCCTGATATATTCCTTGGTCTTCAGGGCAATGTTCCTGAGCTCGGCGCTGGACAAATCCCCGATAGTCTGGGGATCGATTCCCGGATTGGCGATGATAATCGTCGTGTATTTCTTGTAGGAATATTCCCCGAAGAATACCTTGGCGATATTGTTGGTCCACCAGGTCGGCTTTACAATCCTGTTGTTGAACCTCAGCTGGATCTCAGCATACGAGTCTGTCGGATTGGTGTATGCCACCTTCAGGTCATCGCTTTCCACAAGACGGAGCCTGAGTACCCGCTCGTCGCCGTCAGCAAGCTTGTCCTTGTAAACAGTGACCCGGAGAGTATCCTCAATATGACCCTCCCTGAAGATGAGTTTCTCCGGCAATGAATACTGGCCGGGCTCCGCGGTGGTCTGGTCCTCGACCAGTTCCACGGCATACTCCATATCCCTTTCAGGAACCTGTCCTACAAGTCCGAGGTAGAACTCCTGGGTGTATTCGGTAGCTCCGTAATAATGTGAGAATGACATCTGGACGGTATCTACCCTCACATTGTTTCCATCCTCATCCTTGATGTAACGCTTGAAATAGACGTATGTGTCGTCCCCGGAGAATACCGGGACTTCCTGCACCTTGCAGCTCTGTACGGCCACGGCAGCAAGAACAACTGACACTATTGTTGTTATAATCGCTTTTTTCATAATTAATTAACGTTTTCGGTCTGCGGAACAGGTACAACGAAGTTCTCCGGAGTCATGCCGGATATGAGAGGCTCATTGTACTTCTTGTAATAGTAGAAGGTCTGGCCCTCGCTGAAGCACTCCTTGCGCACCTCCATGAAGAGCTGGGCCTTGAACGTATCCATATCGGTGATGCCGAGATTGATCTTGCGGCAATTCCTTCCCTCCCTGATGAGATTGAGGTAATAGTTGGCACCGTCAGCCTCGCTGTAGTTGCCCTCGGCAGCCTTGGCCTCGGCCATGATGAAGTGCATCTCGCTGAGACGCATTATAGGAAGCATATCGGCAACCCTGCCCGCAATGTCCTGGGATGAGTCAAGCTTCAGGTACTTGAGCGGTCTGTAGGCGCAGCCGCCTGCCCAGTTCTCGACCCTTTCGACCTGATATCTGAGACGGTTGTCACCCATGTCGGCCTCAGGCACACCTTCAAACTTCACAACGTCAGCATTGATATTGAGGAAATCGTATGAGGTGGTAATGCTGTATGGCTGGTAGTTTTCGGTCATCTTCGTGTCGGAGAGACAGAAGATAAGGTCTGAGGAGAACTTCCTGTCATACTGGGTCTGGTTGTCATTGGAATATTCCAGAGCCTTGTAGCCCCTTTCCTTGTCATAGACGAAATCAGCGACCTCGCCGGCCTGTGCAAAAGCTTCGGAATGCTTGCCCCAGTAATTGTAAACCCTTGCGAGCAGGCCTGTCACAGCCAGATAGTTGATTCTATATCCCCTGTACTCGTAGAAGGCACTGTAGTTGGATGCACCGGTAGGAAGCTGGAACTTCGCCCAGGTACTCAGCCTTGAGAGCTGGTCCTCACCCATTGTGTCGTAGGACTTGATGAGTTCCTTGGCCTCGACAAGGTCACGCTCAATCTTCTTCATGACTGCCTCGACCGTCTCCCTGGCCTGGCCGCCATAGTAAGGAGAGACTTCCACGTATGGGATATAAGGCTGATTGTCAGCCACGCACGGAGCCGGAGCGAAGAGCCTGAGCAAGTCGAAATGCATCATTGCCCTGACTGCGAGAGCCTCGCCCTTGATGAGATTCATCTCCTCCTGGCCGTACTTGAACTTGTCCGGTGCCAGGGCTTCAATCTCCGCGACAATGCTGTTGGCATTGGCAATCACGAAATAAGCCCTTCCCCAGATGTTCTCGATTATCCTCTGCACGGCCTCAGTTCCCTCATAGTCGTATTTGAAAAGCGGATAATATGAGGAATAGTTGGAGATTCCGTCGTTGTACCAGTCACTGTATCCGTTGATATAGTTCCGGGACAGCACCTCCACGAAGCCGTAGGACAGCTCCCTGCCATAGAGCTCGGTGGCGCTCATTGTCTTGTAGAGGCCATTGATGGCATTGTGGAATCCGGTGGACTCGCTGAAAAGGTCCTCCTCGACAACCGTGTCCTCAGGCGTGATGTCAAGCCAGGAGCAGGATGTCGCAAATGCGCCCATCAAGGCCAATATTGTAAATATCTTCTTCATTGGATTCAAAATTATAAGGTAAACTTGACTGAGAAATTCACTGTTCTCGCATACGGGTAGGCTGTACCCCTCTCCATCTCGATAGACTGGAGGTGGAAGATGTCATTCATGCCCAGAGTGAATCTCATAGTGCTGAAATGCGCCTTCTTGATGAGCTCCCGAGGCATATCGTAGGACAGCTCGAGAGAACTGAGTGCCAGCGAATTGTAGTTCTGGACGAAACGGGAGGTCGGCTTGGTGAAGTTGGTCGTGTTCCTGTCAAGGGAAATCTTCTTGTACTTGGCCACGTCGCCAGGCTGCATCCACCTGTCCTCCATCACCCTTCTGTCCACGTTGGAGGCATAGACGTTCACATTCTCAACCTTGTCCACGAGGGTCTGGTTATATCTCTGCGCTCCGAACTCGTACATAAACGAGGTATAGAGTGTGAATCTCTTGTAGGTGAGGTTGAATCCGAATGATCCCTGGGCATCAGGCTCGGTGGTACCGAGAACGACCTGGTCGGAGGCATCCCACTTGTTGACAATGTCACCTGTACGGCTGAGGAAGACCTCTTCACCGTTTATCGGGTTGATACCGAGTGACCTCACGCCATAGATTGAGTTGAGGGAACCACCCTCGACATACTGGAGGAACGGCATTGTCTGCTTCGCCCTGTCAGGGTCATTGTATGCCAGGTTCTCACGGTACATCTCAATGACCTTCTCGTTGTAGGCCTTCATGGAATTGGAGATTTTCTCAATCCTGTTGCGGTTGTGGGCCATATTGAGGTTCAGGATGAGGTTCCAGTCCTTGGTCCTGACCGGATTCAGCCTGAAGTCGAGCTCGAATCCCCTGTTGGAAATCTCACCGACATTGTCCTTGTAGGAAGAGAATCCCGCTGAAGCCGGGAGAGTCACAGAAGTAATGAGGTCAACCGTCCTCTTGTCATAATACGTGGCTCTCAGGAAAAGGAGGTCGTCAAGGACTCCGAACTCAAAGCCGGCATCGAGAGTATTGGTGGTCTCCCATTTCAGCTTGGAGTTGCCCAATGCCATCAGGACTGCGCCGTATCCGGTCTTGTACCATTCGTCAGACAGAATCTGGTAGGATGACCTGGCATCGTATGCCGGGAAGTTGGCCTTGCCGGTCTGTCCGAATGAACCCCTGATTTTCAATCTGCTGAGCCATTTCACGTCCTTCAGGGCATCGTAGTTGTGGATATTCAGGCCGATACCGCCAGACCAGAACGGGGCAAACCTCTTGTCTGTTCCGAATGCGGATGAACCGTCAAGACGGAATGACGCATCCACAAGGTAAATGTCATCGTATGAATAGTTGAGCGATGCCAGGAAACCGAGCATCCTCTTCGTGTCCTCGTAGAAGGTACCCTTGTTGTAAACCCTCTCGGCATACATCGGCGAAGAAAGCAGGCCTGAAGGGAAGCCTACGTATGTGATGTACTTCGATGTGGACTTGTCCTCCCTGAGGTTGAATCCGGCAAGAGCATTGATAGAATGCTTTTTGATGGAGGTATTGTAGGACAGGGTAGCTGAGAGATCGACAGCGAAAGCATCGCTGTTGTTGAGATTGTAAGTTCCCGAGGAAATATTGTCGGAAGTCAACGGGAAGAGGTTGCCGCTCTGCTTTGACAGAGGGTCGTAGAATGTATCTGACCTGTCAATGTCCTTGGTGAGACTGAGCTGCGCCTTGAACAGGAGGGACGGGATGATATGCCAGTTCACGGACAGGTTGTTGAGGAGTTCCTCCCTCTTCTGCGTTGAGAAATTGTGAAGGGTGGCCTCATACAGAGGGTTTTCCTTGTTGGAATCCGTACCTGTTCCCCAATAGGTCATCTGCTCGAGAATCCTGCCGTTTTCGTCCATATACTTGTCGTAAGGCAGCTGGGTGGCATACTTGGAGAAACTTCCGTAAGGAGAGTCGGCGGAGTTGGTCTGGGTGTAGGAGAAATAGTTCCTGATGCTCAGGCTCCTGTAGTTGTACTGAATGTAGGCACCTGCACCGATGTTCTCCCTGTTGGAACCCTTCATCACACCTTCCTGATTGTTGTACTTGACATCAATTCCGAAGCGGAGGGCATTGCTTCCGCCATCAATGTAAAGGCTGTGATTGTGGTTGAAAACAGTTCTGAGCGGCTTTGCAAGCCAGTATGTATCAACACCTTCCTTGACATTTGCAAGTTTGTTGTAATACTCTTTCTT
>JBJEBP010000156.1:0-10949 GCA_051870135.1 Candidatus Cryptobacteroides sp. | reverse complement strand
GCGGTCGGTCCAGGAGAACTCGACATCGGCACCGCGGTTGATGACCTCACCGGCATTGACATAGGACGATACCTTTCCGAACACGTCCGGAATACCTACGACATAGCTTCCGCCGGTATTGGTGATGATATCCCATCTCTTCTCGTAGAATCCGTCCATGGACACCCTGAGGCGGCTGTTGAACATTGTGAAGTCGATACCGCCGTTGTACTTGATACCACGCTCCCAGCGGAGGTCTGGGTTGGCAAGGTCGCCCTCGGAGATTGTTCCTCCCATACCGAGATTGTACTCGGGGCCGAGGCTCCAGCCAGGCTGTCCTCCGGTGTTGTAGTACTGCACGTAGAGGAAGCGGCCGATACCCTGGTCGTTACCTACCCAACCCACGGAAGCACGGAGCTTGAGCTGGTCAAGCCAAGTCCTGGCACCGCTCATGAATCCTTCCTCTGAAATTACCCAACCGGCTGAGAATGAAGGGAATACACCATAGCGATGCTGCTTACTGAAGTTCTCCGAGCCGTTGATACCGACATTGGCCTCGAGGAGATATTTGTTGGCATAGTTGTAAGTGGCCCTGGCAGCCATTCCCTGGTAGCGGTAAGCCACCTCGTTGCCTATTTTGCGGTCGGAACGGTTGCCGGTAATCATCGCGCTGACATTGTGGTCGCCGAATGTGCGCTCGTAGTCAATCTTGAGCTGGAGGTACATCCTGGCATCAGCTGAAACGGCACCGTATGAGTTGTTGATGGTATTGTCAACGGTGAAATCGGCAATGGCAGGGGTGTATGCACCGCTGTAACGTACCATAAGCGGGTCGGAATATATTCCCAGGCCCTCTGAAGGGTAGAATGTGGCATATCCGCCGTAGCTTTCGTTGTTGGCAATCCTTCTGGATGCGGACCTGTCGATTACGTGTCCCTCATGGATATCGTAGGAGAACATTCCCTCGATTTTCAGGCCCTTGGTGAGATAGTCCATCTTGTGTCCCACGACAAAGTCAGCCTGGAAGTTGATATTGTGGGTCTTCTTGTAGCCCATATAGGCGATTTCACCGAGTATGTTCTTGGTGTAGAGGTTGTTACCGAAGAGAAGCCCACCCGGATGGTCAATGTTGTAGGTCTCGTTGCCCGGATGTCCGTTGCGCTCGAGAATCACCGGATAGAGAGGCGGAGTGGTATTGGCAGTGAAAATGATGTTGTCAGAGCCGCCGCCCGACTCGTTGACATCGGTAATCTGGCCGCCAAGGTTGATATTTACATAGAGGTTCTTGGTTATGTCAATGTCGAGGCGTGTACGGAGGTTGTACCTGTTGTAGCCGCCGTTGGTGCTGTAACCGTCATTGAGATGGGAGTAGCGGTAGTTTCCGTCCTGGTTGAAGAAGCCGACCATCGCATAATAGCGTGCGCGCTTGCTTCCTCCCCTGAGGGACAATGTATAATTCTGCTGGATTGCAGGACGGAAGGCATAGTCGAAAAGATCAATATTGTAGCCGAGACCGTCCGTATTGTCTCCCTTGGCCCTGGACCAGTTGTCAATCATCTGCTGGGAGTACATCTTGGACTGCACGTAGGCGTCTGTCTGCCAGTTAGGATTGTCATTCTTGAGGGCCTGGTTGTAGAGGCGTGCATAGTCAGCTGAACCGAGATAATCCGGATAGGAAACCGGTTCGGCAATACCTACCTGGGCTTTGAACTCCACGGTAGGCTTCTCCTGCGGGGCACCCCTCTTGGTGGTCACGATGATGACACCGTTGGCTCCCCGGATACCGTAAACCGCTGTGGCTGAGGCATCCTTGAGGATGGAGAATGTCTCAATCTCATTAGGGTCGAGACTGGAGAGGCTTCTCTCGACTCCATCGACAATGACAATAGGAGACTGGGCTCCGGATGTATAGGATGATATACCGCGGACTGCGAAACTGGCCTGGTCCTTACCCGGCTCACCTCCACCGAACTGGGTCACTGTAAGACCAGGGAGACGTCCTGCAAGGGCGTTTGTGACATTGGCACTCGGGCTCTGGGTGAGGTCCTTCACATTTACGGAAGAGATGGAACCTGTCATCGTGGCCCTTTTCTGCGAACCGTAACCGATTACGACAGTTTCCTCGAGGGAAACAGCCTCGGCCTTGAGAGTCACATTTACATTGGACTTGCCGGCCAACGGATATTCCATTGTCGTGAATCCAATGAAAGAAATAATGAGGGTAGCCTCTGAATAAGGTACAGTGATGGAGAATTTTCCGTCGCCGTCGGCAATGGTTCCGGTATCGGTACCTTTTACCATAATGTTGGCTCCGGCGACAGGAATCCTGTCTTCATCATAAATCACACCTGTTACGACTGTCTTGCCATCCTGCGGGCCCGTGGAGGCCTTGGCCGATGTGACAGGAACCAGGCAGAGGAAGAGGACCAGGGACGCGGCGAAACTCCGCACTGCCCCTGCAATGCTCTTTAGTCTAGTTTGTTTCATATCAGATCATTAGTGTTTGTGAATAATGAATCGTTATGTCACAAACATAAAGATAAACCGTTTAATGACATTTCCACCCATCAGCCTATTTGGTATCCTATTCGGCATTTTGCCATTCAGGATAACTATTTGGCAATTATTGACACTGGGAAGAAATAACGGAAAGAAGATCGAAGACCTTGTCTTGAGGTGCGTCCTTCAGAATCACATTCTTCGAGGAATCCAGAAGATAGAGGGAAGGGATGGCCCTGATGCTGTAGAGCTGGTCTGTGCGGATAATATAGTCTTGGTCGTAGCCGCTTATCCACTTGGAAGGATATTCAGCGGCGTATTCCCTCCATTTGTCAAGTTCCTGGTCAATGTAGACATTCACCACCACCAGACGGCCGGTGGCCTGCAATAAGTCTATGAACGGTTCGGAAACCAGCACATCCGTGATTTCCTTGCAGGAATGACAGCCGGGATTGGAAAAGAAAAGCAATGTGTAATCAGCCTTGACCCCGTACAGAGTATGCCTGCGGCCCGCAAGGTCGGTGAATGAGAAATCGGCGGCCTTGTCCCCGATTCGGTTAAGGGAACACATCGATGCATCGTATGAATATGCAGGCTTCATCTCCTCTTTCACTGCTGGAGAATGAGTAAGTCCCTCAACATAAGGAAGATAGAATTCCTCATTGCGGACCGGAGAGTTCGGGTCATAGAAATATTTATACGCAAACGCGGTAATGGTCTCGAAGACATTTGAACTGGTATCCCTGAGTTCCATGGCCTCCGCACGGGTAAAAAGAGAAGCTACGGACTTGACTGCCTTCCTGACATCAATCTGCCACAGAAGCGTGGAATATGTCCCGAAACCGTTCTCCACCTCCTGCCTTGTCACGCCATTGACCAATGCAGAATCGCATTTACCCGTAAATGATGTATCGAGAAACCTGTCCCAGAAATGTTCCACGGCATAGTCAAGCCTCTCAGCAGGATCATCCATCATCCCCGGAATGTCCACATCCGGAAACTTCCTGATTTGCCGGGTCACCGGAGCGGAACCCTTGCCGCCACCGCAGCCCGCAAACATCAATCCTGCCGCTGCAATGAAAATGAACAGCCGCAGGATTCCGGATTTATGCGAAAAACAGCGCATTGTCAGCCATTGTTTTCAGCAATCTTGGCCTCTGAAATATTGATGATGAAGTCACCCATCTTCTCCAGTTCGGCCACGATATCCATATAGAATACGCCAACCTGATAGTTGTAGTCAGGATTCTCCTCGATGTTGATGATATGCTCCTCGCGGAGAGTATTGCGGTACTCGTTGATATTGTACTCGGCGTCATTGGAATTGGTGATATCCCTGAGAGCATTGTACGGAGTTCTCATATTCTCGATCATTGCCTTGAAGGCAACCTCAAGAAGATCGCACATCCTGCCAAGACGCTTGAGCTGATCCTCGTCGAAGGTCTTGCCGCGCTCATTCCTGCGGGCAAGCATCCTGCCGATAGCCTCACCTGAATCACCAAGACTCTCCAGCTCACCGATAATCTTGTACATACCCTTGATGCGTCTCGATGAAGCCTCGGAAATCTCTCCCTTTGAAACTTCATTGAGATAAGCGGCAATCTCATATTCAATCCTGTCGGTAATAGCCTCATACTTGATGAGTTTGCCCCTGAGTTCCTCAAATTTGGCAGAATCCGTTTCAGCAAGCGCCGCGCGGGCATAATTGAAGCCATTGAAACAAATCTCGGAGAAATGCACAATCTCCTGCTCCGCCTCGTCAAGGGAAAGCTCGGCCGTGGAGAGAGGACCACCCTGGATGAACTTGAGACGGTAAACTTCAGCCTCACCTTCAGGGGTAGGAACAAGCATTGTGACGAGTTTCTCAATCTGCGGAACAACCCAGATGAGCATCATTGTGTTGGCCAGGTTGAATATGGTGTGGAGGGTGCAGACTCCGTAGAGGACTGAAGTCTTGAGGGTCGGGTCCTGGTCAATCATCGTGAGGTCGGCAACGGTAGGGTCAGCAAGGCCGAGAGCCGCAACTACCTTTCCGATAAGCCAGAGGAACGGATGGAAGATAATCAGCACCCATATTACTCCGAAAATATTGAACACTGTATGTGCCCTTGCGGCCCTCTTGGCGGAATAGTTGGCCACAGAAGCCGCAATGTTGGCCGTAATAGTGGTACCTATATTCTCACCGAGCACCATCGCTGCAGCCATGTCGAAGCCAATCCAGCCGTTGGACACAAAGACCATTGTCAATGCCATAGTGGCACTGGAGGCCTGCAGGACAATGGTAAGGATGGTACCGAGTGCAAGGAAAATGAGCACGGACAGGAACCTGTACTGAGTGAGGTTCTGGACAAACGCCAATGTCTCAGGATGTTCGTCCAGATTCGGAACGGAGGCCTTGAGGGCTGCGAGACCGAGAATCAGGAGGCAGAATCCGATTATGCATTGACCTATGCTGCGGGTACGGTTATTCTTGTTGAGAGAAAAGACAAATCCTAATGCAACCAGCGGAATGGCGAAGGTGGAAATATCCACGCTGAATCCAAAAACAGCTATAAGCCAGGCAGTTACAGTAGTACCAATATTGGCACCCATAATCACGCCGATGGCATTTCCGAGAGATAGGAGACCGGCATTGACCATACTTACCACCATTACGGTGGTTCCGCTCGATGACTGGATTAGAGCTGTGATGATAATACCCGTGATGACTCTCTTGAGCCTTGTGGATGTCATTGCGGCGAGAAATGACCTGAGTTTGTCGCCGGCAGCTTTCTGAAGACCCTCACTCATCAATGTCATTCCATAGAGGAACATCGAAAGGGCACCGAGAAGGGTGAGGACCTGGAGTAGGATTTGCATAAATAATAGTTTTACCGTATGTTTCAGAATGCAAAAATATAAAAAATAGTTAGATTTGCGGTAGGTTGAGGAGGAGAAATACATACTTGAACAGACAATGAAGAAAATAGCTTGTGATTTCGGCATAAAAACGGTCCTGGCAATTATTTGCCTTACCTTGCCAGCATTGGCGGGCAAAGCCCAGTTCTACAGTTTCGGAGACGACCCGGGAAGAATCCGATGGAACCATTTCGAGACTCCGCATTACCGCATAATCTATCCAAGAGGGGCGGATTCTCTCGCCATCGTTTACGGCAATGAATTCGAAAAATATGTCAGGGCTGAGGCCATAAGCAGCGGAATGACGCTCAAAGACGGGAAAAGAAGGAAATTCCCTCTCATTATCCACGCGTGGAACGGGGTTTCCAATGCTGCCGTGACCTGGGCCCCTAAGCGGCTCGACATCTTCACTCTACCATCAGTATATGACTCGGAACCAATGTCATGGGCCACGAACCTGGCCATTCACGAGGGACGGCATATCTCCCAGATGCAGCTTGGGTACAAAGGCTGGCTCAAGCCTCTGACCATCATTCTCGGAGAAATGGCCCCGGGAGCATATTCAGCAATATGGCCAAGCACCTGGCTTCTTGAAGGCGATGCAGTGATAGCGGAAACCGCACTCAGCAATTCAGGCCGAGGAAGGTCGTCCGACTTCCTCGAATATTATCGTACAGCATTCCCAGAAGGGGTTTCTAGAGACTGGTACAGCTGGAGATACGGATCTTACAGGCATTATTCGCCGGACCATTACGCATTGGGCTACATTACCGCCGGAGGAGTCAGGTATTTCTATGACGACCCACTTTTCACGGAGCGGTATTTCTCCCGTATCCAGAAGAATCCGTTCCGCTTCTTCAATACCCAGAAGACCGTGAAGGCCGCCTCGGGAATGAAGTTCCGGAAGACATTCAGGTCAATGACGGACTCGCTCAAGACCATCTGGGAAGAGGATCGGCTGGAGCGGGGTCCCTTCATCACGTCTCACAGGCTTTCGGAGGAAAGTCGCTGGTACACAAAGCTTTACGGCAATGTTTATGCGGATGGATACATCTATGCCATATATGCAGGGCTGGCCGATGCGGCAATGCTGGTGCGAATCGATCCTGCAACCGGAGAAATGAAGAAGCTACGCTCATTTGAAAGCGGTACAAGCCGTCTGGCATACTCGGATGGAAAACTCTGGTGGAGCGAGACGGCCCAGAATACCAGATGGACATTGCAGAACGACTCGCAAATCAGATATTACGACATCCGGACCGGCAAGATGAGGTCCCTGACCGGAGATGGAAGGTATTACAATCCCTCCCCTGCCCCGTACGGAAAATGCCTCGCGGCAGTTTCAATGCCAAGGCAGGGAGGCTCCGAACTGGTACTGATCTCCACCACCGACGGCGAGGTTCTCCGGACAATACCAATCCCCGGCAATCTTCAGGCCACGGAGGTCTGTCCTATAGGAAAATCATTGATATTCAGTGCAATATCCGATGAGGGCTTCGGAATATACAGCATTGCAGAAGACGGGACTATCAGCAATTTGACCACACCTTCCCCGGTCAGCATCCGCAATCTCAGGACAGACGGAAAAACACTCTATTTCGCCTGCGACAGGACCGGAACCAATGAATTATACCGGCTCGACCCGCTGGGCGGAGACTTGAGACAGCTGACCTCCCTTGAAAACGGAGGCGCGGAGTTCTGCTTCACCGGGGACAATCTCCTCTACACCATTCCTGGAGTCGGGGACAAAATGCTTTACTCCACTCCGAAGGACAGTCTTTTCAATTACAGTGCAAACCTCCTGGACCGCCACATCTACCGGATGGCAGAGGGCCTCAGCAGGCAGGAACGCAGCCTTGCGGAGAAAAAGAAAATATCCTGGCCGGAAGAAGATATTGACGTAGAATATTCAGAATCAAAGCCTTACCGCAAGGCCGGACACATTCTCCGCTTCCATTCCTGGGTTCCTGTGTATTTCGACTATGACAAGATAAGGTCAATGTCAGCCGACTACACTTACGAATATGCCTCGGCCGGTGCAACGGCATTGTTCCAGAACGACCTCGGCACGGCGAGCGGATCCATCGGCTATTCCTGGCACAAGGACCCGTATTCATACGTCTATGGAGACAGCAGGCACAGGCATTCCGGACATCTCAAGTTTACATATTCAGGACTTTACCCTGTATTCGAAATTAGTGCTGACATCAATGACAGGGCAGCCATACAATATTCCAGAAACAACTTCGAATATAATGACCTGTCCACCGACCGAATCACCGGCAAACTTCTTGACAGACCATACGCAGAAGGCCGTTTCAGGGCCTACATTCCGCTTGATTTCAGTAATGGAGGATGGAACAGGGGCATTATACCGCAAATCTCCTACACGGTCGGAAATGACCTTTTCGACAAGTCCTCACGGGAATTCTCCTACGACGGAAACTTCAGCGGCAAGGATGGCATGTCCCATTTCACAGGCTATACCAGGGACAACAATGTATTCATGCAGAAACTCTCGGCAGGTCTCTCAGCATATATTATGAGGCCTAAGGCCGCCTCGGAAGTATATCCTCAGTACGGAATAGGACTCCAGGCCGGCTATACCCTCCGCACAGGTCTCGGATCAATGTTCACCCCTTCCTGCTACAGTATGGTTTACGGCTATCTTCCGGGCATTACGAGGACACAGGGCGTGATGATTTCAGCATTGTACCAACACCAGAAGACAGCAGGACTATTCAGGGAGAACGGGATAGATATCTCTCCACGCGGATTTACAGGTTCTTCCGTGACATCATATCTTGAATTGCATTCCCGCAACCAATTGAAAATCAGCATTGATTATGCCATTCCTATATGGGTTGGCGACATCAGTTGCTTCTCCCCCCTGTTCTACATCAAGAATTTCGAACTGACTCCACGCTTCGATTTCATGACCTTCTCGGAGGGCAGGTCAATGTCGGACGGCAACTTGTTCAGTGCAGGATTCAAACTCACCGCCCGCCTCGGAAACTTTCTCTGGCTTCCTTACGACACACGTATTGGATTCACGGTGGACTTCAACGGTGGCAATGCCATTGACAATATGAAAAAAAGTGGCTGCCCTGTGGACAGCCACCATATCGGATTTGTTTTCGATATCAGTCTGTAATATTAGCCTATAGCCGGCTTGATGAGGCCGAAGATGATGTAGGCAACCACGAGAGTTACGAAAATATTGAACGTCTGGGCTGTGAGGAATACCTTGAGCGGAACTCTGTTCTCCTTTCCGAAGATATCCTTCAGCCTGGTCTCAAGACCGATGCATACGAAGGCAACACTGAAGAGGGTATTCTGGAAGCCCTTGGTCACCTTGCCGACAGCCTTGGCGGTCTCTGGCTCGAGAAGGAAGCTGAAGACGAGGGATGCCAATACCATTCCGAGGACGAACTTAGGAAATCTCTCCCAGATAAGTCCGGCTGTAGGGCGGGTCTCCTTGTTGGTTCCCCTGTAGGCCCACATCATTGAAATAAGGAAGGCTGCTACACCGAGAAGAACGTTCTGGGATGACTTCACGATGATGGCGGTCTGGCCGGCGGCAGGGTCGCTGATGAGAGTTCCGGCTGCTGCCACGGCACCTGTAGTATCAATGGTTCCTCCAATCCATGCACCTGCAACCTCAGGGCTGAGGTTCATGAGACCTGCGAGCCAAGGCAGGATGTACATCATCGGAATAGCAATGATAAGCACGAGTGAAACCACGTAGGAGAGCTTCTTGTTGTCACCCTTGATGACTCCGCAGGTGGCAATGGCTGCTGACACGCCGCAGATGGAAACTGCGCTGGAGAGCATTGTACCCATCTCAGGGTCCACATTCATCTTCTTTCCTACCCAGAAGCAGAAGTACCAAACGGTGAAGACAACGATAAGTGACTGTGCAAGGCCGAAGGCACCTGACTTCATCATTTCACCGAAGAGAATGGTGGAACCGAGGCAGATGATGCCGACCTTGATGTAGAATTCGCTGTTGACGGCTGTCTTGAGCCAGGAAGGGAGTTTGAAGCAGTTGTTCAGTATGAGACCGTAGATGACGGCGAAGAACACTGACTCGAATCCCCACTTCTTGATGATAGGAATATTTGCTGTCACCTGGGCCAGCAAGGTGATGGCGAAGATGAAGAGCAATGATACGAATGTTCCCTTGAGAGGCTTCCTGAGGGCTGCCAGGGTCACGTATGTAAGAAGCAGCACAAAGCCGAACATGTACAGGGCACTAACCCAATCCGCACCAGAGGCCAGTTTCTTTGGCATTACTGGCATAGCTGTTGGAAAAATGCACGCGAGAGCCAGCACGGCTGCTCCAACGAAGACGATAATCCAATCCTCGGTCGTGAATTGTTTAAGCCAAGATTTCATTGATTATTTGGTTTGGTTTTACTGTTTTAAGCTCCCGGCATTCGCCGAAAATCGGCCAAATATAGCAATTATTTCCAATATTGCCGAATTATTGTTCATTTATTGCTTACTATGCAGGCATTTTTGGTAATTTTGCAACAAAATTGAAATTTAATCGAATATGAAGTCCAGCGTAAAATGTTCCTCCTGCGGGAATGAAAATATCATTGACATATATCAAACAATCAATGTAAGGGAGAATCCGGAATTGAAGGAAAAGGTGAAGGACGGATCGGCATTTCTCTGGCAATGCCCTCATTGCGGTCAGCTGAACCTCGCGGTCTTCCAGACTCTTTACCACGACCCGGATGAGAGACTTATGATTCTTCTGCTCCCGGATGGAAGCATTCCTGACGCGGACAGGGAGATTATCGAGAAGAAGATGGCGGTGATTGCGGAGCAGCTTGTCTCCGAGGGGGCCGATATGGAAGGATATGTGCTCAGGATAGTCCCGGATGTAGGTTCGTTGATAGAGAAGGTGAATATCCACGATGCGGGTCTTGATGACGTGGTCATGGAAATGTGCAAGTACATCACGAAGATGGAACTCTCCGGCAAGGAATCCGACAAGGAAAGGATTTCAGCTATAATGGAGTCTCAATTCAAGTTCTACAAGATGAACGGCCCGGACAATGACATCACCCTCTCCTACCCTCTTGAGGGCCAGTTGCAGGGCGTTGTTATAGGTTTCAATGTCTATGAGGACTGCCGCGGGATAGTTCAGCGCAACCCTTCCGTCCGCCCGGGAAAAGGCTTCGCAAGGGTGGATGCCAAATGGCTCGCCACCAGAATCAGATAAAAAAGAGGGTGGCCCTTTTTGGTCACCCTCTTGTATGCAAGTCAATGCAATCTAGAATTCAATCTTGCGTGCTCCGTCGCTGATGACAACGTCGTAAATCTTAGGCTCGTGACCGAATTTCTCGGTGAACTGGGAAACCGCTGTCTTTACGAA
Organism: Candidatus Cryptobacteroides sp.; assembly: GCA_051870135.1. Classification (GTDB taxonomy): domain Bacteria; phylum Bacteroidota; class Bacteroidia; order Bacteroidales; family UBA932; genus Cryptobacteroides. Next base: position 184 of record JBJEBP010000156.1, on the reverse strand, counting down.
ATCGTCGTAGAGTTCCTTCTTCACGAGGTTGATGGTGCAGCCTCCGAAGCCGCCACCCATTACACGTGAACCCCATCACTTGATAGCATCAAGAGCATAGCAGTTAAGACCGGTAAAGTGATTACTGTTGAAAATCTCACCACATATCACGATTCTGACGAGCAGGATGCGGTACATATTTATC
>JBJEBP010000155.1:0-10973 GCA_051870135.1 Candidatus Cryptobacteroides sp. | reverse complement strand
TTAGGCGTCCAGCCTGAATACCCGCCGCAGGTGGTGAACTCCGCTCCTGCAAGTTCGAATACGGAACGCATCCTGAGCGCAAGGGCTTCCTTGGCAGAGTCAACGGAACTGCGCATCAGGCATCTGATAACCAGATGGCCGTCCTCGGTCCTGACAACTGCAAGGTTGTTGGATGTCTCGGTAAGTCCCTCGACTGAGGTGCTCATCCTCTCCACACCGTTAGGGCAGGCAAGAATTGACTTCACGGCCCTGAGGGCTACACCGTCCTCAATATATTCAGCGACAGGGGCTTCCAGAGCCTCGAACAGGCAGAGGGCTGAAGGATCGGTCTCGGCGAACTCAGCCTTGATTTCAGCGAATGACTTGTCAATGCCAGCCTTTACGGAAGCCAGGGTTTCCGGATTTACCAGCATTGTCACCTCAGCCTCGAACGGAATCGCATTGCGGAGGCTTCCGCCCTTGAAATCAGCGATTTTCACTCCGTACTTCTCAATGAGAGGGAGGACGATTCTCGCAGCGGACCTGTTGGCATTGGCCCTGTAAAGGATGATATCCATTCCGGAATGTCCTCCGGCAAGGCCCTTTACAGTAAGTTTCCAGCTCTGCCATCCTTCAGGAGCGGCAACTGTATCATATTTGAAATCAGCGGTTCCGTCCAGTCCTCCGGCGCAACCGATATAGAGCTCCCCCTCGGTCTCGGAGTCAAGGTTCATGAGGATGTCGCCCTGGAGGACTCCCGGCTTGAGGCATTCCGCTCCGGTCATTCCGGTCTCCTCATCGTATGTCACAAGCACCTCGACAGGACCGTGCTTCAGGGTATTGTCCTCCAACACTGAAAGGCCCAGGCATACTCCGATTCCGTTGTCGGCTCCGAGAGTGGTACCCTTTGCGCCCAGCCATTCACCCTGAACCTCGGTTTCAATAGGGTCGGTGAGGAAATCGTGGACAGTATCCGCGGTCTTCTGGGGAACCATATCCATATGTCCCTGGAAAATCACGCCCCTGCGGTTCTCATAGCCGGGCGTGGCAGGCTTGCGGAATATGATGTTGCCGGTATCATCCTTGAAAACCTCAACACCCTTGGCCTTTCCCCAGTCAAGGAGATATTGCTGCACCTTCTCCTCGTGCTTGGAAGGGTGCGGAACTCTGGTCAGTCCGTAAAAATTGTCCCAGACGATTTTCGGTTCGAGATCTTTGATTGTCATATTGTCAGTATTTTAGATGTGTTATTTCGATTTCAAAGGGAATGTGCTCTCAATGCCAAGCTGATATACCGGCATACGGCTCTGGAGGAGCACATTGACACCATCACTGAGCCTCACATTGCAGGAAGCCGGCACCCGGTAATGTGCACTGCTTCCACCGGATGAAGACGGCTTGCCGGCAGGAGCGGCAACCGGCTCATAGACGAACTCCAGGAGATATGGCTTGCCTGACAGGTCGTCGGCAGGCACAAGGCCCTTCGAGTCAGATAGCCTGAATGCCACATATATCTGGTTCTCATTGTCTTTGGTCGGAATGACCTCGTAGTTCATCTTCTGCTGGCTGAACTCGCTGTAGCCGATGAAAAGGGACATATACTCCTTCTCAAGCCTTGAGATTTCCTCGATGGCCGCATTGAGAGCCTCGCCGCTGAAGGTCGCATCAGTGTCACCGGTGATGATCTGGACCCTTTTCTTCCTGAGATTGAAAATAATCTCCGCTGCCTCCTTGGCCCTGGCCTCAGGAGCTTTCTGGACTACCATTTCCTGCTGGACAGCCACCTTGTTGTAGGATGACTCATTCTTGACATTGCGGTACAGGGTTGCAGCCTCGGAAGTGAGATTGGAAGTAACACCCCTGCCTGAAAAATCAGCCTTGCCTGCCGCAGGGAAACGCCAGGATGTCTCTTCCGCTGCAGAAGATGACACGGAAACAAGTCCCTGTGATGTCAATGACAGGAAGGCCGGCATGCCGGCTCCGGGATTTACGGCATAGCGTGCCGACATATCCGCCTCCACTGAAGATGTCATCTTCGCGGATGTGACAGTAAATGAAACAGCATCCTTCTGGCGCGCATCAATCCCAAGATACTTCTGGGCATATTTGGCGTATGGTCCGGCATAGAAATTCTCCTGCGAAGCCTCGATTTCAAGTTTTACCGATGTCATCGGCAGGGAATAGACCAAGGCTCCCTGTGGATCAGGAACCCCGGCCTGGGCCTGTACAGGCGCCGGAATCGCGAGCAAAGCGGAAACAACAAGGGTTGCCGGCAATAAGGAAACAAGACAGTGTTCAGTTTTCATTTCTTCCATCTTTTATGTGTCCATAAATAGTTCCACGGCTGGGCCTCAACATCCTTTTCAAGGCGGGCGTAGAACTTGTTCATTATTTCTTCAGGGGTCGTCTGCGAGGCATCCTCGCAAATAGGCTCGAACGTTATTATGTAACCGCCTTCGGGAACTTCCTCCATGCCCATATAGCAGACAGCCATTTTCAGCTTGCAGGCAAGGGCTGCGCCACCTGTCATTGTCCTGGTCGGCTGATGGAGGAAGTTGTCCACTGTATGCGATGCGGCATATCTGTAGGGGCACTGGTCGGTCGGGAACACATAAAGCCTCTTCTCACGGCGATGGTCGACGACGAACCGCATTATTTCCTTGGATTCCACGCAGCAATTGTTCCAGTCAGCCTTTACCGGAGTACAGCGGTTATGGAGCATCACCCTGTCCCAGGTCTTGCTCGCGAGTTCCTTGTAGACAATGGTGATTTCATCCTCGGTAAATGAGAATGTACCGCTGTGCGTGAGGCTCTTGTAGTGCAGGCTGCCTCCGAGAATTTCCCAGTTCCCTACGTGGGAGGTCATTATCATCACGGAAGGCGCCTTGGTGAAAAGGTCGCTGAGCGCCTCAAGATTGCGGTAATGGCAAATGTTCGACTTCTCCAGTCTTCCCTTCCTGTAAGAACCTGCAAACCAGACAGTTTCAGCAACAATACGTCCGAAGTGCCCGTAGAAACGCTTCGCAATCTCCACCAGTTCATTGTACTTTTTTTCCGGGAAGGAGCGGGCCAGATTGATCATCACCACATCCTTCCTGTATCTCATCGGCACACGCACAAGCCAGGCAACACACCGGCCCCAGAAATAATGCCATTTCAGGGGCTGCAGGGCCAGCAGCCGCAATATGCATTTGATAATATCTGCTCCCAAGTGCATCTTGTCTGTAAATTTATTTACTCGATGTCGAATTTTTTCTTCGCTCGAACCACAAATATACATTTTTTCGGAGAATTTTCCGTATGTTTGCATAAGTAGTTTCCCATTCCTGGACAATAACGGAAATATAAACTTCAAAAATATAACAAATTATGTTCAAAGACCAGCCAAAAGGCCTTTTCGCCCTGGCCCTTGCCAACACGGGAGAGAGATTCGGCTACTACACGATGCTCGCCATCTTCCTCCTGTTCATCCAGGCCAAGTTCGGGTTCAGCGCTGCAGCCGCTACCCAGATTTATTCAATTTTCCTCGCCGGCGTGTATTTTATGCCTCTGTTCGGAGGAATGCTTGCTGACAAGATAGGATACGGAAGATGCGTGACCATCGGTATCGGAGTGATGTTCCTCGGATATCTCTGCCTCTCGATTCCGACATCCCCTGACCTCGCAGGCAAAATCCTGATGTTCGGAGCCCTCGCTCTCATCGCTGTCGGCACCGGCCTCTTCAAAGGCAATCTCCAGGTGATGGTGGGCAATCTCTATGACGACCCGAAATATGCCGCCAAGAGGGATTCCGCATTCAGTCTCTTCTATATGGCCATCAACATCGGCGCGATGTTCGCTCCGTCAATGGCCAAGGCTGTCACCAACTTCTTCCTCGGAAAATCAGGTCTTATCTACAATGCTGAGATTCCTGCCCTTGCACACCAGATTATGGACGGGAACATGGCAAATGCCGACAAAGTTGCCGATTTTGCAGCGTCAATGACGGGTGGTGCCGGAATGGATCCGCTGGCATTCAGCCAGTTCTACATTGAGAAACTTTCCAACGCATACAATTACGGTTTCGCGGTAGCCTGCATTTCCCTGATTGTCTCTGTTGCCATCTATTACGGCTGCAGGTCCTGGTTCAAGCACGCCGACGTGACCGCAAAACAGGCCAAGGCTGCCAACTCCAATGAAGTGGAGCTCACTCCGGAGCAGACCAAGAGCCGTATCACTGCCCTTATGCTCGTGTTCGCCGTGGTCATCTTCTTCTGGATGGCATTCCACCAGAACGGAGCCACAATGACCCTCTTCGCACGTGACTACACCGCAAGCAGCGTTTCAGGATTCACCAGAATCGGTTTCAATATCGGAAGCCTCTTCCTCATTGCCGTGTCAATGTACACCCTGTTCGGCATTTTCCAGTCGGAGGAGAAGAAGAACAAGCTTCTCTGCGGAGCTGCCACATTGCTCCTCTGGGGCGGTGCATACTGGATTTACTCCGGAATGTCAGGCGTAGTCAAGATTCTGCCTTCCGACTTCCAGCAGTTCAATCCTTTCTTCGTGGTTGCCCTCACACCGCTTTCAATGGCAATATTCGGAGCCCTCGCAAAGAAGGGCAAGGAGCCTTCAGCCCCTCGCAAGATTGGCCTGGGAATGATTGTGGCCGCAGTAGGATTCTCCATTCTCACAGTGGCTTCCATCGGACTTGCCTCCCCTAAGGAACTCGGCGGAACAGTGAGCCCTGACCTCGTAAGACCGGAATGGCTGATTTCCACATACTTTGTCCTCACATTTGCTGAGCTTCTCCTCTCCCCAATGGGAATTTCATTCGTTTCCAAGGTCGCTCCTCCTAAATACAAGGGTGCAATGATGGGCTGCTGGTTCGCCGCAACCGCCATCGGAAACTACCTCGTATCCATTCCTGGAGCCATCTGGAACAAGGTTCCTCTCTGGGGTGTATGGACATTGCTCATCGCTCTCTGCCTCATCTCCGCTCTCTTCATCTTCTCAATAATGAAGAAACTCGAGTCAGCGACAGAGGCTTGATGGACAAGACTACAATTGAACTTCTCCGCAGTTGGGCGGAGACATACAATGATCCGGCGTACTTCCGGGAAGACCCCATAGCCTTCCCGGCAAGGTTCGCCGAGATGGAGAAGAGGGGAACGCGCTGCCTGAAAGACATTGAAACAGCCGCCGTGTTCGCCTCTCATTTTGCCTGGGGACGCAGGGCAATGATAGTCAGGGACTGCACACGGCTTTTCGACCACATGGACTGGAAACCGTACGACTATGTGATGAGGGGAGAATGGCGGAATGACGATACCAGCATCCACAGGACAGTGAAATGGAGCGAGGTTGCTGCAATCTGCTCGAGACTCAAGGACATTTACGAAAGAGTGGACAGTCTCGAAGGGTTCAGTTTGGAGCTGTTCAGGACCGGAGTTTTCGGCCAGAAGCCTGACCCGAAAGCCCCGGGAAAGAAAATCAACATGATGAGAAGATGGATGGTGAGGGATGACGGGAAAGTGGACCTCGGAGTATGGAAGAACACTTCACCTGCCGAACTGTTGATTCCGCTGGACGTCCACGTGTACGACACCGCTGCCGCCATCGGACTGACCTCGAGAAAGCAGAAGGACATTGTCACCGTCAGGGAAATAACGGATGCCTTCTCGGAAATCTTCCCCGGAGACCCATGCAAGGGAGATTTCGCATTGTTCGGGTACGGGGTCACCCACCAGAAAGGCTGAATAACGATTCGCTTTATGCCGAAATTATACATCATATCAGGTTGCAACGGGGCCGGAAAAACCACGGCCTCATACGCATTGCTGCCGGAGATGCTCAGCTGCAGCCAGTTCGTCAACTCGGATGAATTTGCCAAGAGCCTTTCCCCATTCAGCCCCGCATCTGCATCAATCCAGGCCAGCAAGCTGATGCTGCTGAAGATAAACTATCTTTTCAAGCGGCACGAGGACTTCGCCATCGAGACAACACTTGCGACCAGAAGTCTCAAGAAAATGGTGAAATATGCCCAGGCGGAAGGATATGAGGTAACGGTTCTGTACTTCTGGCTCAACTCCCCTGACCTTGCAGTGGAAAGGGTCAAGGCAAGGGTGGCAGCCGGGGGACACAACATTCCGGAGCCCACAATCAGGAGACGCTATGTCGTCGGCCTGCATTATTTTTTCAATGACTACATCCCGATTGCGGACAGGTGGATACTCGCTGACAATTCGGAAATACCTTTCAAGGTCATTGCAGAGGGAAGGAAGGACGGAATGATTATCAAGGACAGCGCCGTATATGAAATAATCAAGGCGGCTTCGGATGCCGGAATACCGGAGGGTTCAAAATGATTCAGGACAGACAATATTACATTGACATTTTCCAGACAGGCATCGAGGAGATGAAAAGGCTCACGGCCATCGCCCTCGCAAATGGAGGCGATTACTGTGACCTCTACTTCGAGAATACTGTCATCCAGATACACCAGCTCATCGACGGGGAAGTTACGTCCGGTGGGCTGAACGTGGATTACGGAGTCGGTATCAGGGTTCTATGCGGGGAAAAGACAGGCTACGCCTATTCAGAAAGCACATTGCCGGCCGATATGGAGGCTGCGGCAAGAGCCGCTTCCGCTATTGCCATCACCTCCGGGACAGGCGCCGTGAAGCCGGTTGAAACCAGGAGCACAGGAGTCGTTTACACAGCCCTGGGAGCCAATGGTGGCCGTGAGGTCAGGAGGCTTTATACAGGAGCTCCGAATCCGGCTGCTGACAGATACCCGATAATCCGGGACTGGAGGACTACCAGCCCGGCCGTTGCAGTGGAATGGCTTCACAAGCTCGAGGACGGAATCAAAGCTGCGGATTCCCGGATCAGGAAGATAACCTGTTCAATGAGCAGCCAGGCCAGCGACTACCTGATGTACAACTCTTTCGGGGAACTGAAATATGAAACCAGGCCCATGACTACGTTTCAGGCCTCCCTTATTGCGGAGCAGAATGGCAAGAAGATAGTCAGGAACATTTCAAGGAGTTTCCGGACGGGGGCGGAGATGCTCACCTCCGGCCTGATAAGTGAAATGGTCTCGGAAATGACCTGCAATATGGATGATTCATTCGAAGCCAGAAGGCCAAAAGGCGGGGAAATGCCGGTCGTGATGGCCGCCGGAGCCTCCGGAATCCTGCTTCACGAGGCAATGGGACACGCTTTCGAAGCTGATTTCAACAGGAAGGGACAGTCAATTTTCTCCGACAAGATGGGCAGGAGGGTATGTCCTGAGGGCATAAACATCGTGGACGATGCCACCATCAGGGGCAACAGGGGCTCGCTGAATTTCGACGATGAGGGAGTTCCGGGCCAGAGGACAATGATGGTGGAGGACGGAATACTGACATCCTACCTGCACGACAGGATCAGTGCCAAATGGTACGGGGTCTCCCCTACCGGAAACGGACGCAGGGAGACATTCAGGTCCTCCCCGATTCCGAGGATGCGTGCAACATATATGGAGAGCGGGAACTCCGAGCCGGAAGGCATCATTGCATCGGTGAAGAAGGGCATTTATGTCAATGAATTCAGCAACGGACAGGTAAAAATCGGAGAGGGAGATTTCACCTTCTTCGTCAAGAGAGGCTATCTTATAGAGAACGGACGGCTCACGGCACCGGTAAATGATATCAATGTAATTGGAAACGGTCCCCAGGCGCTGGGCGACATTGTTGCGGTCGGCAATGACTGCCTGATAGACAACGGAGCCTGGACCTGCGGCAAAGGCCAGTCAGTACCAGTGTCCTGCGGTATGCCGACTGTCCTTGTCAAGAGACTTACAGTAGGCGGCGAATAACAATCATTGCGGGTTATTATTATGATTGACAAAGGTATGGAAGAAATGAACTGCGCCATCTCCGATGCGGAAACCAGAATTGCGGAGAACAGCGTCGAGGCTGCCCTCGATGCCGGAGCATCAGCCGTGCAGGTGACATTGGACAAGGCCTGCACTGACATTGTTGCATTGCTCAACGGCGAACTGGACAACATCAGGCATACCGGAGACCGTTCATTGACCTTCAGGCTGTACTCGGAGGGAAGATATGGTATTTTCTCAACCAATCGCCTGGATGACAATGAGATACGTTCCTTCATGAGGCAGGCCGTGGAACACGTCCGTCTCCAGGCGGAGGACCCGTTCCGGAAACTCCCGGCCGAGACCACCGGGGAAGCCGTCCGGGGAGACGAGATGGGCCTGTGCTGGTACGACTACGACACTGTCTCGGGAAAGGACAGGATTGCCGCAGCCGGGAGAGTTTCAGTATTCGGCAAAGAAGGTTGCGAAGGAGATGGCTGGAAACTGATTTCAGAGGAAGTGGAGTACAACAACACCCTTGCGGACACATTGTTTCTCGATTCTGCAGGTACGAGATGCCGCCATATGGAAACCTCGTTCGAGGTAAGTGCCCAGGCAACCGTACAGGACAGTTCAGGTGCCAGGTACAGCGGACTGTTCTGGGACTACGGCATCAGTCCGGATGCGATACAAGGTTCCGAATGCGGCAGGAAGGCTGTCGGGGAGGCTGTCAGCCAGATAGGACCGGAACGTATCCCGGGAGGCAAATATACTATGGTAGTGGACAGGAAGGTCTGCGGCAAACTCATCGGCCCGGTAATCGGTGCACTCGGCGGACTCCGGATCCAGCAGAGGTCGTCCTTCCTGACTGACACCTTGGACAAGAAGATATTCCAGGAAGGAATGTCCCTCGTTGACAGGCCGAGGGTCAAGGGCAAATGCGGCTCCATACTGTTCGAACCCGATGGAAGGGCCTGCATTGACAGGGACATCATCATTGACGGAGTCGTCAGGGAATATTTCATAAGTACTTATTTATCAGGCAAAATGGGAATGGAGCCGACATCCGAGACGGCGAACAGGCCCGTTCTCCTTCCTTTCGTCAATGGCAATCCGGAATTGACCGGAGCCCTGAGGAGAGGAGAAGGCAGCCTTGGGAGGGACGGAATCCTCAAGCTTTGCGGAGACGGAATTCTCGTAACCGGGTTCAACGGCGGAAACTGCAATGCTGCCACAGGGGAATTCTCTTACGGCGTAGAAGGTTTCGAGTTCCGTAACGGACTCATTGTCAAGCCTATAGAAAGTATGCTCATTACCGGGGACATGATAGCATTGTGGAACTCCCTCATTGCCGCAGGCACAGACCCGATGAACGGAATGAGCCGCCAGATACCGACATTGGCATTCTCTGACATTTCATTCAATTCTTAGGACAATGAAGGACAGATTATTCCTCATAGACGGACACGCATTGGTTTTCAAGATGTACTACGCATTCTTGAGACGTCCGATGATAAACTCGAAGGGAGAGGACACGTCCATTCTTTTCGGGTTCATGAAGTACCTCCTGGAAATGATTCACCGGGAGGAGCCGACGCATCTCGCCGTGGCATTCGACCCTCCGGGAGGCACGTTCAGGAATGAGATGTATCCTGAATACAAGGCCAACAGGGACGAAACCCCGCAGCTTGTAATTGATGCCCTGGAGCCCCTGAAGGGACTCTGCAAGGCGCTTGATATTCCGGTTCTTATGATGCCCGGCTTCGAAGCGGACGATGTTATCGGCTCAATGGCCAAGCAGATGAAGTCCCCGGACACGGACATCTATATGGTGACTCCGGACAAGGACTATGGACAGCTGGTGGATGAGGGTATTTTCCAATACAGGCCCGGAAAGGCAGGAGAAAATGCTGAAATCTATGACGAAAAGGCAATCTGCGCCAAATACGGCATAAGTTCCCCAAGCCAGGTCATTGAAATGCTGACCATCTGTGGTGACACTGCCGACAATGTACCTGGTGTCAAGGGAGTCGGAGAGGTCGGTGCGGCCAAGCTGATAGCAAGATACGGCAGCGTGGAGAACATCTACAACCATCTTGACGAGCTGACTCCGAGGCAGAGGGAGCAATTCCTCGCGGCGAAGGATCATATCAGGCTCAGCCACGACCTGGTGACCATCAAGACTGACATTCCCCTGGACGTGAAAATGGAGGATATGCTCCTGACATTGAGATACGATAACAATGTCGCGGAACTCTTCGACCATTATGAGTTCAATTCCCTCAAAAAACTTGTACCGGAATCCGCCAATGTCAAAGCCTCTGTTCCTGATAATGCCAGAAGGCTCAATATCAATGAAATAGCTCCTGACAAGATGACATTGGAGGCCCGGATGAACGGTATGATTGCCGTCTCGATTGAGAAAACAGACCTCCAGGGCCTTGTTGCGACTGTGGCCACCTGTACGGAAGGTGAATGCAGGAAAGGGGGCAATGAGGATTTAAATCTCAAAGTCTCGTCCGGCCCGGCCAATCTTTTCAAGGACATATTGGAAGAGAGTTCCATTGCAAAATACGGAAAGGACCTGAAGGCACAGTCAGGACTTCTGGCTGAGGATGGTATTACATTGTGCGGCAAGCAGTTAGACATTGCCCTGATGCACTATCTAATCAATCCTGAGAAAAGCCACAATATAGACATTCTGGCAAAGGCTTATCTTGACATCAACATTGAGGCTGAAGATGAAGTGGTTGCGGAGCCGACAAGCCTGTTCGACATTCCGGAGGAGGCCCCGGAAAACAAGTCCGATATCAGAAGGACTGCATCCATCCTCCCGACCGGCATCCTGATTGGTGACGAGCTGCGTGCCACTGCAGCCGGAACACACACATTGTCAGACCTTTACGACAATATGGAGGAGCCTCTGATGAAGGTTCTCTCCAAGATGGAAGGCTATGGAGTCAAGGTAGATCTCGGGCAACTGAAGGAATTTGCGGACGGACTGCGCAAGGAGATGAAGGACAGGGAGGAACGAATCCGTGAGATGACAGGCGAGCCGGAACTCAATATTTCTTCCCCGAAGCAGGTCGGCGACGTCCTTTTCGACAAGTTGAAGCTGGACCCGAAGGCCAAGAAGACTTCGAGGGGCAGTTAT
>JBJEBP010000154.1:0-2658 GCA_051870135.1 Candidatus Cryptobacteroides sp. | reverse complement strand
GCATCAAAATATCGGCAGCTCTAGCTGACGCTCCCCTGCAGGGGTTCGTACAACTATTCTGACAATGGATGATTAATATGAAGATGATAGAACAAATAGAATTAAAGAGTGGATTTTCTCCCAACAAGACACTCTCCTATATGAAATAACTACATTGAAGCAATGATAATGAACAATAATCTACAAAAGGACAAGATAAGAGGCTCGCTCGTTGGCGGCGCCATTGGCGATGCTGTCTCGCTAGAAGACATATTCCAAGAAGTGCTTACCTTAGGAGTTGACAACGGCCCCATGCTCGTACAAGTACTCCGGAGCGATGTCGATTTCGCCATCTTTCCACTCAAGCGTGTCGGTAAGGACATAATCCTGAAACTTGGAGATGTCGCTAAGTTCTTTGAATACAGGATATTTGGCGATGACAGGGCTGAAGTCAAAGACACGGCAGGCCCCATCATTGAAGACAACCTTTATCTGGTAGTCTTTTATGTAGTCAGCTTGTGTAATCTTCAACATAATTTATGCTTTATTTAAGAGGGTCAATCTTACCAGGCTGTTCGCCATTAGCCGCCTTATGCCATGCTTCCAAGATTTCTGCGCGATGAAGATCAAGCCATTCGAAAATGAGACGCAATGCCCTTTCTGACATTTCACCACGAATGGCTCCGTTGACGATGTCTATCGTAACTTCCTGGTCCCCATATTTCGCATGAAAGTGAGGCGGGTTATGGTCGAGGAATCTAATATATATGAAGATTCCGAAATAGTAGGCATAATCAATAGTATTACCGCAAATATAGTGAATTTAGGTTCAAATTCCGTATATTGCCACAGAAAAGGGGATGCGATGTGATAGTTGCAAAGATTCAGAAGCCGTTGATATGATGATTATCGAAGAAATGACAATTCCGGCGAATGAGTTGAGCCGGTTCGTGCAGGCGCAGGATGAACTTTTCTGTGACTATTCCCAAGCTTTGAAGGAGGTCAGGGAGGGATACAAATACACCCACTGGATATGGTATATATTCCCTCAGCTAAGGGATTTGGGGCACAGTCGGCGTGCGAAATACTTCGGGATAGCGGATATGGATGAGGCGGTCAGATATATGGCTCACCCGTTGCTGTCCACCCGCTTGAGGGAAATCTCCGGGGCCCTGCTTGAGCATAAGGGCAAAAAGACGGCTCTTAAGATATTCGGTGAAATCGATGCTATGAAAGTCCGCTCCTGTATGACTCTCTTTGATGCCGTCTGTCCGGATGATGTCTTCTCAGAAGTGCTGGATGCCTTTTATGAAGGGCAGAAAGATAATCTCACTTCTGACTTGTTGGCAAAAATTTAATTGTATCTTTGTAAGTTGATAAATTTTGATACGATATGTTATACCCGATAGGCATTCAGGATTTTGAGGATTTGCGCAGAAGCGGATACGTTTATGTGGACAAGACCTCTCTCATTTATCGATTGGCTTCTGCCGGCAAATATTATTTCCTAAGCCGCCCGCGCAGGTTCGGCAAGAGCCTTCTCATCTCCACGATGGATGCTTATTTCTCAGGCAGGAAGGAATTGTTCAAAGGTCTGGCTATGGAGCAGCTGGAGAAGGACTGGACACAATACCCGGTATTGCATCTTGACCTCAATGGAATCGCATACAACTCGGACGATGTGTTGGATCAAGTCCTTAACGAAAAACTCTCCGTCTGGGAGGCGGAATATGGAATTGAGGCTACGTCAACAATTCCCGGTTTGAGATTTCAAAACATCATAGACGCTGCATACGGATCTACCGGACATAAAGTTGTCATCCTGATTGATGAATATGACAAGCCGATAGTTGACAATCTTGTCAATCCGGAACTTGCTGACAACTTCAAGAAGACCCTCCAGGGCTTCTACAGCGTGCTGAAAGCGAAGGACGGACAGATCAAATTCGGTTTTTTGACGGGCGTGTCCAAGATTGGCAAATTGAGCGTATTCAGCAGTCTGAATAATCTTCGGGACATATCAATGGATAACGATTATGCCGACATCTGCGGAATCTCGGGAAATGAGCTCCATACATATTTTGACGAAAGTGTTGCCGAACTCTCCCAAGCCAACAAGTTAAGCATTGAGGAGTGCTACGATAAGCTCAAATACAAATACGACGGCTATCATTTCTGTGAAGATTCTCCCGGGATGTACAATCCGTTCAGTTTGTTGAACACATTCATCTCCAAAAAGTTTAGAGACTATTGGTTTGAAACCGGCACCCCGACAATGCTGGTCAATGTGATGAAGGAAACATCATTCGACATAACGAAACTGTCTGACAATGTGGTCGTATCTGTGGAGGACTTGGGAGGTATGCAAGATATTGTAAACAGACCAGTCCCGTTGTTTTTCCAAACAGGCTATCTGACAATAAAGGATTACGATCTGGAATTCAAGGAATATACTCTTGGATTTCCAAACGATGAAGTCAAGAACGGTTTCCTCAAATTCATCTATTCGTATTATGTCCCCGTCAACCCAGCAGAGGGCAACACGACGACCTCGACATTGGCGCGTGCTCTAAGAGGTGGTGCCCCTGACGTATTTATGCGAACCTTGGAGGCCTTGTTTGCAAATACGACATATCAGATTCAGGGCGATGCTGAGAAGAATTTCCAATATGCGATGTA
>JBJEBP010000153.1:0-10997 GCA_051870135.1 Candidatus Cryptobacteroides sp. | reverse complement strand
ACCAGAATCTTGCCTCAGGCTGTGCGAATGCGTGCTTGCGGCTCAGTCCGTTGTAGAAGTTCCACGGCATATAGTTTCCTGAGATATCCAATGTCCATTTGGGTGCAAGACCGAACTCCAGCCCGAGATTGGCTGCAGCCACAGCATCGTATGCCAAGTTGGTCTTCAAAGCCACATTCTGTGCTTTGGTTTCAACCGAGAATGAGAAAGACAAAACCACAGCCAATATAGTTATCAGCTTAGGTACAGAAATCTTCGACTTCATAATTCCAATAATCGCCGACTCTTGCCAACGATGTTGCGAATTTGGGATAAACTTTTGATTTATGCAAGTGTTTTCGTTAAAAAATAGCAATTTCTGAACAAAAATATTTCAAAGAGTAAGTCTTTCTGTTTCAAAACGTAAGTCAGCCTTCGATTTCCAGTCCGTCGAAAGCCGGATGGATTTCGATTTTGCCGGAGTAGCCCTTGAGTTCCGTATCGAAAGCACTATATGAAGGGAAGGTGTGGGAGAGATGGGTCAGCCAGGTCCGGCGGGCATTGATACGCTCCGCAATCCTCACCGCTTCTTCCAATGAAAAATGCGAATGATGGTGCCTGTAGCTGACTGTGTTCAGGGTAACGTGCTCCAGCCCCCGGAGTTTTGCGAACTCGCTCTCCGGAATTGAGCTCATGTCAGTGAGATAGGCTATGCCGCCGAACCTGAATCCCAGCACCGGCATCTGGTCGTGCATTCCCCTGATCGGGATTATCGCGACACCATTTCCGCTTCCGGCGGCCGGGAGGCCTTCATCATTGACCTGGACCTTTTCGGCATTGACAATCCTGTTGCCCCCGGTAGGGCTGCACGTCCCGTCCGCATTGACATAACAATAGCCCTGGTCCCTCACCCATACGAGCTTGCGGCCGGCGTCGGACGGCTCCACGATGAACGGGTCCGAGTCAATCAGGTGGATGTTCCATTCCGGCGCCCCGGGGTATTTCTCCTCCGCGAAGGCGTAGCTGTAACTCTCTTTCAATGAGGCCAATACGCGCTCTTCGCAATAGATTTCCGCCGCCCTCTGGTCAATGTAGTTGAGCGACCGTACATCGTCCAGTCCCCCGGTATGGTCCCTGTGGTCGTGCGTCAGGAGGATTGCGTCCAGATGGTTCACCTCTTCCCTGAGCATCTGGGAGCGGAAGTCCGGCCCCGCGTCAATCAAAATCTTCAGCCCGCCGTATTCCACGAGGGCCGATGACCTGAACCGCTTGTCGCGCGGGTCATTGCTCCGGCAGACCTCGCAGCCGCAGCCAATAATCGGAACTCCCTGTGAGGTCCCGGTTCCGAGAAATGTCAATTTCGCCTTCATAGAATCACCTCCGTCAACTTGCCTGCCAAGGCCGGGTCCCAAGGCCTTTCGACCCTGATGTAATTGCCTGTGTATCCGCCCATTATCCCTTTCTTGCAATCATCCTCGAAGAGAACCATTTCCTTTACGCCGCGGTTCGCCTCGATGAAGTCCCGGTGGAGGCTGTCGCAGAGGGCCTCGAGCATCTCGACCCGCCTGGTCTTGATGCAGTCCTGCACTTGGTCTTTCCTTGCGGCCGACCTTGTGCCCGGCCTTTTCGAGTAAGGGAAGATGTGGATGAATGCCGGTTTTATCCTGTCTTTCAGGAAGTTGTATGTCTCCATGAAGAGTTCGTCGGTCTCTCCAGGCAGGCCTGCTATGACATCGATTCCGAAGAATACTCTCGGCTTCAGGGTTCCGTCCGGATTGGTTTCGCCCGGTGCCGGGTCCATTTTAGACCTTATATATTCGATTTTTCGTGCGAAAAATTCCGTGTCGTAATGCCTTCCGACATCTTTCAATATGGTGTCGCTGCCGCTCTGGAGCGGGATGTGGAAATGCGGCTGGAACTTGGTCCCGGAGGCTATCCAGTCCACCATTTCTTCGGTCAGGAGGTTCGGCTCAATGGACGAAATCCGGTATCTGTCAATGCCTTCCACATTGTCCAATGCCTTCAGCAAATCGAGGAAGGATTCTCCGGTATTGCGGCCGAAGTCGCCGGTATTGACCCCGGTGATTACGATTTCCCTGACACCTGAGGCGGCTATTTTCCGGGCATTTTCCACAGCCTCGGCAATGCTGAGGCTCCGGCTCCGCCCGCGGGCGAAAGGCACCGTGCAGTAGGCGCAGAAATTGTCGCAGCCGTCCTGCACCTTGAGGAAGGCCCGGGTCCTCTCCTCGCCTCCGGAATATGCCGCGAATGTCAATGTAGATGCCTCCCTGGCACATTCCGCCAATGTCTCCGGCCCCTTGCGGCCCAAATCCATCCGTACTCCCTCAATATAGTCAAGGGTGTCCCGGACCAGTTCTCCCTTTTCATCCGCCCCGAAAACCAAGCTGACACCGTCTATGGCCCTGATTTCCTCGCGGCGGAGCTGGGCATAGCAGCCGGTCACCACGACGGTGGCTTCAGGAGCCAGCTTGTGTATCTTCCTGATTATGTTCCTGGACTTTCGGTCCGACTGCCCGGTCACCGAGCAGGTATTGATTATATACAGGTCAGCCTTCTCCGTCCAGTCCACGGTGGTGAAGCCGGCTGCGAGGAAGCCCCTCTCGTATGTGGCTGTCTCGGCATAGTTCAGCTTGCAGCCCAAGGTTATGTAAGATGCTGTCTTTCCCATTGTTACGTTTGGTCAATGTCCCAGAATCAGGAATACGCAGGGACGCTTCCCGATGGTCGGGACCGCCTTTTTCCATTCCCCTGCGGTCTTGGTGCGGATGAATGCGTCCGGCATTGTGATGTTCGCTGCAATGCAGACTTCCGTGTCGGCCCTGCATACCGAAAGGATGTCGGCGAGCAGGGAGTCGTTGCGGTAAGGTGTCTCAATGAATATTTTGGTCTGCCTTGCGGTGGAGGAATGCTTCTCAATGCTCCTGAGGGCCTGTCTCCTTTCCTCAGTCTTGGCCGGGAGATAGCCGAGGAATGCGAATGACTGGCCGTTCAGCCCGGAGGCCATCAGGGCCAGCATAAGGGAGGACGGACCCGACATAGGGACCACCTCCACGCCGTGCCTGTGGCAGAGTCTCACGAGCTGGGCGCCCGGGTCCGCGACTGCCGGAAGTCCAGCCTCTGTAATCAGGCCCACGTCCCTCCCGTCGTCGAAAAGTTTCATCATGGCTTCCACTTCGGCTGGCGTGGTATGTTCGTTAAGTTCATGGAACTCAAGGTCTTGCACGTGTCCTTTCAGGCCGGCTGCAGAGAGATAGCGCCTGGCGGTCCTTACCGCCTCGACCACGTAGGTGGTGATGGACGGCAACATTGACAGTACCCCTGCCGGGATTACTTCCGCTGGATCATTGTCACCGAGAGGTGACGGTATGAGGAATAGTCTTCCTTTCATTTTCTTTTCTTTTTTCTGTCCTCCCCGGGGAGGATGATGATGGTTTTCTTGTCCTGGCGCTGAAGCTCGGCCTGTCTGGCCGCCTCGGCCTCCTGCCTCTTCTTGCGGCCCTTGAACATATATTTGAATATGTCTTTCGGGCGGTCGTACTCCTTCTGGTAGGAGAAGCCGAGTCCGTTGCGCTGGGAGTTGTCAAGGTAGTTCGTGTACTGGTCGGCCGAATGCGAGAAGAGATTGAGCCTCAATGCTCCTGATTTTGTGAGCTTTACGTCAATGTCCAGGTCGCCCACGAATTCGCTTCCGGAACTTTCCGTATCGTACTGGCGGTTGCCGACGGTGCCGTTCACGATGACCCTGTTGTTGAACAGGGCGGTGGAGAGGGCCACGTCGAAGATGTCTGTTCCGCTCATATTCTGCTGGTAGTCAAGGCCGAAGTCCACAGGGATGTTCAGCTTCTGGAGAATGTTGTTCAGCTGGCCGGCCATTATTTCAGTGACATTGGAATAGAGCGTGGACGAGGTCCTGTTGGTCACTCCGGACTGCTCGTCCGGAAGGAAGCTGTTGGTAATCAACAATGTAAGCAGCTGTTTCTGGACCTTGTCCTGGGTGTTCAGGGCGCTTTCGACCCTTGCCTGGGTGGTAGGGTCCAGGTCCGGAATCTCAATGCCGAATCCGAGCCGCGGGTTCCTGAGCTTGTCCGAGATGGAAATCTTGCATTCCACCGTCCTTCTCGTGGTGGTGGCCGTGGTGTCGGCAATGAGGGTGCCCACCGATGCCTTTGTCCTGTAGGTAGCGTCAATGTCGAGGTCGGAGTCCATGATGTCCCCGTTGAACCTTATGGAACTGCCTTCCTCGATGTTGAAATCCCTCTTGGCGATGCCCAATGCGACGAAATGGAAGATTCCGTCGGTGATGTCGTAGCCTCCGTTGATCTTGAAGACGCCGCTGCTCGGCCTGATGTCGAGGTCAATGAGGCCGCTGCCCCGGCCGTTTAGGACGTTGCCCGCAGCCTTGTCCAGCTCAATGTCAGCCTCCACTTCAGGCGTTGCCCTGACCCTCAGCCGGATGCCGAGGTCGCTCTTGCTGGCTTCTTTGGTATTGAGCTTCTTCATCAGCTCCTCATAAGGGTCAATGACGGTGATTTTCTCAGGCTCCTTGAATGTCAGCAGGTTGGACACGGTGGCTGAGGCGCTTCCCCCAATCGGGATGTGGAGGGCTCCGGTCTTGGCTGTGGTCGCGTCGGCGCTGAGCAGGAGGGAAGTGACAGGACCGGTGATGTCCAGGTTGCCTGTCGCGAAGATATTGCCGTAGAATGTGGAATTGTCCTCCTCCTTTGTGTCAAGGGCGAGCAAGTCCTTGAAATTCAGGTGAATGCCGAATTCCATATCCTTGAAGTTCCTCCATTTTATGCCGCCTTCCACATTGCCTCCGGCCCCATGGCGGTCGGTGATCCTGATGCCATTGAACATTATTCCGGAGGAGCTGAAATCCACCGGTCCTGCGGCGGAGTATTCCACGCCGGTGAAGTTCACCGTCAGTTTCGCATTGTCAAGCCTGAGGCCGTCTCCGCTGAATTCCGGCTTTGAGACCAGTCCGCCGATGTCGAGCTTGCCGGATGCCGTTCCGGAGACGTTGGAGAAGACGGAACTGAGGAACGGGGTGAGGTAGCCGACGTCGAGCCCGTCTGCAATGACTTTTCCGCTAATCTTCTTTGTATCAGGATAATAGTCGCCGAATGCGTCGAGTGTCCTGGCTCCGCCGATGTCATTGCGGCATACTACATTGAACTTTCCTATTGCGTCTTCCCATACGCTGGCGAGCCTCAATGTGCCTACCGGCCTGCCGGCGAACTCGGTGGAGTCACTGAGCAGGTTGAGCAGGATGCCGGCCCGGTCGGATGTCGGGGATATGAGCATTGCCTTGCCGGTGGCCCTGCCGCGGATTCCGAAGTCCTGGCCGGTGAAATTGTTAAGGAGCGAGAGGTCGAAACGGTTCAGGGACAGGTTGAGGGTGTCGCTGGCGTTCGCGGCCCAGCCTCCGTCAATGCTGATGTCCTGGCCGGGGCTTGAGAGTTTCAATCCCGGTATCAGCGCCTTGTCCCCGCAGTACATGATTTCCCTGGAGACAATGTCCCATTCTTCGGAGTCGAGGACAATGCTGGAAGGCAGGATCGAAAGACGGATTCCGGCCTCGCGGGCCTCGCTTCGGAACAGGTTTCCGTCGAGCCGGAGATGGCCCCTGTTCTCCTTTCCGGTCCTGGTCCTGTCCTTGTTGTCGTAGGTGTATCTTACTTTGACAGAGTCGTTTGCGGCGGCGAGGAAGAGGTCGGCATTGCGCATCTGGAGGGGGCTGACGGAGATTTCCTCGGACGAGATCCTGGCGCGCAGGGAGGCGTCAGGATTGTCAATGAGGACGTTCATTCCCTTCAGGTATTTGTTGTGGTAGGCGAGCCTGCCGGATTTCAGCCGGGCCTTGAGGTTTCCGTTGTCTTCAATGCTGACTTTGAGCGTGGTGCTGTCGGCGATGTAGGCTCCCGGGGCGAAGAAAGAAAGGACGTCCCTGGAGTCGTGGAAGTTCACGGACAGGTCGTATCTGTCATTTCCCCATTGACCTCCGTCATTGAGGTACAATGAAGGCATTGATTTTCTGGTGGTTATGGTCTGGATGTCCTTGACGAAGCCGGTGATGAAGCGGCTGCCGGAGTACGAGGCGTCCGCGAACTTGGACGTGAACTTGATGCGGCTGATGTCATTGCCCGAGAGGGAGGCGATGCTGATGTCCCCGACCTCGTGCTCCCCGTGCTCGTCCACGAGGCGGATGTCCCTTACGCCAATGTCGCCCACGATGTCTTCTCCGCTGATCCTGGTGAAGTTGGCCTGTGTCTTTAGGCTGACCCTGGAGACTTCCCGCTTGTCAAAGTTGAGGGCGTGGAGGTCGGCGTATCCGAGGTTCGCGTAGAACTTGTATATGGCGTTCTTCGTCTTGGAGGAGAATGTGAATATGCCCTGGAAGAGGAAGTTGAGGTTCGGGTCGGAGCAGACAATGCGGCCGTCGAAGGTGTTGCCGAGGAAGGTTCCGGCGGCTGCCAGCCCACTGTAGTCGTAGCCGTTGAACCTGAGCCTGTCCACGAAGAGGGAGTCAATGGTGATGCCGGTCGTGTCCCGCCCCAATGTGGCCTTGCAACCGGTCCTGAGGCTGCATTCGCCTACCGGCCCTCCTCCGATGACACGGCTTATGTCAATGTCGGTGGTGCCGATGGTGCCCTCTATTTCCATTGGCCTGAATTTGTTGACCAAGTTGTTGATTTTCAATGATGTGGTGGCGCTGCCGCTTTTCAGCCGGATGTCCCCGTCCGCAGTGAATGAGTTCAGCCGTCCGAGCATTTTCCCGGAGAATGAGAGGGTGTCCCCCTTGCAGAACTTGCCCAGGTCAATGCTGGAGTTGGGGCTCCAGCCGCGGATGAAGTTGCTGAGCCCGGCGGATGTCATTCCCGCATCGGTGACATTGCCGTCAATGACCATTATCTCGGTGTCGGGTAGTCCTTTCAGGCTGCCTGTGACTGTGCCTGATATGCCGGGGCCGGCCTTGCTTGTGGTCCTGAAGCGGACTCTGTCGATTCCGAGGTCTGCGACATAACCTTCCACGTGTCCTTCCACTTCGGCTTCCATTGACCTTCCTGCGAGTGAAGGGGCGAAGTAGCGTAATGTATTGAGGCTCACTGTACTTTTCCTGATGTTCCCGTCCATCCTGACGTCGGTGACGAACTCCGACCAGGCTTCCGTGTCCTCGTATGTCATCACGAGCTCGGGTATGTCAATGTTGGACCAGGCGTCGAGGAGCCTGAAGTTCCGGACGTCCATCCTGCCGTTTCCGACCTCCGCCTTGCCGCTGATTTTTTGGCAGACGTAACCGCTTTTCTCCCTGAATGACAGGCTGTCGCATTTTCCGGACATGACGGGCCCCTTCATTTTCAGGTTGCGCCCGGAGATGTTGATGCCGGACACTTCCATGTCGAACCAATTGATGCCGTTCTCGAACTTGGCCTTGTCCTTGGTGAAGTTCTCCATGACGAATGACATGTCCTCAATCCTGACGGACCCGATGCTGAAGACTTCCTTGGTGCTCTTCTCTTTCTTCCCGGTTTTTTTCTTCAGCCGGAAGATGCGCTTCAGGTTGTTGGTGTTTTGGGTGGTGTCGGGGGGTGGGGCGGTTGCTTTGGCGGTTGCGCTGGCGGGGATGGTGCTTTTTTCGCTGCTGGTGCTTTTTTCGGTGCTGGTGGTGCTGGAACTGGTGGTGGCTCTGGCGGGGCTGGTGGCATTGTTGACTGTTGCGGGGCTAGTGCTTCTCGCAGTGCTGGTGCTACCGGCTGCTCTGGCGGTGCTGGTGCTGCCGGCTGCTCTGGCGGTGCTGGTGCTGCCGATGGTGCTGCCGGACCTTCCGTCGTCGGTTTTATCGGCGGTGGTTGCTTTAGCGGGGCTGGTGGCATTGGCACTGTTGCCGGATTCCTCTGCGCTGCCCGAAACGGAGCTGTTGGCATTGATTGCTGCTCTGGAGCTTCGGGTGGCTGGGGCCTCGTTGACTGTTGCGTGGCTGTTGCTTTTCGCGGTGCTGGTGCTGCCGGTTGTTCTGGCGCTGCTGGTGGCATCGTTGACTGTTGCGGGGCTAGTGCTTTTCGCGGTGCTGGTGCTACTGGCTGCTCTGGCGGTGCTGGTGCTGCCGTCGGGCCTGACACCTGGCTCAATTGAGAGGTACATCATTGCCCCGGTAATTTTTACCGTCCTTATCTTTATTCCGCCGCCGGTGGTTGTGGTGGCGTTTTCCGATTGGCTTCCGGATTCTGCTCCGTTGCCGGTTTGGTTTCCGGATTCATTGCCATTTCCGCTTCCGGTTTCTGCTCCGGATTTGTTGCCGGTCCCCCTTTTGGTTGCGATTGCGGCTCCGGTTACTGCTGCGTCGCCTGCCCTGGTTTTTGCTGCGACTCCGGATTCATTGCCATTTCCACTTCCGACACCGCTTTTAGAACGATTCTCGGATACAGAACCGTTGCTGGCCCCGTTGCCTGTCTCATTGATAGTATCGTAACTGGCCCCGCTTCCTGATTCAGAACCTTTTCCTGCTGTGGTTCCTAAACTGGTTCCGTTACCTGTTCCATTGCCGCTTCCGCTGCCGGATTGCACTCCGGATTCCGCTACGTCGCCTGCTGCGACTCCTGCTGCGACTCCGGATTCATTGCCATTTCCACTTCCGACACCGCTTTTAGAACGATTCTCGGATACAGAACCGTTGCTGGCCCCGTTGCCTGTCTCATTGATAGTATCGTAACTGGCCCCGCTTCCTGATTTGTTCCCATTGCCGGTTCCGCTTCCTTTGGCATTGTTCCTAATGAGAATCCCGCCGGCGGTGGCCGTACTGCCGGACCCGTTGCCCGCCCCAGACCCGTTGCCCGCTCCGTCACCGGCTTCCTTCTCCTTACCTCCCAACAGCCCGCCGAGCAGACTTTTCAGTCCGAACGACGCGGTGATGTACTTGGCCCTGAAGAGAGTGTCGCAGGCCACGTACCCCGTCGACGGGTCCCTCCACGGATTATTGTCCAATATCGCTACATCCTTGAGAACCACCGCCTTGAACGGGTTGGCGCTCAGCCCCCCGACGACAATCCGGCCGTCAATCTTGTCCTCCAGCGCCGCCAATACCTTCTTCGCCACAGCGGTTTGCACAGCAGGCGACTGCACGGCTATCAAGACAGCAGTCAACGCTGTAAGAATGGCCGTGACCGTGAGGTAGAATATTTTCAGTTTCTTTCTGATGACCTGCCGCGTTTAATTGTAACCTACAAATTTAATAAATTTCAATCAAAATAGTATATCTTCCGGGTTCAACGAAAATCCGTGCAAGGGTAAGCCGTTTTTTGCACCATACTGAAATTTTGATTGATTCCGTGTAAATATTGCGCGATTCTGTCACCGAATTGCTTCCCCGACGATTGCACCGGGATACCACCTGCACTATCCACGCTAGGGCCGCAAATCGTGGAGGGTGCATATTTAACTGGTTGCACCATCCACGCAGAAGGCTCGAATCGTGGAGGGTGCCGTTCTGTGAGACGCACTATCCACGCCAGAGCCGCAAATCGTGGAGGGTGCATATCTAACTGGTTGCACCATCCACCCAGAAAGCCCGAATCGTGGAGGGTACCACTCTGGGAGGCGCACCTTCCACGACAGGGCCGCATATCGTGGAGGGTGCATATTTAACTGGTTGCACCATCCACCCAGAAAGCCCGAATCGTGGATAGTGCATTAAGCCTATTACCTTCGATATCGTATCACCATCAGACTTATGAACAAAACAGACTACCCTTTGTGCCTGCCATCCCTCCTATTAGTATGTTGTAATGAAATCAATAGATAACCCCAAAATTCTGGC
The DNA here is from genome assembly GCA_051870135.1 of Candidatus Cryptobacteroides sp. Lineage (GTDB taxonomy): Bacteria > Bacteroidota > Bacteroidia > Bacteroidales > UBA932 > Cryptobacteroides. The sequence continues at coordinate 1,183 of JBJEBP010000153.1, read as the reverse complement.
AATCTGTTTTGGACCGCTTCCGTACTCCCGTCTCATGACTTTGATTAATCCAACCTTTTCCTCAAATGGAATATCCTGTAGATTATCAACACCATACTGTTTGCCATATTTTGCAAGTAGCTCCTCATATATTTCAGAATCATTCCTGACTCCACCGTAGTGATTGATATCGGCTTCATTCCTGACAATGCTCATGTGATAATTAAGAGACTTGTACGAGCCGAATATCTTCTCTACCAATGCACCTGAAATAATTGAGCGATAGTCGATTACTCCATTTTGATCAACATACACTTCATCATTGATCCTATTACGGATCTTGAAAAGACGTCTGTTCTCTTTGACCCCAATATTGCGTACGTTACGCAAACCTGAACTCCGTCTGGGATTGAAATAGCAATTTGCGCTGCACCATTCATACCCATCCGGGCTTATATTGACATTTGCCTTCTGCAGATTCGTCAGCACGTATGCAATAGCTCTACGGGTTGATGCCGAATCAGGTAGTAAGTCAAGTTGTATCTTTATTTTCGACATATATTTCCGCAAGCCGTATTTGCGATGCAGCCACATTGAATAGCGACGTTTGAATGCCGTCAAAAATTTCCTGAGGTTTTCCGGATCAGACCAAACTACCAAATGAAAATGATTTCCCATCAAGCAATGCGCAACCAATGTTAAACCGACATTGAGCTTACATATAGCCAGATAGTTATGAGCCACTTGAAAATCCTCTTTATCTCTAAAAAGGAGATTGTTGGCCAATGCTGTTGAAGTTACTAGATAATATTCTCGTTTCATACTTTTTTTTGGCCAAGGTACATATATGTATCCGCATTCAGAAAATGAAAACGGATAATATGCAGAATTCCCGTTTGAAGCCATTCTGGCAATGCTTTTGAGAAGAAAAAGGTATAGTAGTTGACACATTTTCACTGATTGGCTCTCTTTCGCTTCAATTGGCACCATCCACGCAAAGGGCTCGAATCGTGGAGGGTACCATTATGGGAGACGCACTATCCACGCCAGAGCCGCAAATCGTGGAGGGTGCATATCTAACTGGTTACACCATCCACGCAGAGGGCTTGAATCGTGGAGGGTGCCGTTCTGTGAGACGCACTATCCACTCCAGAGCCGCAAATCGTGGAGGGTGCATATTTAACTGGTTGCACCATCCACGCAG
>JBJEBP010000152.1:0-11018 GCA_051870135.1 Candidatus Cryptobacteroides sp. | reverse complement strand
AGGCTCATTGGTATGGCTTTCCCCGAACGTGGACATCAACTGGCTCAAGGACTACGGGAAGATTGCGGAGGAATATGACTACAAGCGGAACAACCAGTTCTATTCTGTAGCCGACAGCCCGTATCTGATAGCCAATGAGCAGACCAATACGATGGAGCGTCACAGGGTTTACGGAAATGTGTTTGCGAGTATAGATTTCACTGACTGGCTGAACCTTATGGTAAGATGCGGAATGGATCTCTCAAGTGATTTGCGTACACTTTCCAAACCGTGGGGCAGCCATAGTTACAATCACGGAAGATATCAGGAGAATATCATCTCCCAGCACGAAATCAATACTGATTTCCTCCTGAAATACGATGACAAGTTCGGGGATTTCAGCATCTCGGCCATGTTTGGCGGCAATATAATGACTCAGGGCTATTCCAGTTATTCCCAGACAGCTGTCTCTCTTGAAGTCCCCGGCCAATATACACTTGCCAATGCGGAATCTACGCTTCAGACTTATTCGACAAGAAGTTCGAAACAGATAAACAGCCTCTACGGGATGCTTCAATTCAGCTGGAAGGACTGGGTTTTCGTCGATATTACAGGCAGAAATGACTGGTCCAGCGCTCTTGACCCGAGGTGGAACTCCTATTTCTATCCTTCTGTCAGCGCAAGTGTGCTTCTGTCTTCAATTTTGAATATGGGCAAGAAGGTGGATATGCTGAAAATACGCGCATCCTGGGCGAATGTGGGAAATGACACGGAGCCATACGCAATATCCAATTACTATTCCAACAGCAATTTCGGCGGTGGAGTGATTCTTCCGACAAAAATCTCGAATGCTGAACTCAAGCCTGAAATGACCAGAAGCTGGGAGGCCGGAATCGAGGGCAAATTTTTCTCAGGAAGACTTGGCTTTGACATTGCCGCTTATCTTTCAGATAGTTACAATCAAATCTTGAGCGCTCCTACAGACCCTGCCACCGGCTATTGGTATGCCAAAATCAATGCCGGACTTATCCGGAACAAAGGTCTGGAGGTATCCATCAATACAATGCCTGTTGCCACCAGGAAGTTCAAGTGGAACCTGAATCTCGTGTATTCCACCAACCGCAATGAGGTTGTAAGACTGGCTGACGGAGTGGATTCCTGGCAAATAGCAGCTCTTGGACAGGCCAGGGTCCTTGCAAAACCGGGCGGAACTCTTGGCGCAATTTATGGCACCGGATTTTCGAGAGTTCCTGAAGGAACCGTAATTACACTTGATGACGGAACGCAGAAAGATATTTCCGGTGAAATTCTCTTCGACAAGGATACCGGAAATCCAGTAATTGACAAGGCGACATTGAGATATCTTGGTGAAACCCAGAGCAAGTGGAAGGGAGGAATCAACACGTCATTCTCCTACAATGGTCTCAAACTTTTCGTCCAGGTTGACGGAGCATTCGGCGGAAGGGCGTTCTCCAATACAGCCTCAATCCTGTCAATGACAGGAAAACTGAAGAATACTTTGGAAGGACGTTATGACGGCATAATCGGAGACGGCTATTGCTACAATGCCGACACTGGCACTTATTCCAAGAACACCACAGTCTGCGAGAGCATATCATATTATTATGACCAGTGGTATGCGCGTGAGAATGTTGAGGCCAATATCTACAGCACCTCCTATATCAAGCTCCGCGAGTTGAGGCTAGAATACTCATTGCCGTCCAAGTGGCTCAAGAAGACCAGATTCATAAACGGTGTATCCCTTGCCGCTTACGGACGCAATCTTGCAATGTGGACAAAATGGCCGCAATTCGACCCTGAGGTAGCCTGTCTGGACGGATCCACCATAACTACGGGACTCGAGGCTGCTGCTTTCCCGATGACCAGGTCATACGGATTCGATGTAAAACTGAAATTTTAAGAGTTGAATATTATGAGACATAAGATAATTACCGGCATCTTGGCAATGGGACTGATTTCCGGTGCGGTATCCTGCTCCGGCTTTGAGGAGATGAACCAGAATCCGAGCCAGATAACCTACGGGGAGTCAACTCCTTCCAAACTCCTTCAGGATGTGATTTATTCAGGGCATTGGACTGTGCTGTACCGCTCCTGGAGAATAAACGGGCAGCTGATGCAGTATGCAATCCAGACTAACGGAACCGAACTTACGGCCAATTATGATGTCAGGGCGACGGAATCGACTTCATTGTGGCAGAACCTTTACCGCTGGGCATCCAATGCTTCACACATTGTCAAATTGTCGAGAGAGCAGGAAGATCCCAATATGGAGGCCATAGGCCTGACGTTGAAGGTGTATCTATGTGACGTGATTACCTCATATTTCGGCGATATACCTTACAGTGAGGCGTTTTCCTGGGATGAAGGCGTGACACGTCCGGCCTATGACAGCCAGGAGAAGGTCTATACGCGTATGATAGAAGAACTTGCCGATGCGAATCTGAAGTACGATGTTTCGCTTGCGTTGGATTATCCCGAACGCGATTTGCTTTACGGCGGTGATATATCCAAGTGGCAGAAGTTTACTAATTCATTGAGGCTCAGGCTGCTGATGCGCTGCACGAAATGTCGGATGGAAACACTCAATCCGGCAGCGGAGATGCAGGCCATGATTTCTGACCCGTTAAAATATCCTGTTTTTGCCTCGAATGATGATGCGGCAATTCTACGTTACACCGGGGTGAATCCATTCTACAACGGCTTCGGGCCTACCACTTCTACTGACCCCATGACACAGAACCAGAGAATGTGCGAGACTTTCGTCAACCTGCTCACCTATGCGGCAGATCCGAGGCTGCCATATATGATTGACGCCAAGGATGGAGAATATATCGGGCTGAAGGCCGGACAGACCAATGACTATATATCCACAATGTACGAACAGGCCTGCAACTATGCGAAGTCATTGAGTACTGACACCTCACCTTCTACATTGATGAATTATGCCGAGGTGTTGTTTATATTGGCGGAAGCTGAATACAGAGGGCTTGTAAGTACTTCAAAATCAGTCCAGACCTTATATGAGGAGGCTGTTACGGCATCTGTCCGCCAGTGGACAGGCAATGCTTCCTGGACTGGAGGCCATTTCTTCGAGGCTCCGAGCACGGCGGCATACGACGGGACTCTGGAGCGGATAATGGAGCAGAAATATGTCGCAGATTTCCTGGTTGGTGTCGAGGCATGGTGCGACTATAGACGTACAGGACTGCCTGAAATGCCTGTCGGCCCGGCTATGGTAAACAAGGATAAGGACGGCAATGTTGTCCTGCCGACTCGTCTCCGCTATCCGCTTATTACACAGACCTCCAATTATGACAATTGGAAGGCGGCTGTCGCCAATCTTGAGACCGGTGAGGATGATATGCTTTCACGGGTTTGGTTCGCAAGGGGAGAAAACTATTAAAATTCAATTCGTATGAACAAGATTATCAATAAGATAAGTGCAGCATTGGCGGTTCTGGCATTCTGCTCTTGCCAGGAGGAAGTGAGCGAGGAGCCGTTCTTCAGGGTTGAACCGCAGAACGAGACTGCTTCATTTGAAATGGGGCATCAGCGTACGTCGCTCACTGACAGGACAGGGTTGAAAGTATTCGTGTATTCCAACCAGCGGTGGTCGGTAAGATCAGAAGTAGCTGAGGGCTATGATGACAGCTGGTTCAGTATCTATCCGAAATCCGGCAATGATGATGGGCGCTTCTACATTGACGTAGAGGAACTTGACAACCCTTATCCAAGGACATTCCGCCTGATTTTCGAGGACCCTGAAGGCAATGAACTATATTCTTCGGAATTCATCCAGAGAGGTACGGACCCATATATTGTTCCGGATGTCCAGATTCTGAGTTACGGCTCCCAGGGCGGGTCGCTCAGTGTAAACGTATCATCCAACGTCATTTGGGGTGCGGTTGTAATTCCTGAAGACGGGACTTCAGACATTTCCTGGTGCAAGGTTTCCGGAATGGATGAAACAGGGGTCTCATTGACAGCATCCCCGAATGAGAGTGATGAGAAGCGTACTGCAGTCCTGCGTTTGTATATGACAGGACGGGAGGAAGTGTATGCAGACATCCCGGTTACCCAGCTTCCTGTCTATAGCGTGAGAAATGCAAGACTGATTGACATTGCTGAGGCCGTGAAACTCGAAGGAATTATCGAGGAGAACCTGAAAATCCAGGGCTATGTCATCAGTGACATGAGTACGGACAACTATGAGAAGAAGACTGACTTGTTCGTCCAGGATGATAGTGGCACCGGCATTATTGTGAAACTTCCGAAGGAAGAGGACAATATCTACCCTGTCGGGACAAAGTTGACTTTCTGGATTACTGGAGGAATTGTCGGAAAGGACGATGACGGAATGCTCCGTCTCAGCAATCTGACGGTTGACAATATCTATACTGAAACCACTTTGACCGGAGATGGTGCGACACCGGTTGTGCTGACTGATATTTCAATGGCGTCCGGGCATCTCTACACGCTTGTAACCCTGAAGGATGTTCACTTCGCCTGCCCTGTAGGCACGATTTGCAATGTGGGAACCTGGAAAACCGGAGCTGCTTCCTATGCGCTCTCACCGGTTCTTGACAATATGGGCAATCGTATGTTTATCAGGACATTGACTTCATTTACCCAGAAATACGACAAGAATATAGGCGGGAACAGCTATGACATTACCGGAATTGTTCTTCCGGACGAAGGCGAACTTCTCCATGTCAATGGAGACAAGAACAATAGGAAAGTGATGAACGGCTTCGATTTCGATTGCTCACTCAGGCTCAGGTATAGTTCCGATATCGTGGACAATGGGTCTGCAGGCAATTGGACGCCGATTGTCTACTGGCTGGGAATCAAGACTGTGAGTACGTCCTATTGGGCTCCGGCATTCGGAAACGGAGAGTTCAATCTGACCGCCGGAGTCACCGGTGCCGAGAAGCCTAACAATTCATCCCGTGTTTCCTATGCGCAGGTGGATGTGTCAAAAGGGGCCACTGATGACAACTGTTACAAAGGATATTCGACTGTGACATACTGGGATACTTCCTACGGTGGCTATTATTATGAACTTTCCACGAGTACGGCTGGATGCTCAGGCAAGATAGTATTCTCATTCCTTGTAGGCTCATTCGGCTCTGCATCAAGGTATTACAAGTTGCAATGCGATTATGGGGACGGAGTTTGGACTGATGTTCCGGAAGCCTCTTTCGAGATGTGGAACTCGATGTCCACCGGAACGGCAGCGACAAGCGACTATACGAGGCTTTATGCCGCCCAGCCGTTCTCTGTAATTATTCCTGATGCCGCGGGCAGGGAGACATTGAAGGTCCGCCTGACCACCAAAGGCTGTGAGAACCGGAGATGTGATGGCTCTGACAAGGCCATAGCCAATACAAGTTCGTTTTGTTTGTACTATTTAGGATTCCATGAATTGAAATAATATGGGTAGAAGACTGGTTTCAATTCTTCTTCCGTTCTTGGCTGCATTACCTTCCGCAGCCAAGGGCGGAAGACCTAATATAGTGCTGTTCCTTGTGGATGATCTCGGTTTGATGGATACGTCCGTGCCGTTTCTGGATAGCCTGTATCCCGGCAACTTGCGTTTCAGTACTCCGAACATTGAGCGCCTTGCCGAAAGGGGAGTGGTCATGACGGCAGCCTATGCTTGTCCGCTTTCCACTCCGACCAGAGCCGCTCTTTTGTCAGGAATGAACGCTGCACACAGCCATATAACCTCGTTTACAACTACATTGAAGGACACTCCATCCGATGCTACCGCAGGTTCAGGCGGCAATTACGAAGTTAACGACAATGAAGGGGATGAATTCATGAGAGGGGATTGGAACTGGAATGGAATCAGTCCTGGGGAAGGGTGCCGGGCGACTCAATGCATAACACCGTTTCCTGCCGTGCTGAAGGAAAACGGATATTTTACAGTCCACGCCGGCAAATCTCATTGGGCTCCTTCCGGCACTCCCGGCTCTTCCGCATACAACATGGGATTTGTTGCCAATGTCGGTGGAGGTGCTGCGGGTTATCCCCGAAGCTACAAGGCTGTGGACAACTATGGCAATACTGCTGAGAAATGGAATATGGCGGCAGTTCCCGATATGGTGCAATATTACCAGACTGGTATCCATCTTACCGATGCCCTTGTCTCGGAGGCTTTGAAATTGATTGATTATCCTGTCAGCCAGGGGATTCCGTTCTATCTTGAACTCTCGAATTATGCTGTCCACAGTCCGTATCAGCCACACGAGCCTTATTATTCCGCTTATCTGGAAAAGGGAATGAACCGTAAGCAGGCAGTATATGCTTCCATGGTCACAGGTGTGGACGCGGCTCTTGGAGCGCTTCTTGAATTCCTGGAGGACAGGGGGATAGCTGACAATACGGTAATTATTTTCTATTCTGACAATGGTGGCTACAGTGCAACAGGTGCCAATGGCCTTGAAGCTCATACCCACAACTCGCCTTTGAGGGAGGGCAAGGGCTCCTGCTATGAGGGAGGCATCAGGGTGCCGATGATTGTCAGCTGGCCATCTAAAATCAAGTCTGGGAAGCGAATTTCAAATCCAGTTGTTCCGGAAGATTTCTATCCGTCGATTCTGGAGATTGCCGGGATAAGTGATTACAAGACTATGCAATCTATTGATGGACAGAGTTTTGTCAAGTATCTGCAGGGAAGTGGATATGAGGATAGATTCATTGTTACACATTTCCCTCATCAATGGCGGGTGGAGGACCAGCCCGATATAGACTTTTTGAGTGCAATAAGATATGGAGAATGGAAATTGGTTTACAGGATGCACGATGCGTTGCTGGAACTCTACAATCTCAATGATGATGTGGGAGAGAAAAATGATGTGGCATCTGGGCATCCTGATATCGTAAAATACCTTTCCAATGAATTGTCTGGCAGATTGAGAAAATGGAAGGCGACAATGCCTGTTGTCCGTTCTACCGGACGGCCTGTACCCTTCCCGGATGAATTATAATCTATTTCAAGTTCCGTATAGGCGGAACGTTCACAATTGTGTATGAGAACAAGTGCGACATTGATTATTGCTGCTGCGTTTGCCCTGCAGGCCTGTGCCAAAGAGCCTGCCTTGCAGCGTTTTGACAGGGTGGAGTTGACTGATTATGAAGCATATAAATCAGGATCCGACTGGGCACCGGCCCTTGCGCAGGCCTGTAAGGAATCCAGATATGTACATATACCTGCCGGCAGATACGTGATGGCTGAAGTCTGGATTCCGTCCGGCACTACCGTCGAGGGTGACGGCTCGTCCACCATAATTGTCCCTAAAGAGGATTTCCTTTTCAGGCTTGAGGGACGTGCGGAGTCTCCTGTAAATGTAGTTGAGGATATACCTGATTTCTCAAGCAGCATCGCAGTTTCAGATGCAAGTATGTTTTCCTCCGGTGATCTTGTTCTGCTTCAGTCCCAGCGGAACTGTATGTTCAAGGAGGACTGCGGTGACTGGACTCTTGGACAGACCACTTCCGGCAACAAAACCTGTTTCTACGGTGAACTGTTCAGCATAGCGTCAATGTCAGGCAATGTGCTCACTGCGACATCCTCTCTTTTGTTCCCATTTTACAAGAGCCACAATGCTGAAGAAACAGTCAAGCCCGGATTCAACACCCGTCAGTCTTCCACGCTGACAAAGCTCAATGCTGTACGCGATGCTGTCCTGGCCTCTCTTGCCATTGAAAGCAATTCAAGATGCATTCACCCCGTAAGGGTTAAGTATGCGGAAAATTGTTTTGTGAGAGATGTGACTGTCAATTCTGACGAGGACTATGAAGAACAGTCATCGACAATGTTCCTGATATTGAATTCCAAAGACTGCCATATCGTGGAATGCCATTCCAGATATTCCGAAAAACTTATTGCGAAAAAGCAGAAAAACATTGTCCCGACGTACAGTGTTTACACTCTTTGCAATAATTTCAAGATAGTAAGCTCGGATTACTGTTCAATTGAGAATTGTACTGACAATTTTGCAACTCATTCATTTACAGTCTCATATTCTGACGGAGGAATACCTTCGGCCCATTGCTCCATTAAAAATTGCCATTCTGAAAATTCAATCTGGGCTGGTGTGGTTTCCCAGCAATGTACTCCTTGGACTGAATTGTCCGGAAACACTGTTGTAAACTCCTCCCAGGGAGTGATGGCTGGCTCACGCTGGTCTTCAGTAAAGAACAACCGAGTCTCAACTGACCTTCCTTTTTCAACGGACTTCTATTATGCCCACATAAGCCGTGGAGGAACAACAGGAGTTGCTGTATTCGAAGGCTATGGCCGGGAATGTGAGATTTCCGGCAATGAAATATCCGGTTTCTTTTCAGGCATCAAGGTCTTGGACGGGTATGAGATGCTCAATATATTTGACGGTCCTTCCGATATTGCAATAACCGGAAACAATGTGACTGACTGTGTTTATGGGCTTATGGTTTCCCGCAACCAATATAACGGATATAAAGGTCCTCTCGGGGTTTTTGTCCAGGGAAATTCGTTCAGGTCTGCCGGGTCAACTGTAGATGTGAAAGGGGAGAAGGAGACCTGCGGAGTTGTGCTTGACGGAGCTGATGGCGTTACCCTGGCCGGAAATACTTTTTCCGGGTTTTATATTGACATTGACAAATGAAAAAAGGGGCTTTTGAATCGGCCCCTTTTCGATTGTTATAGAGTGTTCTGCTATTCAGCAGGCTTCATTGTAGAATAAACGTTGGTGACATCGTCATCATTCTCGAGCAGGTCGGTGAGCTTGTTCAATGTCTCCCTCTGCTCAGGAGTGACGTCCTTGAGGTCCACGTTAGGAATCCTCTCGAAACCTCCGGAAACCAGCTCGAAGCCGTTCTCCTCAATGTATTTCTGGATGCCGCCGTAGGACTCGTAGGCTCCGTAGATTACCACGTTCCTGGTGATGTTCTCATCCTCGTCCTCCTGCTCCTCGATGAATACCTCTGGGTCGTCGTCGAAATCGCAGAGAGCGAGCTGGAGCTCGTCAATGTCGAGACCTTCCTTGTCCTTGATCCTGAACACGCACTTGTGGTCGAACATGAAACTTACACTGCCGCTGGTACCGAGGGAGCCGCCGCACTTGGTGAAGTAACTGCGGACATTGGCCACGGTCCTGGTATTGTTGTCAGTGGCTGTCTCCACGAGGAAGGCAATGCCGAACGGGCCATATCCCTCGAAGGTGACCTCCTTGAAATCGCCGAGAGTCTTGTCGGTGGCCTTCTTGATGGCCCTCTCGATATTGTCCTTAGGCATATTCTCGTTCCTGGCCTCTGCGATGAGGGCACGGAGACGCGGGTTGCCGACTACATCAGGTCCGCCCTGCTTAACGGCGATTGTGATTTCCTTTCCAATCTTGGTGAAGGTCTTGGCCATGTGGCCCCAACGCTTCATCTTCCTTTCTTTTCTGAACTCAAATGCTCTTCCCATATTCCGAAAAATTATTTGGATGCCGGTGCGTTCTCAATGCGGCTGATATACTTGTCGATATCGTAACCCTCCATTGACTGAGGATATTTGTCCTTGATCTGCTTGTAGAAACCGAGAGCTTTCTCAGGCTTTCCGAGTTCCTCGCAGACAACACCTGCCTTGAGGAGATAGGAAGCGGCGAAAAGGTTGTCAACCACGCCTGCAGCCTTCTCGTAGCAGGAAAGTGCCTCGCTGAGTTTCTGGAGTCCGGTGTAGGCGTCGCCCTTGCAGCCGAGTGCCCTGGCCTTGAGGATTTCATCCTTGCCGTTGTACTTGCCGAGGTAAGACACAGCATTCTCGAAGTTGCCGAGCTGGAGCTCGCAGACACCTGCATAGAAATATGCGGCAGCGCCGGCCTTGGAACCGTATTCGTCGATAACCTGTGCAAATCCGAGGACATTGCCGTCGCCGTTGAGGGCGATGTCATAGTTGCCTGCGCGGAAACTTGCTTCTGCCGGATACATCTGCTCCTGTGCCTCAGCCCTTCTTGGCTCAGCATAGAACTTGTGGTAGCAGAGTACTGCAACGCCGATGAGCACGGCTGCTCCGAGTACGCCCCAGATTATCTTCTTGTTCTCATTGAAAAATTTTTCCACGGCGGAGACTTTCTCAGCAACATTCTCCTGCTGCTTTCTCTCCTGTTCTTTAAGTGTAACGTTTGCCATATTGATGTTTAATTTTTTGTTTCAAACAATTGATGCGATTCATCACATAGACCGCAAAATTACATAATTTTCGGCAATCCTACAACGAGAAGCCGTTAAATTCATTATATTTGCACAAACATTCACAATATATGGCGTTGCTCAAAAAGTTGGTCGTTCAGGATTTCAGGAACATTGCTCTGGCGGAACTTGAGTTCTCGTCGAACATAAACTGTATTTCTGGCGGCAACGGCGAGGGCAAGACAAACCTGATAGATGCCATATATTATATGTCAATGACCAAGAGCGCCTCCAATGCGTCAGACCGCGCCTGCATAAGATACGGGGCCGAGTCATTTTCCATTTCCGGCCTGTATTCTATGAAATCGGCCGAAAGCAGGTTCTCCGTGAGGGTGTCCGGGAACGGAGCCAAGAAACTTGTCCGGGACGAGAAACCCTGCCAGAGGATGTCCGACCACATAGGCCTGCTGCCGGTCGTACTCGTGTCCCCTTCGGACGGAGCCCTGGTCAGCGAGTCGGGGGAGGAGCGCAGGAGGTTCATGAACCAGGTTCTCTCGCAGATGGACAGCGAGTATCTGGCCGATGTCCAGCAGTACAACAAGCTCATATCCCAGCGCAACGCGATGCTCAAGGACGAGACACCGGATGTCTCGCTGCTGGATATCATCGAGGAGTCGCTGGCTTATCACGGACACCGGATTTATGAGAGGAGAAAGACATTTACCGAGACTCTTTCTCCAGTCATAGGCCATTATTACTCAATACTTTCCGGAGGCAAGGAAGAGGTCAGGGCGGAATACAGGTCCGATTTGGGCAAGTCTTCTCTCCAGTCTCTTCTCGAGGCTTCAAGGCGCAAGGAC
>JBJEBP010000151.1:0-11085 GCA_051870135.1 Candidatus Cryptobacteroides sp. | reverse complement strand
CATGTGGCGGCACTCGATAGGCTCCATGTGCTGGATGCTTATGAGCTTGCCAATCAGGCCGGTATGGATGGCCTCGTACATTGCCCTGAAATACGGGCTGTAGCGCAGCACGTGGCATACGGCCACAATCCCGCCATACTTGTGGGCCTGTGCGGCAATGTCGGTGCACTCCTTCTCGCTCTGGGCGACCGGCTTCTCGAGAAGCACGTCATAGCCCCATTCCAATGCCTTCATACAAGGCTTGTAGTGGGTGTCGTCCGGGGTGGAGATAACAACCGCGTCTGCGAACTTCGGCACAGTGAAGACCTCGCTCCAGTCACCGAAACGATGTTCCCCAAGAATGTTGAAGTTGTCTCCCATTGCATCCTTGCGGCTCTCACGGATATCGGACACGCCCACAATCTGCATGCATTCAGGATACAACCTGGCGTAATTGGCGTATGTGCGACCCCTGTTTCCGGCTCCGATGATGATTACCTTCACCGGTCCTTTCACTGATGCCTTGAGGCCCTTTACAGGGAAATCCACTTCAGGATCGGTCATCGCAGGGTCTTCCATAGGGATACCCATAGCCTTTCCGGCGGCCTTGATGTTCTGCTCGCCGCCTATTACCGCAGCCCCGGCAGTTATGAAGCCCAGGCTTCTCAGGAATTCTTTTCGGTTCATATTGGTTGTTTTAGATGTTGTTTTTGTTTTCAGATCTCTCCACGCGCTTCGCTTGGTCGAGATGACAAGGTAGAAGCATTCGCCTGGTCGAGATGACAAGGGGGAAGCATTCGCCTGGTCGGGAGGGCAAGGAATGCCCCCTGGCCGGACGCTACTCGACGCAGCTGGTGAGGAAGACAGCCTTGCCGTCCGGGATGAAGGAAAGGCCCTTAGAGGATGCCGGCACAAGGACGGTCTCGCCCTTGCGAACAGGAATGCGGATTTCATTGCCGTCCTCATTGTCCACAAGCTCGCCATTTCCCTCAATGCAAATCACGACGAGGAATGAGTCAAGGCCGGAGAGGTCCTTCGCAAGCGGTTTGTCAATGTCTATCTGCGTGGTAGTGAAATACTTGCAGCTGACAAGACGGTTCTCCTCATTGGACTTCTCCTCGTAAGTTGTCTTGTATTCCGGATAAACCTTGTAGTCAATGGCGTCCTTGGCAAGCTCGGTATGGAGTTCCCTCGGCTTTCCGTCGAGGCCAAGGCGGCCGTAATCGTAAATCCTGTAGGTAATGTCCGATGTCTGCTGGATCTCGGCTATGAAGCAGCCTGTTCCGATGGCGTGGATACGGCCTGCAGGCAGGAAGAACACGTCACCCGGTTTCACCTTGAAATCGGTGAGGGCATCGGTGATGGTATTGTTCTCCACCATTGACACATACTCCCCAGGGGTGAGGTCCCTGTTGAGACCGGAGAGGAGATGCGCCCCCTCATCGGCACCCACGACATACCACATCTCGGTCTTGCCCTTGGAATTATGCCTTGCGGCGGCCAGCTCGTCATCCGGATGCACCTGGATTGAGAGGTCGGACTTGGCGTCAATGAACTTGATGAGGAGAGGGAAGACATTGCCGTTTTCGGCATAGACCTTTTCACCCACAAGGCTGCCCTTATATTCGTCAATGAGGTCGGTGATGGTCCTGCCGGCGAGCTCGCCCTCGGAAACTACTGATTCATTGCCCTTTACGCCGGAGAGCTCCCAGCTCTCGCCGATATTGTGTTGCTCGGTTTCAATGCCCTTGAAAGGGGCTATTTTTTCGCCGCCCCAGACAACTGTCTTGAGAATCGGCCTGAATTTCAATGGATATAACATTCTTATTCTTTGTTTTTGTCAAGCTGGCTGAGTGCAAATGTGTATGCGCCGATGGAAATGGCCTTGCTGGCCCCAATCCTGGACCTCATCACGCCAATGCGCTTCTGAGGGTCGTAGGTCACGGTCCTGTCTGAGCCATAGACCTTTATCTCACGTGCGTCTCCGCTGGCGAACTGTGCGAACTCCTCCGGGTCGTCAAGATTGTAAACCTTGGACTGGACGCGGCCGATGACATCTCCCGACATTGTCCTGATGGTGCCTCTCATCGAATTGAGGATGCCCGGCATGATGTACTCGTAGTTGTTCATGATGCCTCCGCCAATGCAGATGATACCGTCAATGAGGGTGGCTGCCGTTGCCATTGCGTCGCCTGCAGCCTCGCCGAGGTCATTGAAAGCCTTGATTGCGGCTCCCCTGTCTCCCTCGCGCTTGCCGTGGCAGATATCGCTGATATCCTTCGGGGTAAGTCCGTGGTCAGGATGACCGCTCGCTTCACCGTAAACCCTGGTGACTGCCCTTACGGCAACACTGTCCTCGATGATGTAGCCCGGGAGCTTCGGGTTCTGGAGGCAGAATGTCTCCACGCAGGAATTGTCTCCACGGTTCAGGACTCCGTCAATGACGGCTCCGTAGCCGAAACCGGTTCCGAAGGTGTAGCCTATGAGATTGTGGTAACGCTTCTTGCTTCCGGCCTCCGCAAGCCTGCGGTTGACATCCGGAAGAGCGCCGCCAAGAGCCTCGCCGAATGCGTAGAGGTCTCCGTCGTTGTTGATATATACCGGAACGCCGAACTTGTCCTCGAGGAATGGTCCTAGAGCCACGCCGTCACGGAATGACGGGAAGTTCGGAAGGTATCCGCCAATGATTCCGTTCGGATAGTCGGCCGGGCCAGGGAATGCGAAACTGATGGCTACTGGCTTGTCTTCCAGCGAATTGAGTACAGTGCTGAAGCCAAGGACCATTGTCTCGAGACAGAGGTCGAGGTTGTTGGAATTGGCGGGGAGCGTAATTGGATCCACAATGTACTCCCCTCCGCGCATTGCGCTGAAGACCATATTGGTTCCGCCTGCATCAAGGGTCAGGACGATTCTTGAGTCGTTTCTGAAATCTGTCATAATTATCAATGTTTAGTGTTTTTTATCAAGTTGTAAAAAGGCCGCAAAATCAATACCACAGGGTCTTCTCAGCACCCATTTTGAACACGAGTTCACCGCCTTTGGCAATGTCGTCGAAACTGATGTAAGGATATGGATGATTATTGCCGTTCAATGTCACGGACTGGATGTAGCGGGCTTCATCGCTGAGGCCCTCGGCCCTGACTTTCAGGATGCCTCCCGGAACCCTTACTTCAGCCTCCGGGAATGCCGGCTTGCCGAACCAGAACCTTGCTCCGGCAGGCTCCACCTGATACATTCCAAGGCTTGAAAGCACATACCAGGCTGACATCTGGCCCACATCCTCATTGCCCGAAAGCCCGTTCGGAGCATGGAAATAGAGGGTCTTGAGCACCTCATCCACCTTGTCGGCGGTCTTCCAAGGCTGGCCTGCCATTGTGTAGAAGTATATTATATGATGGCTCGGCTCATTGCCGTGGGCATACTGTCCGATGAGTCCGGAAATATCCGGAGAGGCTTCCGCTCCCTCGATTTCATTCTTGGCTGCAAAGAGGCTGTCGAGTCTTTCGGTGAGCTTTTCCTTTGAACCATAGAGAGTTACAAGGCCGTCAAAGTCCTGCGGGACGAGCCAGGTATATTGCCAGGCATTGCCCTCACAATAGACATCGGCCCTATGGTTGGAACTGTACGGATTGAACGGCTCGATGAATGTGCCATCGGAATTGCGTCCCCTTATGAACAATGTCCCGGGGTCGAAATAATTGCGGTAGGAATGGCTCCTTTCATTGAAATAAGCATAATCCTCATCCTGGCCCATAAAGCGGGCGGCAGCGGCCATTGCACCGTCGGCGATGGCATATTCCATATCGTATGCGACCGACTCGTTGAAACCCCTGTCAGCCGGGATGAAACCACATTCCATACGGAGATCCTGCCCCCTGTCGGCACGCATCTCGGACTCCTTGAGAGCCTTGTAGGCCAGCTCCCTGTCGAAGCCTTCGTAACCCTTGACAAGGATGTCGGCCATTGCCGTGACTCCCGGGTTGCCGACCATGCAGTCGGTCTCATTGCCCCAGAGATGCCATACCGGCAGTTTGCCCTGCTCCTCGTGAATGCGGATCATCGTATTGGCAATGTCCCTCATCTTCTCCGGATGAATGACCGTCATCAACGGCATTGCGGCCCTGTAAGTGTCCCACAATGAGAATGTTGTATAGGTCTTGAAGTCATTGCCGCGGTGAATCTCTCCGTCCGCTCCGCGGTAGTCCCCATTGACATCGCAGAACTCTGAAGGCTGGATCATCGTATGGTAGAGGGCTGTGTAGAATATCGTCCTGGCCTCATCATCATCGGTATTGACGGAAATCTTGGACAGTTCCCTGTTCCAGGCTGTCCTAGCTGCTGCCCTGGTCTTCTCGAAATCCCAGCCCGGCAGTTCGGCTGCCATATTGGCCTTGGCTCCGTCAATGTCAACCGGCGAGATGGCCACTTTCAGCATTAGCTTTTCGCCCTCGGCAAGGCCGAAATTGACCCTGGCGTAGTGCCCGATGTTCTCAATGCTTTCGAAAGGCTTGCTGAACTTGGCGTAGAAGAATACCTTCTGGTCCCTGGCCCAGCCCCTGGAATATCTCCAGCCCTTCACTGCATCATTGCCCTCGGCCTCAATGCCGGTGTCGGTGGCCTTGTCCCAGCATCCTCCGTTCTCAAGGTCGAATACGATGGCGGTGGAGTCGGAGGCAGGGAAGGTGTATCTGTGGAAGCCGACTCTCGAGGTGGCCGTCATCTCCGCCAGAATATCGTAGCGGAGAAGCGGAACGCTGTAGTAATCCGGTTCCGACACTTCACTGGTGCGGTCTGCGTATGACCAGAGCCCATCCCTGGAGTATTCCACGCTGCCTGTGACAGGCATTACGGTAATGTCGAAGAGATCCCCGATGCCGGTTCCCTCAAGATGGGTGTGGGAGAATCCGATTACTGTGGAATCGCTGTCGTGATAGCCGGAGCACCAGTCCCATTCCTGGGGGATGCTGGTTGGCCCGACCTGGACAAGTCCGAATGGAACGCTTGCGCCCACGAATACGTGTCCGTGACCGCTGCTTCCGATTTTGGTGTCAACGTAGCCTGCATAGTCGGTTACCGCCGTGCAGGAGGTTGCCGCTACAATCAATGCTGCGATGGCCGCTAATTTATGGTTCATATCAGTTTCAGTGTTTGGGTACTTAATTTATTTCAAATAATAGATTTCTCGACTTCGTGCAAAGCACTTCGCTCGAAATGACAGGCTATTTCAGAATATTCGTCCTCTTCGTGAAGTCAATGATTTCCGGGATATAGCCGAAAGCGAGGCCTGTGACCGTATCGGCACATCCGTAGTAGATGGCTACCCTGCCTGTCTCCGGGTCATGGAGGGAGGCGCAAGGGAAGGTCACGTTAGGCACGTCCCCGGTCAGTTCGTAAATCTCCCTCGGAGAAATGAGGTACTGGCCGCTTCTGGCAATCGGTTTCCAAGGCTGGTCAAGGTCCAGGAGGGCCGAACCGAAGGCATAGACATATCCGTTGCAGGAATGAAGTACGCCGTGGAAAAAGAGAAGCCAGCCCTCGGATGTCTCAATCGGGACAGGTCCCGCTCCGATTTTCATGCATTGCCAGGCGCTCTGCTCGAAAGGTGCCGGTGCCATTACGTGGCGGTGATGACCCCAGTATTCCAAATCCGGGGACTCTGAATAGAATATGTCCCCGAATGCCGTGTGGCCGGTATCACTCGGGCGTGAGAGCAGGGCGAATTTGCCGCCAATCTTCCTCGGGAAGAGGACTCCGTTCCTGTTGTACGGCAGGAATGCGTTCTCCAGCTGGTGGAATGTCTTGAAGTCATCCGTCCAGGCAAGGCCGATGGTCGGGCCGTGATAGCCGTTGCACCAGGTCACGTAGAACCTGCCGTCAATCTCGGCCACTCTCGGGTCATATCCATAGACCCACTCGCCCACCTCCGGGTCAGCGCCCTCGAAGCGGATGGTCTCGGGGTTGATATCCCAATTGAATCCGTCCCTTGAGAAGCCAGCGTGCAATGTCATCCTGCGGTTTTTGTCATCACAACGGAAAACTCCGGCGTAGCCCCCCTTGAAAGGGACCACGGCGGAGTTGAATATGCTGTTCGAATCAGGAAGGAGGTCACGTCTGATGACAGGGTTGGCAGAATATCTCCAGAGTACGTCGGAGCAGCCTTCAGGCCTGTCCTGCCAAGGGATGTTTGAAAGATTCCTTCCCTTAATTTCGAGGTTTTTCATTGTTCTGAAATGCGATTGCTCGCTAATTGTTGATATTGAATTAGATAAGAGGCTCAGCCTCCATTGCCTCAGGTTGAGGGATGCCCATAAGCTTGAGGATGGTAGGAGCCACATTGCAGAGGGCACCATCCTTGACCTCCTTCACGTCGTCGCCGGCATTGATTACAATGAACTGGACGAGGTTGAGGGAGTGTGCAGTGTTAGGGCTTCCGTCAGGATTTACGGCATTGTCAGCATTGCCGTGGTCAGCTGTGAGGAGAACTGCATAACCGTGCTCAATGGCAGCGTTGACAACCTTCTCCACGCAGCCGTCAATGCATTTTACGGCCTTGCAGATGGCATCATAGACTCCGGTGTGGCCTACCATGTCGCCGTTGGCGAAGTTCAGGATGATGAGGTCCTCCTTCTCTGTATTGATGGCCTCGACGAGTTTATCGGTCACTTCCGGTGCGCTCATCTCCGGCTGGAGGTCGTATGTTGCAACTTTAGGTGAATTGACCAGAATCCTGTCCTCGTTCTCGAACGGGGTCTCGCGGCCGCCGTTGAAGAAGAATGTCACGTGGGCGTATTTCTCGGTCTCTGCGATACGGAGCTGACGCTTTCCGGCCTTGGAAACCACCTCGCCGAGGGTATCCTGGACGAGCTCCTTGTCAAAGAGGATGTGGAGTCCGGTGAAGGATGCGTCGTAAGGGGTCATGCAGCAGTAATAGAGGTTCGGAATAACCTGCATTCCGAAGTCAGGCATATCGTTCTGTGTAAGGACTGCGGTGATTTCACGCGCACGGTCGTTGCGGAAGTTCATGAAGATGACAGCGTCGCCTTCCTCAATCTTTGCGAGAGGCTGGCCGTCTGCGCCTGTAATGACAATCGGCTTGATGAACTCGTCGGTGACGTCAGCATCATAAGATGCCTTGATTCCCTCGGCTGCAGAGGTGAATGCTGCACCCTCACCATTCACGAGAAGGTTGTAGGCCTGCTGTACACGCTCCCATCTCTTGTCCCTGTCCATCGCATAGAAACGTCCGCAGACAGAGGCTACCTTTCCGGTGCTTGCGGCCATGTGCTCCTCGAGTTCGGCAACGAAGCCCGCACCGCTGCGCGGGTCGGTGTCACGTCCGTCCATGAAGCAATGTACATATACGTCCTCAAGTCCGTATTCCTTGGCGACATTGAGGAACTCGAAATAATGCTCAAGGGAGCTGTGGACTCCGCCACGGGAGCAGAGACCGAGAAGATGAAGCTTCTTGCCGCTCTGCTTTACATAGTCATATACGCCCTTCACTTCGGCCCTGTCCAAAAGCTTGTGCTCGCGGCAGGCCTTGTTGATTTTCATAAGATCCTGATATACAACCCTTCCGGCACCGAGATTCATGTGTCCGACCTCAGAGTTTCCCATCTGTCCGTCAGGGAGTCCGACATATTCGCCGCAAGCCTGGAGATGGCTCATAGGATATTTGGCGCGGAGTGTGTCAATGAATGGTGCGCCCTGGGTGTAGATGGCATTGGAGTGGTCGTGCTTGCCCTCTCCCCAGCCATCGAGAATCATTAGAAGAACTTTTCTGTCCATATTAAAATGCTTTTGTTATTTTATTCTTACATTTGCATCGCAATCAGAAATTGCTTTTGCATTGCAAAGATACTATTTTTTCAGCGCATAGCGGACATTTTATAAGTAAATATATGGCAGACAGAAGAAGACGCAAGGGAGGCGACCGCGGACACGGACATTCCGGCTCAAGAAAGCAGAGCAGCAGCATTTTCAAGAAAAGCAGAAAAGAAAGCCGCAACAAGGAGATTGCGGAGGTCATCGGCATTGTGCAGATGATGAGGGACAAGAATGTATTCGTTAAGGTGGAGGAAGGTGATGACGTCTTCATAAGGATGGACAAGGCCCAGGGAGCCCTGAACGGGGACAAGGTCAGGGTGTCCGTGACGAAGGAAAAGACTGAGACCAGGAGTCGCGAGGGAATTATCAGGGAAATTCTGGAGAGATCTCCGAGGCCTTTCGTGGGAGTCCTCCAGATTGTGGGCGGACAGGCCTGGGTGCTGATGCAGAGCAGGACAATGCCATACGACATCCGCATTGACGTGGCTGACCAGAAGGGCAAGATTTACGTGAAGCGCAAGGGCGCATACCCGAAGACGGGTTTCCTCAAGCAGGCGGGCGGCAAGGAATACACTGTGGCCGGGCTGTTCGAGACCGTGGACGGGAAGAGCAGGGAGATGGCAGCGCGCACCGGGATGAAGGTGGCGGCAATGGTGGACAGCTGGGAGAGAGGTGAATCTGAGCCTGCAGGACATATTGTGGATGTGCTTGGCCTGCCGGGAGAGAATGATACCGAGATGCACGCAATCCTTGCGGAATACGCATTGCCTTACAGGTTTGAGCCTGAGGTGGAGAATGCGGCGGACGGCATTTCGGACAAGATTACCGCGAAGGACCTGAAGGGCAGGAAGGACTTCAGGGACACATTGACTTTCACCATTGACCCGGAGGATGCGAAGGATTTCGACGACGCTCTTTCTTTCAGGGCCCTTGACAACGGGAACTTCGAGGTGGGCGTTCATATTGCCGATGTATCTTATTATGTTACACCGGGTTCCGTGGTGGACAACGAAGCACGTTCCCGTGGCACTTCAGTTTATCTGGTGGACCGCACGGTGCCGATGCTGCCGGAAAAGCTTTCCAACAAGCTCTGCTCCCTGCGTCCGAATGAGGACAAGCTGACGTTCTCGGCCGTGTTCGAAATCACGCCTCTCGGCAAGGTGGCCGGACAGTGGTTCGGAAGGACGGTCATCAGGTCGGACTACCGCTTCGCCTACGAGACTGCGCAGCAGATTATTGACAATGGTGAAAAATCCCTTGATATGGAGCTCAGGGGAGGCACGGACGGCATCAATGCTGCCGTGAAGGATCCGGTATTGGAGGCTTCCCCGGAGGCCGCCGAGCGCAGGGCCAAGGCGGAGGGACGCAATGAGGCCGCCATCGGAGAAGGTGCATTGGAGGGCTGCGTTATCCCACGTGAACTGAAAGAGGCGGTCCTGAAATTGCACGACCTTGCCACGAAACTCCGCAAGAAGAGGTTTGCGGCAGGTGCCATCAGTTTCGAACGTCCGGAAATGAAGGTGGAGGTGGACGAGAAGGGCCGTCCGGTACGTGTTTACCAGAAGATTTCCAAGGAGGCCAACTGGCTTATCGAGGAGTTCATGCTCCTTGCGAACAGGTCCGTGGCCGAATTCATAGCCACCTGCGGCAAGATGGACGGCGTGGCCAAGAAGAAGGCGAAGACCTTTGTTTACCGTATCCACGACGAGCCGAACGGGGAGAAAATCCAGGGCCTGAGGGAATTCGCGGGCAATTTCGGATACAAGATGGACGGCGGCGCTGAGGGCCGGAATCTGGCCAAGGCTCTCAACTCCCTCCTTTCCGAGGCGAAGGACAAGCCTGAGTTCAATGCCATCGAGATGCTGGCCCTGAGGTCAATGGCCAAGGCCTGCTACAGCACGGACAATATCGGCCACTACGGTCTGGCTTTCAAGTTCTACACGCATTTCACCTCCCCTATCAGGCGTTATCCTGACACTATGGTGCACAGGCTCCTGGCAATGTATCTGGACGGGGCCGACTCCCAAAGCAAGGATTACTATGAGGAGCAATGCCAATATGCCTCTGCCCGTGAGGTGGTGGCAGCCGAGGCGGAGAGGTCCAGCATCAAGTACAAGCTTGTGGAGTTTATGCAGGACAAGGTAGGAGGCGAGTTCGAGGGCAATATTTCAGGCCTGACCGAATGGGGCATGTACGTGGAAATCGACCCTACGAAGATCGAGGGAATGGTTGCCCTGAGGGATATCAAGTCCGACTTCTTCGAGTTCGACCAGGAGAAATACCGCATAGTGGGACGTCGTACCGGTGTCATCTACAATCTCGGCGACAGGGTGAAAATCCGCGTAAAGGCAGCCGACATTGAGCAGAAACTGCTTGATTATGAATTGGTTGAGACTGGTTTCGAGGAAAAGGTGGAAAAAGGCCCTGCGAATGAGGCCGCCCCTTCGAAGGGGAACAAGGCCGCACGCAAGGCCAAGGTCAAGGCCGCCATCAAACTTTCAAAGCAGAAAGCCGGGCGGAAGAAATAACAGTAAGTGTTTCGGGAGAGATTGCCCCAAAATCAACTTCTTTTTTTTACGAAGTGAAAGTTCAGCAGGGCAACGGTCAGAAAACTGAATCCCTCCCACTTCGTGGGTCCCTCTCACAAGGCCACGGGCGGCCATGGTTTTCCGACCGTTACCCCCCCTGAACTCTTGTTGTTAGGTCTATAAAAAATGGATTTGACTAAGAAATCCAATCTATCACTAAGCGGAGCTAATTGAGACCTCTCTTTATACGGCTTACACTCCTGTAAACGGCCAGAATGGTCTATTTCACGAATAATGTTGGTGTTATTCCGGCCTTGACTACAATAGCCGTTTCGAACTAACCATCGCCGAAGTCAGGTATCTGATTGTAATTCAATTATGCAGAGAGGCCACTGCAAAACATAACTTCAATCCCACTTATACTGCCAAGTATTATGCACCTAAAGCAGAAAATGCTACACAACTTTAGATGTGTGGTTTGCCCGGACAGAGGATATCGGTATTTCATTCTGCAGAGAACGAGAATGCCGGTTTATTCTCTATCCATTCCGCTAAAGGAACTCCATTCTCCTCGGCAAATTCAAAACATTTTTCTAGCCATATTTCGTACATATCATCACCCGTCAGGAGGACAGGATTGAATTCCTCTATCATCATCACCATTTCTTTTGAAGGGTGGCTGAGTAATGCCTTTATACATGAGTTTTCAAACAAATTGTACAAATAATTGCTAATTTCTTGATAATTTGGG
>JBJEBP010000150.1:0-2708 GCA_051870135.1 Candidatus Cryptobacteroides sp. | reverse complement strand
TACTGTTTCCGCTCATAATAAGCCTTACGGTGGGAGCCCAGACCACTCATCGTGATTCCCTGATTTTACATGCGCGGTACCTCAAGAGTATCTTCCGCACGGACGATGCCATAGAATTGTTGTCATCCATGGTTCAGCCGGGGGCAATGGACGAGGGCGTTCTCTCAGAACTGGCGGAGTGCCATTTCCAGAGCGGAGCATACGAAGATGCAGCGGGGACGTATTTCCTGCTTTCTTCACGGCAACCTGCCAATGTTCTCTACAAAGTCCGGCTCATGCAGGCCTGTTTCCGGCTCAAGGCGTTTCCTCAAAGCATAGAGGCAGGAAGGGAAGTGCTTAAGCTGGATTCCATTCCTGCAGTTGTGAGTTATATTGGGGATGCTTTCCGGCAGATGGAACAGTCCGATTCAGCCCTCTTGTATTACCGTAAGGCTCTGGAAATGAAGCCGATGAATGAGACTGTAGTATCGAAAGCGGCCGATATTCTAATCCGGCGAGAAGACTATGACGGGGCAATAGCCTTAATGGATCCTTTTCTCTCGGAAGCCCCGGACAATAGCACTATTGCTCCTCTCAAGGGATTGGTACTGTATCGGAAAGGAGATTACGAGAGTGCTGTCAAAGTGTTCAGCCGGCAGGAGGAAATCGGGAATGACACTTATCCGATTCATTATTATCTCGGTCAATGCTATTGGCATACGGAGAGTATCTGGAGGGCAGAAGATGAACTTCTCGCCGCATGGCAGATTGACTCAAGCGATGTAAACCTCGCCTACAGCATAGCCGCCGTCAAAAGTGAAGCCCTGCGCCCGTTCGAAAAAGAGGTGAAACCTTGGCTGGACAAGGCTTGCGATATGATTCAACCAGACCCGGTCACGATGTCAAGGCTGCACCAGCAATATGGCCTGGGATACTATAAGAAAGGAGATTCGTGGGAAAAGGCCATTGAGCATTACAAAGAGGCGTACCGCTATAATCCAAAGTTCATATCCGCTCTTTCCACCATTGCGTACTGCTATGAAGTCATGAAGGATTACAGGCTGGCTCTCCAATGGTTTGAGAAATATCTGCAGGTTGCCAGGCCCGGCTCAAAAGGCTATGAATACGCTGCCAGCGAAGTTGCGTACCTGAAGGTGGAATTGTTTATGGAAGAGACCGGACAATGACTATCCGCAAATAGAACCTTCGAGCAAAACGCCTTCCAACTTCAAAAGTGCCCGTTTGGCATCCAAACCTCCGCCGTAACCTGTCAGTGAATGGTCGCTGCCTATGACCCGATGACAAGGAGCGAAGATTGACATTGCGTTGGCCCCGTTTGCATTGGCAACCGCACGGACAGCCTTGGGCATTCCGATTCTGCGTGCCAGTTCTCCGTAGGAAACCGTATGGCCGAAAGGGATATTCAGCAATTCCTTCCAGACGGTTTTCTGGAAGTCGGTCCCGACGAACAGCATTGGCACATCAAACTCTTTGCGTTGTCCTGCAAAGAACTCATTGAGTTGCTCAGCGGCTTTTTCAATCACTTCCGATGTCCCTTCTTCAAATTCGGCATCCAATGATCTTTTCAGCCGTCTGTTCACATTGCCGCTGAGCTTCTCCACCTGCCAGTCGCAAAGGCAGAGTTTGTCTCCGAACGAGCCGAGCATCAATATGCCGCACGGGGATTCATATTTTTTTACCTTGATTGTCATGATTGTGAGTGTAAAATGTCTCGTCTCGTGGGTTTCCTTCTCGCCTGGAACCGTCCTCACAGCGGAGACTACGCTTTGGAGGATTTGTTCGATTGGATAAAGTCCATCACCTTCACTGCGGATGACATTGACCGGTAGGAATTCAGCCATTCCTTGCAGTTTCTATTTCACCGGAGAGGCTGACAGGATGCTGTTCCAATAGGATTTTACGTGGCTCCAGAGGTAGAACTTGCCTGTGGAGCCCTTTTTGCCTACAGGCTGATATGTCTCTATTGGCAGTTCCGCCTCCTGCTCGTTCAATGCGAAATGCACTATGACTTCACCGGTCTTGTTGCGGTAGAATACCATCTGGAGATTTGCCGCCATTGGAATGATGTCTGTGATGCTCCATACTTCGGAAATCCTGTCAATTTCGTTTACGGAGGCCCCCAGGCCGTTAATGTTCATCAGGGTGACTAGTGAGGACAGGTTTCCGTCGTGGCCGAAACGGAGATCAGCTGCATATTCTCCGTCCCTGATTGCATCATCAGTCTGTGCCATTATTGTCCTCAGAAGGTTGGTCTGGACAAATGGGCGCATATTGTTCTTCGCAGGGGAATTTCCGTGGTTGAAGTACCATCCGGCATTGCTGCAGTAATAAAGGGTGTAGAGTTCATCTGCGGTGAAAAGGTCCCAGAACGATACATCGGATGCTGTTGTCCCCTGGATATTGCCGCAAATCATATACATGTCCGAATAGAACGAGGAGTTGATTTCTTCCGGAGACTTGAAAATGGAGTCCATGAAGCGGTCCGGTTTGAGATTCGCTTTCCCGATACTGTCTGCAACAGCTGACAAGTCCACATCCGGCACTATGTGCTCAGGGTCGTGCCAGTTCATGTAATACATGTCGTGCCTGCTTGCATCAGCATTGATTTCAAGTGATGGATTGCATCCTGCAAGGGCGTTTGTGAAGGCGTTCATGCTCAGGATGCACCTGATGACAGTGGTGGACCTGGCACGCACCTTTGCTTCTCC
>JBJEBP010000149.1:0-2709 GCA_051870135.1 Candidatus Cryptobacteroides sp. | reverse complement strand
AGGATTGAGCCGCAGGAAAGCCGTCTGCTCGAAGACTGTATCCTTGATGTTATTGGGTCCATCCGTAGAACTGGGCATTTCTGGTATCGCCGGTTGGTTGCAGCCTACGTCCGGATATTCTTCATGGAGGTGGGCAATATGGTTATTTCCAGGAAGTCTCCGGAATCAGGTTGCAATCTCTCCAATTCCGACATTCTGTTCTGCCGTTTCATGCAACTCCTCCATGATTACGGCAATGAGAGGAGGGCTGTCGGTTTCTATGCTGACAAATTATGCCTTTCTCCCGATTATCTGGCCCAGATGATAAAGACTTTCAGCAGGAAGCCCATTTCCTATTGGATAAATGACGCATTGGTCCAGCAGGCCAAGAACTACCTGATTGACAACAACTTGACCATACAGCAGATAGTCGAGAGGATGAACTTTGCGGACCAGTCCTCATTCGGACGGTTTTTCAAGAAGAACACAGGGAAATCGCCTGCCGGATATCGCAGGGAGATTCACGGATAGGTACTGATTTTATGATGTTTGCCAGTTATTCCTCGTTTCCTTTTATTCGCAAAAATGCTATATTTGTGGAACAGATAGCTCCGATAGAGATTGTAAGCACTCATCGACATAATTGAAGAAAGGCAAACATTATGTCCAATATTGCCAACATCAAATAGGGGCTTTGAGTAATTGATTGACAGGTACATTTTTATGATTGGTAACATTGATATTCTTGTAAAGGAACTATGTAAACTTCCCAAGGAAGTGGGATGGGTTGAGTTCAAGCATAACAACTGTCATCCAATGATGATTGGCGAGGATATTAGTGCACTTGCCAACAGTGCAACTCTACAAGATCGAGATTATGCCTATTTGGTTTGGGGCGTGGATGATAGTACTCATGAAATTATCGGGACGGATGTTCGCTTGGCATTGGAGAAGAAAGGTGGGCAGGAGCTGGAAAACTGGTTGCGCTATCTCCTCTCCAAGAATGCGGATTTTGAATTTTACGATACGGAGATTGAGGGAAAACATGTCGAGTTGATCCGCATTCACAAGGCACTTAATGAACCGATAGCATTCCAGAATATAGACTACATTCGTAGTGGGAGTTATACAAAGAAGTTATATGAGTTCCCTGCATTCCGTGCTCAGTTATGGGATAAATTACGCCATGCTCAGTTTGAGGATGTCTGTGTCAAGACTGAACAAAGGTTTGAGGATATTATCAGGTTGCTCCATGTGGATGCTTATTTTACATTGTTGAAGATACCTCAACCTCTAGAGAAGGATGCAGTAGTCCATTACTTGAGTGAGGATGGATTAATTCAGAAGCAAGACAACGGCTTATTTTCAATAACGAATTTGGGGGCAATACTCTTTGCCAAGAATTTGAATGAATTTGCAAGGTTGGGCCGCAAAGCCATGCGTGTTGTTCAGTATAAGGGCAAGAACCGGTTGACGATACAGAAAGAGGAATCATTCACTCAGGGCTATGCTGTTTGTTTTGAGGATATTGTGCGTTACGTGAATGCTCTGCTGCCAAGCAAAGAAGACATAAATGAAGTTCAACTGTCAACGACAAGTCAATTCCCCTTACCTACTGTAAGGGAGGCCATTGCGAATAGCATCATTCATCAGGACTTGTATATTACAGGGGCCGCACCTGTGGTGGAAATATTTGATAATCGTATTGAGGTGACAAATCCTGGTACCCCTTTGGTGGATGTGCTCCGCATCATTGATAATCCTCCAAAGTCTCGCAATGAGAAACTTGCTTCTCTGATGCGTAGGTTGAAAATGTGTGAGGAACTTGGCCGAGGGTGGGACAGAATGGTATTGGCCTGCGAGATCCAGTTCCTTCCGGCTCCTCGTATTGAGGTCTTCCAAGACAGCACCAAAGTTACCCTTTTTTCTGGTATGGAGTTTAGTAACATTCCGATGGAAGACAAGCTATGGTCGTGTTATCTCCATGCTTGTCTGAAGTATGTACAAGGTGAGGCCTTGACCAACAAATCACTTCGAGATAGGTTTAATTTGAAGGATACTTCGGCAGGCAGTATTTCAAGGTTGATAAAGGCGTCAGTTTCTGAAGGCCGGATTAAACCACTTGATCCGGAAACTGCGAACCGTTACATGAAATATATACCTGGTTGGGCATAGTTTAATTTGCCTATAATTTGCCAGAGCTATGTTAAAGTGACGTGAAATAATGCTAATGTTCTGATTTTCAGTATGCCAATAGGAAGAATCTAATTTGCTGGCAATTTGTTTTAGCTCATGAGAGGAGGTAAAATGCAGAATGTCCAAAAACACGATTATTAACAGAAACTATGATTACCTACGATTTCGACAAACTGACCGACAGACACGGTACCGACGCGGTCAAGATGGATTTGGAGAGCCGGTTCGGACGGGCCGACCTGATACCGCTGTGGGTGGCGGACATGGACTTCGAGACCCCGCCGTTCATCATTGAGGCAATAAGGAAAAGACTGGAACATCCGATATTGGGATACACAATGGAGCCGGAGGATTACTGGCCGGCCGTCATTGCCTGGATAAGGGAGCATCACGGCTGGGAGACCAAGCGGGAATGGTTCAGCTACATCCCTGGTGTCGTGAAGGGAATCGGCTTCGTGGTCAATGCCTTCCTGAAGCCGGACGAGAAGGTTATCATCCAGACGCCGGTTTACCATCCGTTCAGGATTGTCCCGA
>JBJEBP010000148.1:0-2713 GCA_051870135.1 Candidatus Cryptobacteroides sp. | reverse complement strand
CGTCCTCGCTCCATACCGGCGCATCGAAAAGCCCGAGACGGAATTTGAGGCGGAGCACTCTGCGGACGGCATCGTCTATTCTGGACATCGGGATGCGTTTCTCATTTACAAGTTCGAGAAGTTCGTCGCAAACGGTCGGGTCGTAAGGCTCCATTATCATATCCACACCGGCATTGATGCCGATTTCGAGAGCCTCTTTCCTGTCTGCGGCAATGTGCTCGCGGGTGTATAGGTTATTGATGTCAGCCCAGTCGGTGACTACCATTCCGTCCCATCCGAGCTGGTCCTTGCACCATTCTGTGAGATATTCGTGACTGGAGTGAACAGGCACTCCGTTGATAGATGCGGAGTTGGCCATCAATGTGAGGGCTCCGGCCTTGAAGCATTCCTTGAACGGGCGGAAGAATTTTTCCCTGATGTCGCCCGGGGCAATGATGGCCGGTGTCCTGTCCTGTCCGGAAGCAGGCACGCCATATCCGAGATAATGCTTGATGCTGACAGCAACGTGTTCTGTATCAATATGATTCGGATCGGTTCCCTGTGCACCGACGGTCTCGGCGACTGCCATCTCCGACTGGACGTAAGGGTCCTCTCCCCAGCTTTCCCAATGACGCGGCCACCTTGGGTCACGGCCAAGGTCCATGACCGGCGAGAATACCCAAGGCACCATTGCGGCACGGGTCTCGTATGCTATGGCTTCACCCATCTTGGCGGCATATTCCCTTTCAAAGGTAGCGGCAAGGTTGATTTCCTGCGGGAAGAATGTGGCATCCGAGAGATAGGAGGCGCCGTGAATCATATCAAGGCCGAATACTGTCGGAATGCCGAGTTCCCGCATCGAAATGCGCTGGATTTCAGAAACTGCGGCAGCTGTCACCTCCCTGGTCTGGCTGATGCTGCCAAGCACATTGAGGAATGAGCCAACCCGGTAGCGTCTTACCATATCGCGTACCTTTGCAGTATCCAGCCGGCCGTCAGTCTCAATTTCAGAAATATTGATCTGGACCAGCTGGCCAATCTTATCTTCTATTGTCATTTTCTTGAGGACTCCCTCGACTCGGGACTCCAATGCGGCATCTGTCTTTATCGCCGGTTCAACATTACCCGAACAGGAGGAGACCAATGCACCGAGCACTGCGGCTGATGCGGCCAAGTGTGATAGTTTCATATCTTCAGTATCGTTTTGTGTTATTAACTTTCTGTCACTTTTCATATCAGATTTCCTGAACCATCCTGAGATACGGCTCGCCGAAGAAAATCACTTCGCCGTCCTCCCTGAATCCGAGCCTTTCGTACAGGCTGTGCAGCCAAGGCTTCTCCTTGTCCACAATCAAGGATACTGTCCTGAAGCCAAGTCCCTCTGCCACAGAGAGTTCATTGCGCATCAACAGAGAGCCGACGGAATGTCCCCGGAACTTCCTGTCCACGTAAAGCGAGTCCAGATAGTATTCACCCTCCCCTGTTTCCTCGCCGGGATTGAACGGCTCAACCCCAAGTTTCTCCGCAATGAGGCTGAAAGTCAATGCTGCCATTTCCCTGTAGCCGGCACCGTCATAACCAATCATCACGCCGGCCACTTCACCGCCGTATGTAGCAATGTGTACGTTCCTGTAACTGTACAATGTATCCGGACGGGTCGCGGCTTCTTCCAGTGCAAGCATCACATCCTCATAACTTCTTGTCTGTGAATTATTGTCCCCTGTTCCAAGAGATATGGAATCATCCCTGTAATAACCCATTGCGGCAAGTACTGACACGGCAATGAACGGGGCATCTTCCGGAAAGGCTCGCCTGATTTCCACTTGAGGTTTCATAAAAAAATGCAATTAATTTTGCTAATTTACCAATTAGTATCTATATTTGCAAACGCAAAACGGGGGTATAGCTCAGTTGGCTAGAGCATCTGCTTTGCAAGCAGAGGGTCGTCGGTTCGACTCCGTCTACCTCCACCAAGAGGCTGGCTCGAAGGGTCAGCCTCTTTTTTGTTCCATGGCAAAATACTTCCAGAGAGGAGCGGCTTGAAGTGCCTGGATCAAGTCCCCGGATTCCAGAATCTCCCTCACCTCCTCCTTGGTGAAAATATCGACATTGATATCCTCCGTAGCCTCCTGGTGCGGATTCCGCAGCGGCTCCACGCCCACTGCGAGGAAGGTGTAACTGTAATTTGTATGGCTCGTCGGGTTCGGTGACAACTTCATGAACAGGGACCACTCACCTCCACCATAGCCGGTCTCCTCGCTTAGTTCCCGCTTCGCCGCCTCCAGCGGAGTCTCTCCCGGGTCCACCACGCCAGCAACAAGCTCATAATTGGTCTCACCAATTGCGTGACGGTACTGGTCCTCCATCACGAACTTCCCATCCTTCGTTATCGCTATCACATTGACCCAGTCAGGGTATTCCAATATGAACCATTCAGGGACAATGGCACCTGAAGGCAGCTGGACCCTTTCCTGCCTGAGGTTCATCCAAGTACCTTTATTCAGGAGTCTGGTACTCTCCAGTACTTTCCATTTGCGGTTTTCCAGTTTCTTTATCATAGTTTCAATAATGCCGGCAATTGGGCCGGCCCGGACGCAAAAATAAGGAATCCTCCCTAATATCCGAAACTGCGGTGGATGAAATATTCAAGAGAATGCAGGTTATTATTTGAATAATCCTTAACTCAAGTTTCGCAAGTGATTTAGGCCGCAGTTCCGGCTAGCGCGAGCCGGTC
>JBJEBP010000147.1:21838-42302 GCA_051870135.1 Candidatus Cryptobacteroides sp. | reverse complement strand
AAAAGTCCCTTATCTGTCATCCCGACCGAGCGAAGCGAGTGGAGAGATCTTCCGTAAAGATTTGATTTTCAACAGATATCTCGACTACGCACTGCGTGCTTCGCTAGATATGACAGGCTTTAGGGCCAGCCTCATCTTCAAAAATACGGATATTTTCCCGTATTCGTACGTTTTTCATTGAAAAATAAGCGTTCCGGCCGTGGAGAAATGCAAATTTTCGGATTTTTTTTTGAAAACTATTGCAAATTAGAAAAATTGACGTACCTTTGCAGTGTATTAATAAACTCATACACTATGATTCAAATCAACAACCTTGGATTCAGTTACGGAAACGTTCCGGTTCTGGACAATATTACGATGAAATTGGAACCCGGGAAAATCTATGGACTTCTCGGTGAGAACGGAGTGGGGAAGACCACGCTCCTGACATTGCTCTGCGGCTTGAAGAAGACGCTCTCTGGCAGCATTGATGTGGATGGAAGCAATCCATACGACAGGGAGCCTGACCTTCTCGCATCCCAGTATTACCTTCCGGACGAGGTGGCTGCATTGCCGTTGAAGGCTGAGCAGTTCGCAAGTATGGAAGGGGAGTTCTGGCCGGATTACGACCACGCCAGGTTCCTTGAGATTATGACTCTCTTCGAGAATGATCCTGAAAAGAAGATGAACGCAATGTCCGCCGGCCAGCTCAAGAAGACATATATATCATTCGCTCTTGCGCTTGGCTGCCGCTATCTTTACCTGGACGAGCCGACCAACGGCCTTGACATTCCTTCCAAGGCGCAGTTCCGCAGCGCATTGATGAAATATACGGCTGAGGACAGCACCATTGTAATTTCCACGCATCAGGTCCGCGACCTCGAGAACATCATTGACCCGATTATCATTCTTGACCGTCAGGATGTGCTCCTGAACGCCTCTCTTGATGAGATTTCATCGAAACTCTACTTCGATTACGGCAACACTCTCCATCCGGAGTCCCTTTACAGCGAGCAGTTGCCGGGCGGCTTCATCCAGGTCTATGCCAATGCGGAAGGCATTGAGAGCAAGGTCAATATCGAGGCCCTGTTCAATGCGGTCCACCGCAACAAGGCACTTGTCAAGGCAATGTTCCCATCACCTGAGGCACGGTAGATTTCCTTCGCAAAACAACATTGAAAAAAATACAAGAAAATGAACAATACATTCTCATTCAAAAGATTCTGGAGGTTTTTCCTCTATGATATGAAAAGATGGGCGACTTCTTACGGTCCTTCCTTCCTGATAATGTGCCTAATGCCTCTCGTGCTTTATGCAATCACGATGACATTCTCACTGGTCTTTACCCAGGAAGCCTCTCATCCTGTGCTGGTTGCAAGGGCTATGTGTCTGGCAGTCACAGCCTCCCTGCTCTTTATTACCTATCCGTCCCATGTTTACGGATTCCTCACCGACAAGAAGAAAGGCGGCTCATACCTGATGATTCCCGCCTCGAAGCTGGAGAAGTTCGCCTCAATGATGCTGAACGTCCTTGTAGTCGTTCCGGTCGTGTTCTTTGCCATCTATCTCGGTACCGATGCAATTCTCTGTCTGATTGACCCGCATTGCGGCAATACATTGCTCCGGTCCGCAGGAGAATCCATAAACTATTTGTGCTCTTTTGGGGAGGCTCTCGACGAGTCCCAGCAGTTTATTTCGATTAATCTCTTCTACATTTACCTGAATTTCGGCATCTCAATCCTCTATTTCCTCCTCGGGGCGGTGCTGTTCAAGAAGCACAAAATCCTTTATCCGATTCTCATTCTCATTGGCCTGAACATGCTTCTGTCCCTTATCCTGGGCGGTCTCATCAGCCTCGGACTGTTTGACGGTTTTGACTTTGAGAAGTGGGTCCTCTCGATTGTGAATGAAGGCAATATCGGCGCCATGGTCACCTGGTTCAATGCTCTCTCCGCCTTTGTCAATGTGGCTGTAATTGCAGGCCTTGGTACTGCCATCTACTTCAGGATCAAGACATTGAAACATTAGTAATCTAAATTGTATAATTATGGAATTCGATTCGAACAAACCCATCTATCTTCAAATCTCGGATACCATCTGCGAGAAGATACTGGACGGTTCCCTCGCCCCTGACGGAAGAATCCCGTCCGTAAGGGAATATGGTGCGCAGCTCGGAGTGAATCCCAACACCATAATGCGTACTTACGAGATTCTCACCAATGACGGAATCATCTACAATAAGCGTGGTCTTGGCTACTTCATTTCTTCTGATGCCAGGGACAAGGTCCTGGAAATCAGGCGCAAGGACTTCCTTGACAATGTGGTCCCGAGGATCCGCCGCCAGATGCAGCTTCTTGGCATTGGCCCTGAAGTATTTGAAACAGACAAAGATTTAATAATTTAACCAATATCGACTAAAATGAAAACAATAAGAATGGCAGGCTTCGTCGCAAGCCTTGCAGCAATCTCCATCATAGCCTCATCCTGTGTAGTCACAGTGAACAAGAAAGCCGTACGCAATTTCGCCAAGGACAAATTCGTGGAAGCCAGCGGTGTGATAGTTACCAGGGACACAATAGTATCCCCATTCTCAAGACTGTCTGTCGCCGGTCCGCTTGAAGTGACATTCATTCAGTCTGATGACCAGCCGTCCGTGAAGGTCATGGCTTCCGACAATATCATCGGTTTTGTAGAAATCAAAAATGAAGATAATGGTCTCAAGATACGTCTCAAGGATGGCCCTGCCAAATTTTCAGGAGAAATCGTGGTCGAGGTTGCCGGACCTGCGGTAAACAAAGTTGAGATTGAGGGTTCTGTGGATTTTAACTGCGGCAAGCTAGGCAGTGCAGAATCTGATTTTGACTTGGCTGTGGGTGGATCGTCAGAAATCAATGTCGGTAGCATTGAGGCAGCGGAATTAAGCCTTGCTGCTGCGGGCTCCTGTGACATCGAAATAAAAGAAGTGAATGCTGTACTGTTCAAATGCGCCCTCGCCGGAAGCGGTGAAATATCATCTGGCCATGTCAATGCCGATGAAGTCAAAGTCTCGATTGCCGGCAGCGGGGATATGGATATGTATTTGAATGCAAATGAATTGAGCGCCAGCATTGCCGGCTCGGGAGAACTTTCTGTCCAGGGTTCAGTGTCCCGCCAGGCAAAATACTCGATAGCCGGTTCCGGTCACATCAACGCCAAGGATCTCAAATGTCCGGATACCTCATACGAGACCAAGGGCGGCTCCATCACCTATCAGGATGCCGACGGCCGCATTGTAAAGGAAGATTAATTTCTCACAGCGGAATCATTTTCCAGATTCCCATACCTTTTTCATAAGCATTTTTCATAATTGTGTTATCCCGCCGCGCAGTGATGCATGGCGGGATTTTGACGTCTCTGCTCACAGTCAGAAGCATTTCTTCATGATGGCGCTGATGTTGCGGGGCTTACCCATGGTGTAGAAATGCACGGCGGGAACACCGTGGCGTAGAAGGTCGGAACATTGGGCGGCGCACCATTCCGTGCCGATTTCATAGACGGCCTCCTTGTCGTCACCGGCCTTGGCGATAGCCTCGGTAAGTTCCACCGGGATGTCAAGGGAAAATGACTGGGGAAGCATTTCCACCTGCCTCGCAGATGACAACGGCTTCAGTCCCGGGATGATAGGCACGGTAATCCCGGCTGCCCGGCAAAGTTCCACGAAACGGTAATAGACCTTGTTGTCGAAGAACATCTGGGTTATGATGTAGTCCGCACCGGCATCCACCTTCCGCTTCAGATTTTCAATGTCAGTCTCAATGTTGGCGGCCTCAAAATGCTTCTCCGGATAGCCCCCGACACCGATGCAGAAACTCTCACGGTCAAAATCCCTGACAGCGGCAACCAGCTCATTGGCGTGGCTGTAGCCGGCCGGATGGGGAGTGAACCGCTTCTCCCCGGTTATGGAATCCCCTCGGAGGGCCATAATGTTCTCAACGCCGAGGAAACGGTAATCGTGGAGGTCGCTCTCAATCTCCTCGGCCGAGGCCCCGCCGCAGATTACGTGAGGGACTACGTCAATGTCAAATTCCGACATAATGGCGGCACAAACAGCCACCTCGCTGACCCGGTTCCTGACCAGGTGACGGGAATATGAGCCGTCAGCCTCCTGGCGGAATGCAAATTCATCCCTGTGACAGGTTACATTGATATATTTCGGGCTGAATTCCATGAACTTGCGGACCGAATCCAGAAGTTCGGCCTTGCTCATCCCCTTTAACGGAGGTACTATCTCTATTGACGGGAAAGGCTTCTTGCTTTCCTTCAGTATATCGCTGATTTTCATTGTTTTATATATTCTGTTTCAACGTTTTTCTATAAATTGTCCGCAATCCGTGCAGTGAACTTCCATTGTCCATTGCCCGAACTGTCATCTCGACCAAGCGAAGCGCGTGGAGAGATCTCTCGACTACGCTCGAGATGACATTATCGCTCGAGATGACATTATGCCGGCTGAATTGCGTATTATCAGTTTTTGCATCCAATCAGTCACCCGGTGAACGGGACAATTCCCCTCACTGCTAAAGCAAATGCCCAAGCAGCATCCTGGCCTTCTCCCCGTCCAAACCCCGCCTGGAGGCATAATCCTCGAATTGCTCCAGTCCGATATGCCTTATTTCAGGATAGCAGGCCGAAGGGTGGAAAAATATGAACCCACATACCGATGCATCCGGTATCATTGCATAACTCTCTGTAAATGAAATGCCAAGGGCCTCATTGCCGGGCAGCATTCCAATGATGTCCTTCTTCAGGCTGTGGTCCGGGCAGCAAGCATATCCGGCAGCAGGCTTGACAATCCTGACATCCTCCCGGCTGATTTCCCGTCTGAGCTTCTCGTCCAGCCAGCAGGAAGCTGCTTCTGCCAATGTCACCCTCACAGCTCTCTCCATCATTCCCTCGTATTCCGCTGAATGACAGCCACATTCGCAATCCGCTCCATGACCATGGAGAACGCTTGCGGCGAAAATTCCCATATATCCCCATTCCTTCGCCGGCAGGAAATCGCAGAGCGAAAGGCAGGCCTTCCCGCCTCCCGGAATATCCCAGGCCTCTTCCTGACGCAGCATCGGCATTGAACTTCCGTCCCGGAAAATGATGGAGTTTCCATCTGATCTTGCCTCCAGAATGCGTTCCGAAAGCATTATCTTCAACCGACCGTCCCGGCGGCAATCCTCAATTACAGCCTTGCCTTCACCGATAAGGCGGGCGGCCTCCGGATTGTCCTCCTGCATTGAACCGTATTTGATTCCCCAAACGGCGAGGAACATTCTCCAGTCAAAGTATGGCATCACCTCGTCAATGCCGACTTCCCGGCAAGGAATGTCCGTAAGGCATTGCTGGTCAGCCTTCAGGAAGGAATCCGCGCTGAAAATGGCAGACTTCCCGGCAGCCGAAGCCGCCATCCCGTCATTCGTATCCGCCTCTCCGCCAGCTTCAGCCCCGCCAGCCGCCTTCTTCCTTCCGCTCTCATATAATTCCCGCAACCTTGCCTGGGCCCCGTGCTCCTCAGCCTCGAACTTCTCCCTGTCTATCAGGCATTTCTTGGCCATGACGGCAGCGGACGATGCATCCTGGGAATAGAACACGTGGTCATAGAGAGGAGCCAGCTTGACAGCCGTGTGCAGGGCCGAGGTAGTGGCGCCGCCAATGAAAAGCGGTATGTCCAGCCCTCTCCGGCTCATCTCCCGGCAGAGTTCCTCCATCTGGTAAAGCGACGGGGTAATCAAGCCGCTTGCTCCGATTATGCAGGCCCCGCGGGAGACAGCCTCGTCAAGGATTCTCTCCTTCTCTACCATCACGCCCAGGTCCACGACATCGAAGCCGTTGCAACTTAGGACAATGCCGGTGATATTCTTGCCTATGTCGTGTACGTCTCCCTTTACTGTAGCATTGATTATCAATGGCTTATGTGAACCGCTTTCCTCATTGCCCTTCATGTGGGTCTCAAGTATGGACACCGCCTCCTTCATTATCCTGGCAGATTTCACCACCTGCGGGAGGAACATTTTCCCTGCGCCGAAGAGTTCCCCGACCTTCTCCATTCCGGCCATCAGCGGGCCTTCTATTACCTTTACAGCCGTACCGTAGGATGAAAGACATTCCAGTACATCTTCCTCCAGATGCTCGGACTTGCCCTTGACAAGAGCCTCGGCCAGCCTGTCCTCCACCGGAGCCGAACTCCTGTCCTGAACCATCTCTACAGATGCTTCCACAGCCTTTTCCTCCGCAATCTCCTGGGCCTTGGCAATCAGCCTTTCAGTAGCGTCCGGCCTCCTGTCCAATATCACGTCCTCCTCCTTCTCCAGCAGGTCCGGTTCTATGTCATCGTAAATCTGGAGCATTCCCGGATTGACAATTCCCATATCCAGGCCTGCATTGACGGCGTGGTAGAGGAAGATGGAATGCATCGCCTCGCGGACCTTGTTGTTGCCACGGAAAGCGAATGAAAGATTGGAGATTCCGCCGGAGGTCAATGCCCCCGGAAGATTCTGCTTTATCCATCTCACCGCCTCGATAAAGTCAATGCCGTAGCGGGCGTGTTCCTCGATTCCAGTGCCGACCGAAAGTACATTTACATCGAAAATGATGTCCTCAGGCCTGATTCCTGCCTTTTCCGTGAGCAATGTCCAGGCTCTCCTGCAAATCCCGATTTTCCTGTCGTATGTCGTGGCCTGGCCATCCTCGTCGAATGCCATAACTACCATCGCCGCTCCCAGCTTGTGTATCTCCTGAGCCTTGGCAATGAAGGCCTCCTCGCCCTCCTTTAGGCTTATGGAATTGACAATGGACTTGCCCTGGGCATTTTCCAGGCCCGCCAATATGGTATCCCAATGCGACGAGTCAATCATCAGGGCCGCCCTGGCCACTGCCGGCTCGCCTGAAATATGCCTGACGAAACGCTCCATGCAGTCCCGGCTGTCCAGCATTGCATCGTCCATATTGATGTCAATGATGCTGGCCCCGTCCTCAATCTGCTTTGCAGCAACAGCCAGTCCGCCGGCATAGTCTCCGGCTGCAATGAGCTTCGCAAACTTCCTCGACCCAGCCACATTGGTGCGCTCCCCGACATTGGTGAAGTTGTTGTTCTTCAGGTCAATGCTGACAGATTCAAGCCCGCTGACCGACAGATAGCGCCTGTCCGGAATAGTTCTTGGCTTGACTCCATCCACCGCAGATGCAATGGCGGCAATGTGCCCGGGCGTTGTTCCGCAGCAGCCTCCGACAATGTTGAGCAGGCCATCTTCCGCCATAATCCTGATTCCCGCCGCCATCTGTGAAGGCGTTTCGTCATAACCTCCCATCTCATTCGGCAGGCCGGCATTGGGATAGCAGATGACAGGGAAAGGGCAGAATCCTGCCACATCCTTGAGAAGCGGGAGCAAGTCCTCCGCTCCGAGAGAGCAGTTCAGGCCGAAGGCCAGCAGGGGATAGTGGCTGACTGAATCGCAGAAAGCCCTGACGGTCTGTCCGGTCAATGTTCTTCCGCTCCTGTCACTTACTGATACAGAGACGATTGCAGGGAACGGTTCCGTCCGTCCATCCTCTTCGTTTATAGTTTCGAGAGCGTAAATGGCAGCCTTGGCATTCAGGGCGTCGAAACAGGTCTCAATCTGTATTAAGTCAGCGCCCCCGTCAATCAATCCCCGGATCTGCTCCTTGTAAGCGGATACCATATCCCTGAAACTGAAGGGCCTGTACTCCGGATGTTCCACGTCCTGGGCGAGGGTCAGGGACTTGGATGTCGGGCCCACGCTTCCGGCTACGTAAACCTTCCGGCTGCTTCTGTCGGCCGCACGCCTTGCTATGGCTGCTCCCTCCCTGGCCATTGCCCCGGAGATGCCTGCAAGACCGTATTCCTCCTGCGATATCCTGTTGGCGCTGAATGTATTGGACTCAATGATGTCCGCCCCGGCCTCAATATATTTACGGTGAATGTCGAATATGATGTCAGGACGGGTGAGATTCAGGCACTCATTATTGCCTTTCAATTCCATCCTGCTCTCTTCCAATGCCTTGAGGGCTGCCAAGTCCCGGACGGCGCAATCCCGCCCCGGTCTGTGGAAGTCCATTTCGTCAAGTCCGTATTTCTGTATCATCGTGCCCATTGCTCCGTCGAGCACGAGAATTCTGTCATTGAAATTCATTTTCCGCTTCAATATAGTCCGCTAATTTAGCAATTTTGGCGGAAATACAGTGCCGGATGAAGAATTTTCAGAGTCCATGTCAGGTTGTACGTTTTAGAATTTGGGAGCAGCCGAGATTTGCGGTATATTTGCAGACGAAACGGAAATATTGGAAAACAATGCGAACTTTTGACTTCAAACCTGAATTTTTTACCTGTCTCAAGAACTATGACAAGAAGACATTCTCCTCTGACCTGATGGCCGGACTGATTGTCGGAATCGTTGCCCTGCCGCTGGCCATCGCATTCGCCATCGCATCGGGCGTAACACCTGAGAAAGGTATTATCACGTCAATCATTGCGGGCTTCATCATTTCTTTTTTCGGCGGCAGCAAAGTCCAGATTGGAGGCCCTACCGGAGCATTCATCGTAATTGTCTATGGAGTCGTCCAGACATACGGACTCGGCGGACTGGCCATTGCGACTGTGCTCGCGGGCGTGATGCTGGTACTTCTCGGCGTGTTCAAGCTCGGAGCCGTCATCAAATTCATCCCATATCCTGTGGTCGTGGGCTTCACCAGCGGTATCGCATTGACCATTTTCTCCACGCAGATACCTGATGCCCTGGGACTTACGTTCGGAGGGGAAAGCGTTCCGGGGGATTTCATCGGCAAGTGGATTCTCTACTTCAAACATATCACCACGGTCAACTGGTGGGAGGCCGGGGTGACCCTCGTCAGCATTCTCATCATTGCACTGACACCGAGGCTTTCACGGAAGATTCCGGGATCCCTTGTGGCCATCATCATTGTCACAGTGGCGGTCTATCTCCTCAAGACATTTGCCGGTGTAAACTGCATTGACACTATCGGGGACAGGTTCTCCATCAATGCCAGCCTGCCGAAGGCGGAGATGCCGTCATTGGACTGGGAGGCAATCAAGAGCCTCTTCCCGATTGCCATCACCATTGCAGCCCTCGGAGCCATCGAGTCCCTGCTTTCGGCCACTGTGGCAGACGGTATGATAAGTGCCAGACACAACTCCAACACCGAGCTCATCGCCCTCGGCATTGCCAATATCGTGACTCCTATTTTCGGCGGAATACCAGCCACAGGAGCCATCGCAAGGACAATGACAAATATCAACAACGGCGGACGTACCCCTGTGGCCGGAATCATCCACGCCGTAGTCCTCTTCCTGATTCTTATCTTCCTGATGCCACTCGCCAAGTACATCCCGATGGCCTGTCTTGCCGGAGTGCTGGTGGTCGTGGCCTACAACATGAGCGGCTGGAGGACATTCAAGGCATTGCTCAGCAATCCTAAATCCGACGTCTTCGTGCTCATTCTGACATTCTTACTCACTGTCATCTTCGACCTGACAGTAGCCATCAGCGCCGGCCTCATTCTCGCCTGCGTCCTCTTCATCCGAAGGGTTATGGAGACCACCGAGATTTCCGTGCTGAAGAACGAGATCGATGTCAATGCCGAGACCGATTTTGAGACGAAGGAAGAGAACCTCATCATCCCGAAGGGAGTGGAGGTGTATGAAATCAACGGCCCTTATTTCTTCGGCGTAGCAACCAGGTTCGAGGAGATGATGAGCGGCAGGGGAAGCAAGACCAAGGTCCGCATTATCAGGATGAGAAAAGTGCCTTTCGTGGACTCCACTGGCATTCACAACCTCTCCAACCTCTGCAAGATGAGCCAGAAGAACAATATTCCTGTCGTGCTCTCAGGTGTCAATGAGAAAGTGCATAACACTCTGCAGAACGCAGGCTTCTACAATCTTCTCGGCGAGGAGAACATCTGCCCGAACATCAATGTTGCTCTTGAGCGTGCCAAGAAAATTTGCAATATAGCGGAATAATTCCGAATATTGCCGAATATGTCAAAATCGACCGATTCAATGATCTCCGCCCTGCGGAGTCTTCTTCTGGCTGTCCTTGTCATCGCATT
Organism: Candidatus Cryptobacteroides sp.; assembly: GCA_051870135.1. GTDB lineage: Bacteria > Bacteroidota > Bacteroidia > Bacteroidales > UBA932 > Cryptobacteroides. Next base: position 32,207 of record JBJEBP010000147.1, on the reverse strand, counting down.
GACGGTGACAATGTCGGCCATACCTTCGTCCGAGTCCGGAAAAATTCACAGGGCTGATCTTTTCGGTATTTATTCGGAGGAGGAAGCAGCCGTATCGACCGGGTTCAAGGCGGACTTGAAGACCCTTGACAAGGAACTTGAGAAATTCGAGCAGCTCAAGGCTGCCGTCCCGGACAGTTCAGAAGGCAAGGTTGCCGTGACCCACGAGTGGACTGCCGGCACTCCTGCATCCGGCCCGGCCCGCAAGCTCAAAGCCGATGTGGACAGGTCAGGGCAGCCGGGATTCATTCCGATTGAGGATTTCGATACCTCATCCGTGACCTGCCTCGGCCGTTTCGGACGCAAACTGCGCCAGGGAGAGCCTGTCAGGATAGCCTTTCTCGGAGACTCCTTCATTGAGGGGGACATATTGACATCCGACCTCAGGAGAATGCTTCAAACATCCGCAGGCGGTGCCGGAGTGGGCTTTATACCTTGTGACATCCCATTCGCCATCTACAACCGCTCCGTGTCCAGAAAGTCCTCGGGATGGACTACCTACAGCATTATGAAGCGAGGCTCCGTGCCTGAAAAATGGAAGAACGCATTTCTTGTGTCTGGATATTCCGCTGTGGGTGGACCGGGAGCCAGGACTATTTGGAAAGATAAGACGGGCAGGCCTTCGCACGAAGCCTGCATATATCTGAAACCGGTGATGGAATCCGAGGTTGAGGTAATCGTAAATGATTCATTGACAAAGACATTCACCTTGCCTGCCGACGGACTCCTTCACGAAATTAGGCTCAGGTCGGAGATAAAGACCCTCAGTCTCGCGGTCAAGTCCGGCCAGGTGGTCGGCTATGGAGTGAGGATGGTGGACGGCAGCGGTTCCTGTGTGGACAATTTCTCCGTGAGAAGCAATAACGGCCATGCGATTTTCGCCACCGACCCGCTTCTCAACCGCCAGTTCGATGATCTTGTTGGCTATGACATGGTGGTTCTGCAATATGGGCTGAACATACTTCAGGACGGGCAGCAGTCCTATCAGAAATACGGCCAGCAGCTCAGGGATATGATTGTGTATGTCCGGAAATGCTTCCCTGATGCCGCAATAGTTGTCCTCGGAGTAAGCGACAGATGGATCAAGGACGGGGAAACCGGTAATTTCCGCCCAATTAATTCGCCCGATATACTGAATCTCTGGCAGAGACGCTCGGCGGAAAGCTGCGGAGTCTGCTACTGGAATACGCTGGCTGCAATGAGGGCCCTTGGGGGAATGGAGGCTTTCGCTGCCAACGGATACGTGGCTGATGACCGGACTCATATCAATTACTATGGTGGCAGGGCTTTCGCCAGCAAGTTCTATGAGGCTCTCCTTCAATGTGTTTACGAGGCTGATGCCGCAATGAGGGCCGAGGAATTGGCCAGGGTGGAGTCTGCTGCGCTTGATTCCCTTATGAGGGAGGCGGCGGTGCTTGAGGCCGCTCCGTCCACATTGAAATTGAAATGACGATGGGCGGATTCTTCCAGACGGGTTCATTCTCATTGGCGAGCGGATGGTTTCTCATCGTATTCGCTGTCTTCCTCGCAGTCTATAGCGTGGTCTGCGGTAAGAAATCGCTTCGGAATCCGGTGTTGCTCGTATTCTCCCTCTTCCTGTATTGGAAACTGAGCGGGCTGTATGTCCTGCTTCTTGCGGTCGTGGCCCTCATTGACTGGCAGGCCTGCCGGTTCCTCTCCTCGGAGAACAGGACTGAAAGGTCGAGGAAGTTGCGGACTGCATTGTCCGTCGCTATTGATGTGGCTGTCCTGGTGTTTTTCAAATGCTCGGGGCTCTTCGCCTCGCTGGCGGCTGTAATTGCAGGCACGGAGACATTGAGCATCAAGGCATTGATGATTCCGGCCGGAGTGTCATTTTTCATTTTCCAGTCCATTTCCTGCGTCGTGGATGCCTACCGTCGTTCCGCCCCGGTACCGGTGAAATATACTGATTACCTTTTACTTCTGGCATTCTTCCCGAAGATGGTTCTCGGACCTCTCGTACGCTGCAGGGACTTTGTGCCCCAGATTTTGGCTGAGTCCGTCCGCATCAGCAATGAGGATATGGGCATGGCAGCCAGGCTCATTGCCTCCGGCATTGTAAAATACTGTGTAATAGCCAAATGCGTGGGCGCACTTCTATCCGGACCTGTTTTCGCGGGGGAGATGGGCAATGCGGGATCGGTTGCCCTTATCGGTGCGTACGCATTCGCCATAAGGATTTATTGCGACTTTTCCGGATATACCGACCTGGCGTCAGGAATCTCCCTGCTGATGGGCTTCCGCCTGCCTCTCAATTTCGACGCTCCATACAAGTCAGCTACCATCACCGAGTTCTGGAGGAGATGGCACATTTCCCTTTCTTCCTGGCTTCGGGACTATCTCTACATCCCCCTCGGGGGCAACCGCAAGGGGACATTCAGAACGTATATTAATCTGATAATCACAATGTTCCTGGGAGGCCTCTGGCACGGTGCCGGGCTGACATTCGCCATCTGGGGACTGCTGCACGGGGTCTCATTGGCATTGCACAAGGTCTGGCTTGCGAAGGTCCCGGGCTCACACAAGACCGGCGAGGGGATGGGACCGGTCACCAGAATGCTCTCGGTGCTGCTGACCTTCCACATTGTGCTTGCCGGCTGGATTTTCTTCACTTCCTCTTCGGCTTCAGGAGCATTCGGGATGATTGCCTCGATTTTCAACAATTTCAATGTTGGAGCTGGCATTGAACTCATTCACAATGCCACTCCGGCAGTCTTCATCATGATTGCCGGCTATGTCCTTCATTTCCTGCCATCATCCTGGAACTCATTGCCAGACAGGATTTTGGCCAAGTCGGGCGTGCTGGGCTGCGCAATCGTCATTGCCGCCGCAATCTGGATTGCTCTCCAGTCTGCGTACCTTCTTCCTTCAGCAGCGGCTGGCGGTCTGCCTATATACGCCAATTTCTGATTTGCGGATAGGGAAATTCTTGACTTCAGCTTTGCAGATTACCGGGGAAATACGTATATTTGCATTCTGAAATCAAAACAGCACGACCGCTATGATGAAGACAGGAACATACTTCAATATTTCCGGTAACCCGGAAGCGTCGTTGTTTTTGATATTTAGTTGATTATCGGCCATTCCCGCCAAGGGGTGGCCGTTTTTTTGTCATAAAGCTTAAGATGGAAAAGAAACTTCGGGCAACGCTCCGTCTCAGGAACGGAATGGAACTCAGGGGCTGGTCATTCGGATATGACAAGCCTTGTGACGGTGAGGTCGTGTTCTCCACGGCAATGGTAGGATATCCGGAAAGCCTCACCGACCCGTCCTACTCAGGACAGATTCTTTGTGTGACCTACCCAATCATCGGAAACTACGGTGTGCCGGACGAGGGCATTGACGCCAATGGCATTTCGCTCAACTTCGAGTCGGAAAAAATCTGGGTCAGGGGACTCGTGATTTCCGAATATTCGTTCCAGTACAGCCATTGGGATGCTGTGAAGAGTCTTGACCAGTGGCTCAAGGAACAGAAGATACCCGGTATCTACGGCATTGATACAAGGGAACTTACCAAGGTCTTGAGGGAAGAGGGCTCGATGCTCGGAGTCATTGTCCCGGACGGGCAGGAGGCTCCTTCTCCGGAGGAGGTTCACGATCCTAACCTGGACAATCAGATTGACATTGTGAGCTGCAAGGAGGTGATCCGTTACGGCTCCGGTGACAAGAAGGTCGTCCTGGTGGACTGCGGAGTGAAGCACAACATTCTCCGCTGCTTCGTTGACAGGGGAGTCGAGCTCATCAGGGTGCCTTGGGACTATGATTTCCTCAGCCTCGACTATGACGGCCTCTTCATTTCCAACGGTCCCGGCAATCCTGAGTTCTGCCAGGTGACCGTGGAGCGTCTCCGCAAGGCGATGGAGGGGGACAAGCCTATTTTCGGTATCTGTATGGGCAACCAGCTGCTCTCCAGGGCTGCCGGTGCCACTACATATAAATTGAAATACGGACACAGGAGCCATAACCAGCCCGTCCGTATGCTCGGGACGAACAAATGCTACATTACATCCCAGAATCACGGATATGCTGTGGATTCCAGCGCTCTCGGCCCGGACTGGGAGCCTTGGTTCGTGAACATGAATGACGGGACCAACGAGGGAGTGCGCCACAAGACCAAGCCATTCTTCTCGGTTCAGTTCCATCCGGAGGCATCCAGCGGACCTACCGACACGGAATTCCTCTTCGACGAGTTCATCAGCAAGCTTTAAAACATTGACAGTATGAAAAATCCGAATATAAAGAAAGTTCTCATCCTCGGTTCCGGCGCATTGAAAATCGGTCAGGCCGGAGAGTTTGACTATTCTGGCTCACAGGCCCTCAAGGCATTGAGCGAGGAAGGTATCGAGACTGTCCTCATCAACCCCAACATTGCCACTGTCCAGACATCAGAAGGCGTTGCCGACAAGATTTACTTCCTCCCGGTGACCCCTTATTTCGTGGAGAAGGTAATTGCCAAGGAGAGGCCCCAGGGCATTCTCCTCTCATTCGGCGGACAGACTGCCCTGAACTGTGGCGTCGAACTCTATGAGAAGGGCGTTCTGGAGAAATATGCGGTAGAGGTGCTTGGTACCCCGGTCCAGGCCATTATGGACACGGAGGACAGGGATTTGTTCGTGAAGAAGCTCGATGAAATCAATGTCAAGACCATCAAGTCCCATCCTGCGGAGTCAATGGAGGAGGCAATGGAGGCTGCGCGCTCCCTGGGCTATCCACTGATTGTCAGGGCTGCGTACGCCCTCGGCGGTCTCGGCTCGGGTTTCTGTGAGAATGACGAACAACTCAAGGAACTCTGCACCAAGGCATTTTCATTCTCCCCACAGGTTCTTGTGGAGAAATCCCTCAAGGGATGGAAGGAGATTGAGTACGAGGTGGTCAGGGACAAATATGACAACTGTATCACTGTCTGCAACATGGAGAACTTCGACCCTCTCGGAATCCATACCGGGGAGAGCATTGTCGTAGCCCCTTCCCAGACATTGTCCAACAAGGATTATTACTACCTCCGCGAACTCTCCATCCGCATTGTCCGCCATATTGGAATTGTGGGTGAATGCAATGTCCAGTATGCATACGACCCGGATGCGATGGATTACAGGGTCATTGAGGTAAATGCCAGACTGTCAAGGTCTTCGGCTCTTGCATCCAAGGCTACAGGATATCCGCTGGCCTTCGTTGCCGCCAAACTCGGCCTCGGCTACGGCCTCTTCGACCTGAAGAACTCCGTTACCAAGACCACTCCTGCGTTCTTCGAGCCTGCATTGGACTACATTGTTTGCAAGATTCCGCGCTGGGACCTCTCCAAGTTCCACGGCGTTTCGAGGAAGATTGGCTCAAGTATGAAGAGCGTCGGCGAGGTGATGTCCATTGGCCGCTCATTCGAGGAGGCTATCCAGAAGGGTCTCAGGATGATCGGGCAGGGAGCACACGGCTTCGTGGGCAACAAGGAACTCCAGGTGGCCGATATTGACGAGGCTCTCAAGGAACCTACGGACAAGCGTATATTCGTGATTTCCAAGGCAATGCGTGCCGGATACACGGTTGACCAGATTCACGCTCTCACCAAGATTGACAGATGGTTCCTCGACAAACTCTCCAACATTGTCGGTACTTATCACGAGATGCTCGGCTATGACACTCTCGAGTCAATGCCGGAGGACCTTCTCCGCCAGGCCAAATGCCAGGGCTTCTCGGATTTCCAGATCCAGAGGGCCGTCTTCAAGGACAAGCTCAATTCAGCCGAGGCCCAGGATATTGTACGTGCCTACAGGAAGTCTCTCGGCATTGTCCCTGTTGTAAAACAGATTGATACCCTTGCGGCTGAGTTCCCGGCTGCGACCAACTATCTCTATCTTACATACAACGGCACATACAATGATATCAAGTTCGAGAATGACGGCAAATCCGTCGTCGTGCTCGGCTCCGGCGCATACCGCATAGGAAGTTCGGTGGAGTTTGACTGGTGCTCGGTGAACTGCATCGAGACAATCCGCAAGGAAGGCTACAGGGGAGTGCTCATAAACTATAACCCTGAGACCGTATCTACCGACTATGATATGTGCGACAGGCTCTATTTCGACGAGCTTACTTTCGAGAGGGTGATGGATATCATTGAGATGGAGAATCCTCACGGAACAGTGGTTTCAGTTGGCGGACAGATTCCTAACAACCTGGCTCTCAGGCTCGCACGCGCGAAGGTTCCGATCTTGGGAACCAAGGCCCAGGACATTGACAAGGCAGAGGACAGGAACAAGTTCTCCAGCATCGTGGACGCCCTGGGCGTTGACCAGCCTGAATGGAGCGAGCTCACGACCATGGACGATGTTGACAAGTTCATAGACAAGGTCGGTTTCCCGGTACTGGTGCGTCCTTCCTACGTGCTCTCCGGTGCTGCGATGAATGTTTGCTACGACAATGAGCAGCTCCGCCATTTCCTTTCACTCGCATCCGATGTGTCCAAGGAGCATCCTGTCGTGATAAGCAAGTTCATGGACAGGTGCAAGGAGATTGAATTCGATGCCGTGGCAGACTGCGGTGAAGTGCTTGCCTACGCCATTTCAGAACATATCGAGTATGCCGGAGTACATTCCGGTGACGCTACCATACAGTTCCCTCCGCAGAAACTCTATGTGGAGACCGTGAGAAGAATCAAGAAGATTGCCCGCAAGATTGCCGGTGCTCTCCAGATTTCCGGACCTTTCAACATCCAGTTCCTCGCCAAGGAGAACCAGATCAAGGTAATCGAGTGCAACCTGAGGGCTTCCAGAAGCTTCCCGTTTGTGTCCAAGGTATTGAAAATCAATTTTATAGAACTTGCTACCAAGGTGATGCTCGAGAAGCATCCGGCTGCTCCGCAGAAGAGTGCGTTCGACCTGGACTATGTGGGAGTCAAGTCTTCCCAGTTCTCCTTCGCTCGTCTCGAGGAGGCTGACCCTATGCTCGGCGTGGATATGTCCTCCACCGGTGAGGTGGGATGTCTCGGAGACAACCTGGACGAGGCCCTGCTCAAGTCCGTGCTCTCCGTCGGCAATACTATCCCGTCGAAGAAGATATTGCTTTCGACCGGTGACCCGCTCCAGAAGGCGGACATGCTCCAGGCTTGCCGCATCCTGGCCAACCACGGTTATGAACTCTATGCCACCGGAGGAACTTACAGGTATTTCATCGAGAACAGCATTCCTTGTACCCGTGTCCTCTGGCCTTCGGAGTGCAATGACCCTAATTATGAAGGCCGGTTCCGCAGCGCACTTGACATGATCCGGGACAAGGAGGTCGAGATGGTAATCAACATTCCAAAGAATTTCACGTCACAGGAACTTTCCAACGGCTACATTATCCGCCGTGCCGCCATTGACTTCAATGTGCCTCTCTTCACCAACGCCCGTCTTGCCGTCGCCTTCATACGCGCATTCTGCTCGATGAGCCTGGATGACATACAGATAAAGGCCTGGGATGAATATTAACAGACAACAATAATGGACAAGAACAGTTACGCATTGGGAATGAGCATTGCCCACAATATGCTCCAGTCGGGTGTCAGGGAGATTTCCTTCAACGACTTCACAGCAGGACTCAAGGCGACCCTTACAGGTGCCGAGCCGGCAATATCTTACGAGGAGGCAGGTACGCTTCTGGATGAGTTCTTCGGAAAGATTCAGGAGGAGCAGGCCGCTCGCCAGGCCGAGATCGGCGAGGTTATGAAGAAAGACGGAGAAGCATTTCTTGCAGCCAACGCAAAGAAGGAAGGAGTGACCGTGCTTCCAAGCGGTCTCCAATACAAAGTCCTCAAATCAGGCGAAGGCAGGAAGCCGGGCAAGACCGACAAGGTGAAATGCCATTATGAGGGAACATTCCCGAACGGACAGAAATTCGACAGTTCCTACGACCGCAATGAGCCTGCCGTATTCGGTGTGAATCAGGTGATTGCAGGCTGGACAGAGGCTCTCCAGCTGATGGCGGAGGGCTCCGCCTGGGAACTCTACATTCCTTACAATCTTGCCTATGGCGAGGCCGGTGCACCTGGTGCGATTCCTCCTTACTCCGCTCTTGTGTTCAAGGTTGAACTTATCGAGGTATTGTAGGAAGTTATTTTTTTATGCTATCTTTGCCCCGGTCGGGGCTGATTGATCCCGAAGTAGTACCACTTGAATTATGACACTTGTTATGAGAAAATTCATTATTTCCGCGGCAGCAGTTCTTGCCGCACTTTCGATGTCCGCACAGGACTATGTTTCCAACAGGCCGGCTCCGGCGAACCGTCTGTTCGAGTCGCAGGCTGTCGAGAATGAGATAGTCAGGGTTTCTGAGCTTCTCCAGAACAAGAAACTGGCCTGGATGTTTGCCAACTGTTTCCCGAATACCCTCGATACCACCGTGCATTTCGGCAAGGACGAAAACGGGAACTGGAGGACATTCGTCTATACCGGTGACATCCACGCAATGTGGCTCAGGGATTCCGGTGCACAGGTTTGGCCTTATGTAAGGTTTGCAAAGGATGACGAGAATCTCCGCAATCTCCTTGCGGGAGTCATCAACTGCCAGTTCTCCCTCATTTGCCACGATCCTTATGCCAATGCATACAATGACGGTCCTACAGGCAGCGAGTGGGAGTCCGACTTCACCGAGATGAATCCATACATCCACGAGCGCAAATGGGAGATTGACTCACAGTGCTATCCAATTCGCCTGGCTTATGAGTACTGGAAGACGACTGGGGACTCCACTGTCTTCGGCCCTACCTGGGTTGAGGCTGCCGGCAAGATTCTCAAAACTTTGAAGGAACAGCAGAGGAAGCGCAAACTCGGTCCATACAGTTTCCGCCGTACAACCGACCGCCAGCTCGATACCAAGTGCTGCGACGGATACGGTAATCCAGTAAATCCGGTGGGCCTCATTGTGTCTTCATTCCGCCCTTCCGACGATGCCACTACATTTGACTTCCTCGTCCCTTCCAACTTCTTTGCTGTCAGCGCTTTGAGGAAGGCTGCGGAGATTCTTGAGACTGTCAACATGGAGAAGAAGATGGCCAAGGAATGCCGCGCTCTTGCGGATGAGGTAGAGGATGCTCTCAAGAAATATGCTGTGTTCAATCATCCTAAGTTCGGCAAGATCTACGCTTTCGAGGTGGACGGCTTCGGCAACAAGTATCTTATGGATGACGCCAATGTGCCGAGTCTTCTTGCAATGCCTTATCTTGGAACCGTTTCTTACGATGACCCTATCTGGAAGAATACCAGGGAGTTCGTTCTCAGCAAGTACAATCCTTACTTCTTCAAGGGAAAGGCTGCCGAGGGAATCGGCGGACCTCATATCGGCTACGATATGATCTGGCCTATGAGCATCATCATGAGGGCCATGACATCCAACGATGACAAGGAAATCAAATGGTGTGTCGAGACTCTGGTCAATACTGACGCCGGTACCGGATTCATGCACGAGTCCTTCCACAAGGACGACCCTTCCAAGTTCACAAGGAAGTGGTTTGCCTGGGCCAACACCCTCTTCGGCGAGATGATTCTCCACCTGATTGACGAGGGTAAGATTGACCTCCTCAACTCTATCAAGACCAAGTAGTTATCTATATGGCAATGGAAATATTCGCCCTGGTGACGGGCGTGCTTTTCCTGTTGTTCGAGATAAGACAGAACAATTTGATGTGGCTCCTGCAGGCAATCTCAGGAGTCGCATCTGTTATTGTATTCTTCAACCAGGGCCTATATGCCTCGATGGGACTTAATGTCTATTATGTTTTCGTGGCAGTGTTCGGCTATATTTCCTGGAAGCGGGACGAGGGCAGGACTGGAGAGGGGAGTATACATCTTCGCCGGCTCACCCTTCCTGCCATCTTGTGGAGCCTCATTGCCCTTGTGGCAGGCACCGCTGCATTCATCTGGCTTCTCCGCATTCTCGGAGACTCAATGTCGGGAATGGATGCATTCGTGACAGTTCTGAGCGTCATAGCGACCTGGTGGCTGGCCCGCTCGTACAAGGAGCAGTGGCTGCTCTGGATTTTCGCAGACATTTTCTATGTGGCAATGTGCGCAATGCAGGGAATGTGGTGGATGACAGCACTTTACGCATTCTATACCCTTTCTGCTATTTATGGTTTCCTGCATTGGAAGTCGCAGGGCGGCTATGTAGAGTAGCCTGTCAACGAAGGAGATTTCTCGACTACGTCCTGCGGACTGCGCTCGAAATGACAGAAGGTAAATGTCAACTCGACCAAGCGGAGCGCATTCTGTCAACTCGACCAAGCGAAGCGCATTCTGTCATCTCGACCAAGCGGAGCGCATTCTGTCATCTCGACCAAGCG